>CAZTHA010000134.1:0-10553 GCA_964613435.1 uncultured bacterium
GAAGGAATGCTTTTACCGGTCGATGATTTGAGGTGAACCATCTGGTCGTCGAAAAAAATGTGGGGTTTCATAATTTCAAGTACCCTGCCCTTTTCCATGCCACCGAGAAAAAAGGCTTCATCGACGTGAATTTTCCATTTTCGCAGGGTGTTGATGGCGCGTTCATGGGCCGGGGCACTTCGGGCAGTGACGATGCAGATGCGCAGGAACCGGTGATAACCCTCGCTGCGCTTTTCCTTCAGACGATCGAATTTCTGAAAAACTGACAATTGGCGGAATAGTTTAAATAAAGGGCCAGGGTCGAGGGGCTTTTTGGCCTGTTCCATTTCCGATTCGTGAAAGCGGTCGATATCGTGGGTATCCTGGTAAACTTTTTCGGCGGCATCATCAACGACAACCCCGTCGAAATCAAAGGCAATACGAAGTTCTTCGTCGTCCGGGTCATCTTCAAAGCTGTTGCCGAGAACGGTTCCCGCAGGAAATCCTGCTTCTATCGCCTGTTTAACGTCTTCAGCATCGGCAGAAAGGAAAAGCGAGGCATTGAAGGCGGGAATGTATTTTATTGGCGACTTGCCATTGAGGAAACCGGCGCGAATTATTTCAAGCCCGTAATGGTTGATCGAGTTAAAAACACGCAGGCCGGTGTCTGGATCGTTTTTCGACAGCAACACAACCTCAACCGGCTTGCGCACCGGAAATCGACGATTGATATTTAGCAATCTTCTGACAAATGGAAAAGCCACGCCCTTTTCAAGGGGAACGTCCTGATTTTGTCTTTGATAACGGCGATAACATTCATAACCCTTTTTTTTAAAAACATCATCGGAAATGCTTAAATCAAAAAGAGCGCTCGAGGCAACGGCAACGACAAGTTTATCTTTTATTTCGAATGGCATAAATCTTTAATCGGCACCTGTAGTCATTTAAAGAATACGGCGATTTTCAATTTTCTGCAAAAGTTCGGCAAAGGTTTTGTTAAGAAGGTTCAGCTCGATCGATAAATCGACGGGCTCCTTGTTTTTGATGCGCTGTTCAAGTTGGCGTGCCTGGCGCGAAAACTTTTCGGCCCCGATATTGGCTGCCGAACCTTTGATACTGTGGGCAAAAGTGGCGGCATCGGTAAGATTGCCCTCGGCAAAAGACTTTTCAATTTTTAGAATGATCGAAGGAGTTTCATTAACGAATGATCTGATCAAAGTTTTGGCCAGTTGAGCGTTGTTCATCATTCTTTGCAGGACATCGCCATAATTGAAAATTTCTGAATCGGCCTGGCTTGGCTCCGGTCCAAGTAAATGCGAGATTGAATCTTTGGTTTCCAGCTCAACCCAGCGGCGAATGACTTCTTCCAGTTCATGAATACGGAATGGCTTGGCAATATAGTCATTCATGCCGGCATCAAGGCATTTTTCGCGGTCTCCGGCAAGGGCACTTGCGGTCATGGCAACAATCGGCACGCGACGATTGTTTTCAAGGCCGGAATTACGAATCATCCGGGTCGCGGCAAAGCCGTCGAGCTCAGGCATCTGGCAGTCCATAAAAACCATGTCGAACTCTTTTTCAAGCATCATATTAACTGCGTCAACGCCATTTCCGGCAATTTCAACCACAAATCCGAGATTTTCAATCATCGTCGAAGCGACAATCTGATTGGTTTCGTTATCTTCAACCAGCAAAGCTTTCAGGGCTTTTTTGTCTTGCGACGGTGAATCTTTAGTTGGCATAGGCCTGGGCGTTTCTTTCGGCAAATTCTCAACCTGCTGATTATTCTGCTCTGGCTTGCTCCGCTGTTTTTTCGAAACGACTCTGAATGGAATCTGGAAAAAGAACTCAGAACCTTCGCCAACTTTGCTGGTAAAAGCAAGATGGCCGCCCATAAGTTCAACGAGCTGACGCGAAATGGCCAATCCCAGACCTGTTCCACCAAATTTTCGGGTGATAGAGCCATCAACCTGGGTGAAAGCTGAGAACAGGTTTTTTCCGGCTTCTTCGGGTATGCCAACCCCGGTATCGATTACCGCGAAGCGAAGCTTAGTCTTGCTCTTCTGATAGTCTTCACAGGTCACTTTTATGGTGACGCTGCCTGTTTCAGTAAATTTAACGGCATTACCAAGCAGATTCAGTAAAACCTGGCGCAGGCGGTTCGGGTCGCCGACAACCACCTGGGGGATTTTTTCATCGGCATCAACCTTCAATCCGATTTTCTTTTCACTTGCGGCCAGACTGAACAAGTCGACAACCTCATCGATTACCGGCAAAAGCTCAAAATCGACTTTTTCAAGATCAAGACGGTTTGCTTCTATCTTGGAAAAATCAAGAATGTCGTTGATAATCGCCAGCAACTTTTCACTGCTGGTTTTAACCACTTCGGCATATCTCTTCTGATCTTCATTCAAGGGGGTTTTCAACAGCAGATCAACCATGCCGACGACCCCATTCATGGGTGTTCTGATTTCATGGCTCATATTTGCGAGAAATTCACTTTTGGCAACACTGGCCTTTTCTGCACTTTTTCTGAGTTCTTCAGCCCGGTCGTTGGCCAGATGCAGCTCATCTATGACCTGTTCGAGTTCGAGAAGAGTTCGCTCGATTTCCCTTTCGGCATCGCGTCTGGCAGTAATATCGGTTAAGGAACCGGCCATTCGGTAAGGTTTGCCGCTATGGTCGCGCAAGGCAAGCCCACGAGCCTGATACCAGCCAAAGGTTCCACTTTTGTGCCGACAACGAAACTCAATCGAGAATTCGTCGGTTTCGCCGTGTAAATAGCTTTCAAGAAACTTTTCAAACACCGATTTTTCTTCAGGGTGAATAAGTGAAATCAAAGCCGCAAAGCTGTCTGCCAGTTCATTTTCCCGATAACCAAGCATTTCTTTGAGGCGATTGGAAAAAAACGTCTGATTCTTCTCGATGTCCCAATCCCATATACCGTCGCGACTGCCCTTAACCGCCAGCATATAGCGTTCACGAGTCTTTTGCAGCTCCTGTTCGGCGACCCTTTTGCCGGTAATATCGCGAGCGATACCGCGAAACCCGATCAATTTTCCCTTTTCATCGTAAAGGGGCACACCGCTGCTGGAATAGTAATATTTGTCGCCATTTTCAAGCACATACAGGTTTTCAAAATCAAAGAAGGAGCGAGGATTCTCAGCAAAAGATTCAAGAAAATCTAAAGCGGCCTGTTTATTCACCAGACTGGGAATTTCGTAAAACTTTTTACCAACCATACGATCATGCCCAATCATTCCCTCTTTGACTCCGCTGCAGTAACAATAGGTATAAACTCCATCGAGATCAACTTCCCATATCCAGTCAGAAAGACTTTCAACCAGGTCGCGAAACCTGCTTTCACTTCTTTGAAGCTCGCAGGTTCTTTGTTCAACCTGAATCTCAAGAAGCCGGTTCTGGTTTCTGGTCATACGTATCATTAGTGAAACGACGACGAAAACAAAAAGACAGGCGAAGGCCATGGCAAGAGCCGGCACCTTGATGCGCCAGTAAACCAGACTGGTCTGGGGCTGCAGGAACCTGAGAACAAGGGTTCGATCAAAAATGAACAAGGGGAAGTAAAGCCCTCTGGTCCTTGAGAGCAAGAAACTTGGGGGAAGTTTTGGGTGAAGATTCTTAGCCATTGCGCCGATCATTGGCTTTTCTTCGCCGAGAAGGTAAAGAAAAGCGTTCTGACCTTCCCTTTTACCTGTGTTTCCCGAAATATTGAATGCAAGAAACCGATCGGGAGAGATCAGGTATGCGCCGATAATTGGTTTTCCCTGCTTATCAGTTACCTTGAGCATAACGCACAATTTCGACGAAGCATCGACGAACAAGTTTCTCGACAGGTTGTTTTGGGCGAGCAGTTCCTTGGCCTGAACCAAAAATTCAACCGATACTTTTTCCGGTTCCTGGGGATCGAAAAGAATTAACTCAGCAAAGGGAAACTCCTCACGACATTGTTTTGACAAGCCTTGAAAGGTCGTATGACGAAGATTCTCGCCACCGGCCCGAACAAGCAAATCTTCAAGATGATTCTCAAGTCGATAAAAGGAATCTTGCACGCGATGAAAAACAAGCGAAGACACTCGCGTCTGCTCGTTCTGATGAAGACTGTTCTCAAATTCGGCAACAACAAAAAAAATCACCGAAGCAAAAAGCACTCCAAGAGCTATTACCGCAAAAGTTTCGACATTATGCACGAACTCGGAACAATCCTGGTCTCTTAAAGAGCGGCGTTGTCTAACTATTGTCAGAGTCAAACCGGCTATCCAAAAAATTAAAACAGCGACGATATTGAACCAAAGCCTGCTTGAAAAAAGAAGCGAGTTAAAGACCCTGGCATCGACATCGATGCCGATCACGCAAAGAACGCTGCCGTTCCGTGGACAAACTACCGGCGCAAAAGCTGAGACAAACTCACCATATTCGTCTCTGAACGGCCCAATTGCAATGCTTTTCCCGTTTTCGAAAACCGTGAAAATTCTTTCATCTGGTTTTAGATACTGGGTGCCCACCGGTGAGACCATCGGATCGTCTTCGCGATAGTTTTCAGGCCCAAAAACAAGGTTCCGATCAACCATTTTTATGGAGTAAATTCCCCGCAAATCAGGAAAAAGAGCTGCAAATTCGACCAATTGCCGACGAATACGCATAAAATCAGGATCGACAATACTGCGTGGCTCAAAGGGCAACCCGACGATAACTTCAGGATCAAGGGCAGAGGCAATTCCTTCGGCTTTTAGAAGTATATTGCTCTTGATTTCTTCTCTGGCAAGGGTATTTAACCAGATGACACCAATAGCGACCATCGCCAGCAAAATCAACCCGGAAAGGAAAATCAAAAAGCGAGTCTTTTTATTTTCTTCAAGTTCCTGATCGGGCAATCTATCACTCGAATGACTGTAAATCAGGTAAGAAAAAAGTGCGGCAGCAAGCCTTATCAGGGCAGACCAGGCAAAAACAATGAAGCAGCATTCACTGAACGGCAAGCTTAAAACTGCAGGCAACAGGAAACTTTTTCGGGCAAAGCTCGATGATTCATCGGTTCTGAATTTAATGAAATAAAAAAGCAGCGGCAGGCATAAAATAGCCTGAATCGCCGAAAAGATGGCCAGATGACCTTCGCTGAGACTTATCATCTTCAACCAGTCAACCCCGGCGCTCAGCAGAAAGATCGGTTTAAGCGCATCGGCGAATGGCTTTTTTCCCTGAGCTTGAATTTTCAGGAAAATAAAAGACCACAACAGACCAGATAACAGATAGAGAAGATCGGTATAGTTTCTAGCAAAGTCTAAGAGAAAATCAAACAAACAAAATTCTCCAACCGGCCTTTTCAGGCGCTGTTAAATCCGTGATTCTAATTTTAATTGGCAATATATTTCTCTATGATTATATTATATTTACCATGGCAAACCAATATTTTACTTGCGAACTCAGATTGATTATGCGCAAACGAATATCAATGCTGGCATTTTTTTTGATTCATCTTTTATGCAGCCCGCTTTTGGCGGCTGAAGAAAAACCTTACCCGCCGCTATATATCTACAAGATTGCACCAGGCGAGCAAATGACCACATTCGATCTGGTCGATCTCGATGGCAAGAGCTGGAGCAACCGTCGCTACCTTTCCCGCCCGCTGATTTTCATTACCGGCAGCTGGAAACTGCGCCACGATGTCCGCAAATGGGCCGACTTTCTCAGCCTGCGTTTCACTCCAGTCGCAGACGTAATCTGGCTTTTCAACCCCGCAAGCACTGAATTTGCCGACCACAATCAGCGGATTGTCGAAGCCTTTAGCCGTATTTCTCCGCCGATTGCAACGGTTATCGATCATCATTCAATCATAGGCAGAAGTCTACGCATCGACTACCGTATACCAACGATCATTGGCCTTACCCGCAGCAGTCGGCTGGCATTCACCTTTGCCTCGCCGCTGAATGAAAAAGGCATCGAAGAGCTGGTAACACTTATTAATACCAGGCTTTTCCGCGATTAGACCCGGTTGGACCAACACCGCCCCCGCCAAAATGGTTGTTTTTTTTGTATTTCTACGATAAAATGGCGTCGAAAAATTTCAACGAACCGAAAACATACCCCGGAGGCTTAAGCTGAATTATGTCAAATCAACATTTATGTGCCTGGCCGGCAATTCATCAACAGATGCATCTTGGCTGGTGGAACGGCGACCAATCGAAGCTTGTCAGCAGTACAGCCGAGGTGTCCGCCCTGCTAAAAGACCTTAAGAAACCTGTTTTTGCGGTTTTACATGAAGGAAAGCTGGCATTTAGTGACGAAGGACAGATAAGTTTCGATCTAAAAACCCGACAGGCCGGTAATTTGCCACTTATGGGCGTTTCCATGCCCAAGAATCTGGAGTATCTTGGTGACCCGTCATTTTGTGCCGATCATGGCCTGAAATATGCTTACATAGGTGGCTCTATGGCCCACGGCATCAGCTCACCCGAAATCGCCATCGAGCTCGGTCGCAATGGCATGCTCGGCTTCATTGGTGCCGCCGGAGAATCACCAGCTCAGGTCGAAAAAGCAATTCTGCGCATGAAAAACCTCGAAGAACCGGTGCCATTTGGTTTCAATCTTATTAACAGCCCCAATGAAAAAGGTCTCGAAGATGAAATCGTCGATCTTTATCTCAAACATGAAGTTCGGCTGATCGAGGCTTCTGCTTATCTGACAATAACCTTACCCCTGGTGCGTTATCGGGTTACCGGTATTCATCAGGATGAAAACGGCAATATCGTCGTTCCCAATAAAATTATCGCCAAGGTCTCGCGGGTAGAAGTGGCCAGCAAATTTTTTGCCCCGCCGCCCGAAAAAATGCTGCAAAAGCTCGTCGAATCCGGAGTGATTACTTCAGATCAGGCCAGGCTCGCAGCAAGGATTCCCGTTGCCCAGGACCTTACCTCTGAAGCCGATTCAGGGGGGCATACCGATAATCGGCCGGCGGTATCTCTGCATCCGACTATGGTAGCCTTGAAAAATCGCCTGCAGAAAGAATATCAGTATGACATGCCGCTGCGCGTCGGTTTTGGCGGCGGCAACGGCACCCCCGCCTCAGTGGCGGCAGCTTTCGCCATGGGTGCGGCCTATGTAGTCACCGGCACGGTAAATCAGGCATGTATAGAATCGGGAACATCCGATGCGGCTCGAATCATGCTCGCCGGAGCCGGGCAAGCCGACATGGCCATGGCCCCGGCCGGTGATATGTTTGAAATGGGTGTAACCGTGCAGGTTCTCAAAAGGGGCACGATGTTCTCTATGCGTGCCCAGAAGCTTTATGAAATTTATCGCAAATTTAACAGCATCGATGAGATTCCCGCCCCCGAGCGGCAGAATCTCGAAAAAACGGTCTTCAAAGCCAGCCTCGATGAAATCTGGCAACAAACCGAGCAATTTTTTCGGCAGCGTGATCCCTCACAGGTCGAGCGCGCCAATCTAGACCCGCATCACAAGATGGCTTTGGTGTTCAGATGGTATCTGGGCAAATCGCCGCGCTGGGCAGTGACTGGTGATGAGCAGCGCAAAGTGGATTATCAGATCTGGTGCGGACCGGCGATGGGCGCATTCAACGAATGGGCTAAGGGCAGCTTTTTTGAAGACTGGCAAAATCGCAAAGTTTACGATGTCGCGATGAACCTGCTTTATGGCGCGGCTCTGGAAATGCGCTTTTCTCAGTTGCGCATGCAGGGTATCGGTTTTGCTGCCGAGATCTGTGCCAACACTCCTGTTGAAGTTGCGCAGATCAATCAGCTTATTTGAGCCATGGTTCTGATATCCGGCGAACTTCGACGGCCAGAAATGCATTGCGACCTTTGGACCGTCGACCTTGAGCAATTGCCGGTGCATGCTGATGAATTGCAGGCCGCACTCAACGCTGAAGAAATTGCCCATCTGGGCAGATTCAGCAACCCGGGAGCCAGGCGGGCCTTTCTGGGCTCGCGCGGTTTTCTGCGCCGGCTGGCGGCGGGCTATCTGCAGGCTGACCCAGCAACTTTGCGGCTGGCAATCGGCGCACATGGCAAGCCATCGCTGGCTGATTTCCCAGAGCTGCATTTCAACATCTCTCACAGCCAGAACCGGCTTGTTCTGCTTTTTGCCCCTTGTCAATGCGGCGTCGACATCGAGAGTCTCGGCCGCCAGGTCGATTATCAGCCGATCATGAAGCGTTTTTTTGGCCCCGGCGAAATTGCCTCGTGGCAAGCCCAGAGCGAGCCGCGCCAGGCCTTTTTTCGTGGCTGGACCCGTAAAGAAGCCTATCTGAAGGCGACAGGTGAAGGAATCAGCGGTCTTGGGCGAGTGCGAATTTCGTTTGCCCCGGATCTGGTAAAAGCGGTAACCGGTCTCGACGGCTCTGAAAAACCGGCCGACTTCTGGCACTTCTTCGATTTTGCCCTGGCCCCGAACTACGTTGGATCTGTGGCCTTAGCCGGGCGAGACCTGCCCCTGAAAATAAAAAAATTGCTTTAACTCGCTTTTTTTTGCCAGACCGCCTGCTGGCGATTAGTGCTTGTTTCAAACAAAATCACCGGCTGCGGATTGAAATCTTGCGCCGTTATTTGTCAATAAATAAAACTCGAAAAAAAATTCGCGGCGTGTTACCATCTTTGCAAATTTATTGCGAAACAAGACAAATGGGTTTTTGTCTGAAGCCGCGACAGCAAAGGTTTTCTACCAGAAACTGCCGCCGGGTATCGGGCAAAGACATTTGTCTTATATCGGTTTACAAATCTATGAACAGGACTACAGGTATGAAGCAGAAAAAACAAACTTTCGAACCCCTGGCAATTGTCGGCATGAGCTGCCTTTTTCCCAAGGCGCAGACTCTTGAAGATTACTGGGGCATCATTAAAGAAAAGATAGATGCAATATCTGAGGTTCCTGCGACCCATTGGAACGGCAATGATTTTTACAGTGCCGACAAAAAAGCAGCAGATAAGGTTTACACCAAAAACGGCGGCTTTCTCGGTTCCGTTGATTTTAATCCGGCCGAATGGGGAATCAGCCCATCTGACCTCGACTCAATCGACACCTCACAGTTGCTGAGCCTGGTCGTAGCCCAGGGCGCACTTGCCGACGCCGGCTATGGTGGAAAACGTGATTTCAACCGGGATAACGTCAGCGTCATTCTTGGCCTGACCGGAACCCTCGAACTGGTAATACCGCTTGGCGCGCGTCTTGGCCACCCAATCTGGCGGCGGGCCATGCTTCATGCCGGAATTCCTGAAAACATTACCAACGAAGTTATCGACAGCATTGGTAAGTCTTATGTCTCATGGCAGGAAAATTCCTTTCCCGGCCTGCTCGGCAATGTTGCCGCCGGGCGCATCGCCAACCGTTTCGACCTCGGCGGCACTAACTGCGTCGTCGACGCTGCTTGCGGCAGCGCTTTGAGTGCGCTCAACCTGGCTGCCATGGAGCTCTGGGCCGGAAAATCCGATATGGCGATCACCGGTGGCGTCGATACTTTCAACGACATTTTCATGTATATGTGTTTCTGCAAAACGCCGGCGCTGTCACCAACCGGTCAGGCGCGCCCGTTTAGCGAAGATAACGATGGCACCATCATCGGCGAAGGTATCGGCATGTATGTTATCAAAAGGCTTTCCGATGCCGAGCGCGATGGCGACAAGATTTACGCCTGCATCAATGCTGTCGGCACCTCGAGCGACGGCAAGGGCAAGGCCATTTATGCGCCCAGCCCCAAGGGTCAGACCAAAGTTCTGCGCCGGGCTTACGAACAGGCCGGAATTACCCCGCGCGACATATCCTATATCGAAGCACACGGCACCGGCACTGGCGCCGGCGACGAAGTTGAAGTAAATGCCCTTAAGGAAGTTTACGGAAACTCGGACACAGAAAAGCCCTGGTGTGCCATTGGTTCGGTTAAATCCCAGATCGGCCATACCAAAGCTGCCGCCGGTTCTGCCGGCTTGATAAAAGCGGCCCTCGCCTTGCACCATAAGGTTATTCCGCCGACGATCAAGGTATCTAAACCGGCAGAGGCACTGCGCAATGAGAAGAACCCATTCTGGCTGCCGGACAAAATTCGCCCCTGGCTCCATGAAGGTACCAGATATGCAGCTGTAAGTTCACTGGGCTTTGGTGGCAGCAATTATCACGTTGTCATGTCAGAATACAAGCCTGAAAAACTCTGCTACGACTGGCCAAGAGGCATAGAAATCGCCTCTATTTCAGGAAATTCGCCGGCAGAAATCAACCAGGCCCTCGATGCAGCGGTCAAAGCGGTCACGCCCACGGCAAAACGCACCTGGGCTGCGCAGACCCGCCAGACATTCGATATCCAACACTCACATCGCCTGTGTTTCGCCTTCGACAGTCACAATGATGAACTTGGTAAAATCGCCGGTGAAGTCAAACAGCAAATCGCCCGCGATAGCAAAAGTTTCTGCCTGCCTAACGGCGCCTGCTATGAAACCAGCCTTAAAAACGCACCTATCGGCGTTATTTTCCCTGGCCAGGGTTCACAATATGTTGGCATGGGCCTTGAAGTGAACTGCTTCGCCCCCGAAGCCTTCAGCGAACTCGCA
>CAZTHA010000135.1:0-10528 GCA_964613435.1 uncultured bacterium
CGGGCCTGTTCACGAGCCTTTCGGAAGGTAGGAATCGCGATGGCGGCCAGAATACCAATCAAAGCGATAACGATCATAAGTTCAATCAACGTGAAGCCTCTGCGTTTCATAAAAACTCCTTTCTTGAAAAAATTACGGTACTACCGTCAACTTAATACTAACTACAATGGCCGGTTTTGTCAATGACTCCTGCAAAAACCGGTATTAGCTTAAGCTTTTGTTCAATGCCCTGTTTGACAATTGTTTGCTTTTTCTATATTCTTTATCAATCCTTCAGTCGAAAGGCTTTACCCCTTGAAAAAAGGTCTGGGAGCATCTCTTATCATTCTTGCTCTGGTTTCCCTGACTTTTTTTTTCTCAGATTTTTTTTATGGCCATTATTCGGGACCAGAGTACAGAACTTTAGACCCTGACTCACTGTTTTTTTTGCGAATATTTGAGAAGACCATGGCGCAAGGAGAGGTTCCCGCCTTTGATACCTATGGATCGTTTCCTGACAGGTTCAGATTCCAATACCCGCCTTTTCACATATTTTTGTTGCAGAAAACTGCGGAATTTCTAAAGTTCATTTTCCCGGAAAAGGATGTCCGATTTCTTGTAAGTTGGCTCCCTCCATTTTCAGGTTGGGTTTTGGCAATGATTCTGGTCGGTTTCGTCTGGGCTAAGACCAGAAATGCTGTCTTGACCCTTCTTGTAAGTTTTGCCTGCGTTCCCGGGATCATTTCGACTATTGTTTATCAGTTTCAGAGAATTGACTATCATTTTCTGAACAATTTTCTCATCTGGGCCTGGATCATATTCGCTGCCCTTTACTGTGATTGTAAAAATAAAGTGCATTTAAGCATTGGTGTTGTTGCCGCGCTTTTATTTCAAATGACCTGGGCGGGTACCCCGTTGTTCTTTTTCATTGTAACGGCATTTTTCATTGTACTGCGGATCTTCAGAACTGATATTTTCTCAGATTTTGGCTCTTACTGTTCCTGGACAATGATTGTTTCTTCGTCGACAATTTTGCTGTTTCAGGTCTTTTCAGGAGTAAAAACATTCAATCTCGAGGGTTTGAGTGTTTTGCAACCTTCGCTTATTCTCGCCGGCGGGATTTTTATCGGCGCAACTTTATGGATGAATTCATTACAGGACCGGCGGAAGTTTGCCTTGCTGGTTCTGGTTTTGGTCCTGGCTGGCCTGCTATCTCCGCTTTTTTTCGAAAAAGTGAAAGACGGTTTTACCTTCGTTTCTAATTCTGATCTAAATTTGCAGTCGATTTATGAATTGCGACCGGGCATTGATCTTTCGCAAATCATGATTTCATTTCTGGGAATAATTTCTGCCGTTTCAAAGCTTAGACTGGTTTTTTTCCTTTTCCCTTTTCTGATCTTTTTCAATCCATCTGGTCTCTTCGACGGCGGAGGCAAGCTTTTGAAAGGCTTCAGCATTATTTTTCTGCTTATGGGTTGTTTTTCTGAAAGATATTTTCGCTGGTTGGGCATTTTAATCGGATTTTGGAATGGCATAGCCTTGTATTTTCTGTTTTCTATAATCAGCTCGACGATAACAAATTGGGGGGCAAAATTTCGCTGGGGCAACTTCAAATATTTGTTTGTTTTGCCCTTTTTGCTTCTGCATTTTCTCTGGACTTATCCGGTATTCTACAACTCCAGTTCTGAATCCGCTTCTGCACTTTTTTCTGCCATGGATTGGATTCGTTGTAATACACCGACAACCAGCGGCTTTTTTGATGATAAAAAGCCTGAATACGGAATTTACACCTATTGGCATTCAGGAAACGTCCTGAATTACTATGCAAGACGTCCTACCATCGTCAACAACACCATGGTCGGCTATGCGAAAATGGCCGAGGTTTTTTGCGCAGCAGACGAAGAGTCAGCCTACTCGATCAGCGAGAAATATGGAATCAGATATTTTTATATCAATTCGTTTTATGATTTTTCTGACCAGCTGGTGAGGTTCATGAGGGCCTATTATCTCAGGCCGGGAGTTACCGGAACCGAATACAAGTTTTTCCCCGACTACGTTGATAATCCTGAAGATGATTTCGGGTTCGCAAAGACTTTTCATTTCTGGTTGCGCAACAAACTGGCGCTCGGGCCTTCCGGGAACTTTGCAGGAGCGGCCTCGAGGTTGAGAATAGTTTATTGTGACGAATATCATAGTGAGAATATGCTGCCAACATATCTCGTCTATGAACTGGTTCCGGGGGCAGTCGTCAAAGGTAAGGCCGATGCCGGTTCGGTTGTGAAGGTCTCTTTGAAATGTCGCTTTGCCGATGTTGAAGCTGGGTATGATCGAGAAATAGAAGTTTCTGATCAGGGCGATTTTTCCATACGACTCCCCTATGCAAATTCCTGGAAAAATGGAAACGTTGAAACCGCCAATGCTTACCAGATTGTGGTTGCAATCGACGGCAAAGCGGTTGAGAACAGCTTTTCGGTTTCAGAAAATGATGTGTCAGCCGGTAACGAGATAAACTTGAATTAAAAAGAGGGCTTCAACCTTGTTGCGATTATTTATAAAGGAAAAAAAGACCGGGATTTTTCTTCTTTCGCTTCTGCTGATCATGGTTTGCTCATTGACCATGTTTTATTCGGATTACCTGTTTCAAACTTCAGAAAGATCGCAGTACATTACCAGAGATTCGGATTCGATCTTTTTCATGCGCTTGTATGAAAAGGCAATCAATACCGGTACTGTTTCGCAAAAAGACTATTACGGCTCGTTTCCTGATGAGATGGAAATCAGGTATCCTCCGTTTCATTTAAGATTTTTACTTGAAATCAGCTATTTTCTGATGATGTTTTTGCCGGAAAACTGCTGGGGAATCGATTTTCTCATTGGCTGGATTCCCCCTTTCTTCGGTTGGCTGATCGGGTTGCTGATGGTTTTTTATACCTGGAAAAAAACCGGCAACCGGGGGCTGACGTTAATGGTGGCCTTTGCCTGTATTCCGGGCCGAATCGTGGCCATGAGCTCGTTGTTTCTCAAGATCGATTATGATTTTCTGATCAATCTGTTCATCTGGGTCTGGGTTATCGCTGCCGCAATGTACTGTCCAGAGAGAAGCCGCTTCTGGCTATTTTCGGGAACCCTTGCCCTTTTACTCTTTCTTTTTACCTGGGGTGGGACTCCGCTGTTTTTTTCGGTTGTTTTCTTCTATTTCCTGTTTTTGCAAATAGCTGACAGAAAGATTGGCGAACAATTCGCCGTTTATGCCAGTTCGACGTTCTTTTTCGCAAGCCTGATCACTCTGGCTTACGTTCTTTATACCGGAGAAAATACCTTGAACATCGGTTATCTGGGCCTGTTTCAACCATTGTTTGGTATTGCGGTTGCGATAATGCTGGCGGTTTTTGCAGTTTTTTTCAGAAAGGAACCAGGCTCAATCGGCAAAGGCTACCGTTATCTGGCATTCACAGCTTTGCCCATAATCGGAATAATTGCGGCATACTTTTTTCGTGACCAGCTGGCCAGCGGAGCTGCATTTTTGTTGAATAAAGACCCGCACATGCTTTCTGTGGGCGAGCTTCAGCCAATCATAAATTTCTCGGAATTGATGAAAGATAAGGACATATTGATTTCTGCCCTTTATCGCCTAAGTCTGATGTTTTTCTTCTTTCCCTTGATTTTTTTGGCCAATCCGGCCCGGATTTTTTCAGGCGAGGGTCGCTTTGTTCGCGACTTTGCCATTTTGTTTCTGCTTATGGGCTGCTATTCGGTAAGGTATTTTCGCTGGGTTGGCCTGGTTATAGGCTTCTTGAATGGCTTGATCCTGTTTGAGCTTCTGCAGATTCTCGCCCGTCGCTTTTGTGTGCCGGAAAGGCGATGCGGTCGACTGTTGCTGATTGTTCCTCTGATGGTTCTGCATTTTGTCTTGAGTTATCCGGTCTTTTCGAGAACCGCTGGAATAAAAAAGTCAAATTTGCAGGCTTTAACCTGGATAAATGAGAATACGCCCCGTACCAGCGGTTATTATGACGAGAAGAGGCCTGAATACTCGGTTTTCTCTGTCTGGAGCTACGGAAACCAGATTAACTACTACGCAAGACGGCCAACCATTGTCAACAATACGATGGCCGGTTTTGGAAAAATGGCCAGATTGATCACGGCAGAAAGTGAAAACAAGGCTTATCAGCTTTGCGAAAAGTATGGCGTCAGGTATTTTTTTCTGGATGCGAAGTATCGTTTGTCGGACGAGCTGGTTAAATTCATGCAGGTTTATGCGAAAAAGGTGGATGAAAAAGATATAATCTACCGCTTTATCGATGATTACCAGAATAGCTCCGAGGCGGTTATCAGTTTGAAGGAGTCTTTCTATTACTGGTTGGCGAACAAACTGGCAATCGAAAAAAGCTTTGTCTTTCCCCAGGCGGCATCTCGGCTGAGAATCGTTTATTGCTACGATTATTATTCAGAAAAAATTCCCCCTGAGCATTTGATTTTTCAATTGGTCGCCGGGGCCAAAATTACTGGTAAGGCTGATGCAGGAACTACCGTTCGTGCCGAACTGGAATGCCAGTTTTTCGCGATAAAGAGAAAGTTCGTTCAGGAAGCCGTCGTTCGTGAAGATGGTTCGTTTGAAATGACTGTACCCTATTCGAACGGCTATAAAAAGGGATTTGTCGTTACCGGTGCCAATTATCGCCTGATCAGGGTGGTCAAGGGAAAGCCCGAAACAATGGAAGTCCAGATTTCTGAGGCAGCAGTGAATACCGGTGAGATTATTGGGTTGTCCGACCTCTAGGCCGGGTCACTTCAGGGTGATTGTTCGAGATACTTTGTGTAAAACTCGAAATCCATTATCAGGAAACGCTGCAGGTTTTCCATTGTCAGCATTATTGAGGCGTTTTTGTTCACTCGGTTGATATCATAGTTTTTCTGGGGTTCAAAAACTGGTTTTCTGCCATCCAGGCGCATGCTCATCACTTTCATGCTGTTCAGATCCTTGTAATACCAGTAATATGTATTGTTTTCCAGCAGGGCGAGGTGATTGAAAGAGGCAAGAAAAATCTTTCGCGGTGAAGGATTGGCGCTACGCAGGTCCATGCCTTGAATCACTACCGGGAGCTTACTTTTTACCCCCAAAAGGTTGAGAGCCGTCGGCAAAATATCAATATGTGAGCCAGGAGTCGGGTTGATTTTCAGGCCGGTGCTCTCTGGTCTGATAATTACAAAAGGAACATTGGTCAAATAGGGGTCGCAGTTCCAGCCGTGGCCGAACTGGCCATTTTCTCCGAGGCTGGTGACGTGATCGGAAGTTATCATGATATATGTGTTTTCAGCAAGCTGGTTGGCTTCGAGAGCTTCGACGATTCTAAAAATCTGTGAATCGAGGTAGCTGACACAATCCTTGAATCTGCCCACGGCATCATTGGGTGATTTACCAAAAACATTTGGATGATCGGATATTTGATTGAATGGCGCGTGAGGAAAAGCGGCGCGGTAATAGATGAAGAAGGGTTGATCGGAATTGCTTTTCTCTTTGAGAAAATCAGAAATACGATCGACGACAAAATGTTCCTTAACACCCCAAATCCAGCCATCGTCCTTGGTCATGCCCGGCATGGAGGTCGCATCATACATTCGGTCGGCACCGCGCGGGCGATAAAAGTTCCCGATTCCGGTGTTGCCGGTATAGATCGAGAAAAAGAGTGAGCAATCGAAACCCGAAGCTTTCAAAACTTCGATTAAAGTATTGCAAATGAAAACCGGTTTGCTTCTGAACACATGGAAGGTCGAAGGCATGATTCCTGAGAAAATCGAAAACTCGGCATTTGAGGATTCGGCGAAAGAAGAGAAATAAAAGGGAAAAATTTCGATTCTGTCTTTCAATGATTCCAGCTTTGGCGTAGTCGCATCCTCATTGCCAAAAAGCTGCAGATACCTGGTTCCGGTCGATTCAAGGGTAATCAGGATCAGATTGGCAGGTTTTTGATTTTTTGGCTGCTGTTGCGATTCTACGAATTTCCTGGTTGCTTCCTCAATATTGAATCCTGCCCGGTCAAGCCTTTTCTTGAGTGCTTCAGGTGTTGGTCGTTTGGAAAAAAAGTTTTTAAAGTAAGGAATCGAGGCGGCAAAGCTGTTAACCGGGTCTGCCATGCCGGAAATCGGAGAGTTCAACGTGCGTGAGCCAATATTTGAAATCGCCGAAAAGCCAAGAATGATAATGAGAAAGAGTTTGGTTCTGCTTGTCGATTTGGCGATAATTCGACCTGAAACGAAGCTGGCGCTAAGCCAGAGTATGGTTGGCACAAGGACAAGACCGATCAGTGTTCCGACACTGACAACTTTGACGGCGGTATTCAAAAACATGCTTAAAGTGCTGAGACTCAGTACCCAGTCGATTGCATGAAAATCAAGGCTCTGACCCATGTTGAAGAATACGAATCCATCGACAACATAGAAAATGAAAAGCAGAAATGCCAGCGAATAGAAAACGGGTTTTTCCAATTTTCTGACGAAAAGACCGCAAAATACTGCGACAAGACCAATGATGGTCAGGTGAGAAACGGCCATGAAAGCGTAGCCGAACGAGAAAAGCAGCAGCCAGAAATTGAATACGCAGATTCCCATGGGAATTCGGTTAACCGAGAAACTGAAAACGAAGCTGAAAAAAAGCAGAAAAAACCAGGAGTGATTGGATGAACCAGCATCTTGATGGGATTCGGTGTGTTTAATCATGCGAAAACCTACAAGCCAGCACAAAAAGAACATCACCAATGCTGAAATCAGTGTTGAACTGTAGATTATCGCAAAGTTCAAAAGGTAAGCGATTACCGAGACGAAAGTAATGCCGAAAAAGTAGTGCAGATAAAGTGGTGATCGACCCCGGGCATAGTTAGTCGCGATCAGGGTTATGAATAAGACGGCAAAAGCGAAGATCAATTGATAATTACTTAAATAATAGGTGAATTGAAAAAATGGCAAAATGCACAACAGATCGATTACCCGTTCATAGCCACTTTTTCTGGTAAAGTAGAAAACCAGCCCATAATAGAGCAGGCTCCAGAAAATGAACGGCGACTGAAAAAACATGTCCATGATCAAAACCGCGCTCAAATCTTCATAGGTCGCCTGGGCTTCAAAGATTCGAAAAATGGCCGGTTTGGGGCCGCCAAGTTTAAGATTGGCTAATGCAAAAATTAGAAATGCGGCGGGGTAGACAAGAGCGCTCCTGAACTGGAATTCCTTGGGGAAACGTTTGACCGAGCGCAAATAGGCAATGAATAAAACCGCGTAGATTATTATGTACAGCCAGATCCCGAAATCGGGAAAGGAAAGATCGGGCCTGACCAGCTCGCCAAGGTTTTTGGGGACGTTTAAGAAAATGGCAAAAACCCGTGCGGCAAGAATCAGAACAAATGCCGTATAAACCGGTGCTTTTAAGCGATCTGCGGCACTTTTCCAGAAGTCGATGAAAGAATTCATTTTAGATGCGCCTTAAGCGCTCTTGAGCATTCTTTCAAGTTCCTTCGGATGCATGGTGTGTGACATTGCTTCTTCGAGAGTGATGTCACCACGCAGATAAAGGTCGCGCAGACACATTTCGAAAGTCATCATGCCCTCGTCATGGCTGGTCTGCATAACCGTGTACAGTCCGGAAATTTTCTGCTCGCGAATACAGTTGGCGACAGCGGGGTTGCCGATGAGAATTTCATTGCAGACGACGCGGCCTTTGCCGCTCGCCATCGGAATGAGTTGTTGGGCGACGACTGCTCTGAGAACGAAAGACAGCTGCGAGCGGATCTGGCTCTGCTGGTGCGGCGGGAAAATGTCAATGATACGGTTGATCGTCTGGGCAGCGTCGGTTGTGTGCAGGGTGCCGAAGACGAGGTGGCCGGTTTCCGCCATGGTACAGGCCGCAGAAACGGTTTCAAGATCGCGCATTTCGCCGACGAGAATGACGTCTGGATCTTCGCGAAGAACGCGTCTGAGTGCTTCACCGAAAGAATTGGTGTCGATATGCAGCTCGCGTTGGTTGACCACCGATTTTTTGTGATAATGCAGGTATTCGATCGGATCTTCGATGGTCATGATATGATTTCGTCTGGTTTCGTTGACGATATTGATCAGGCAGGCCAGAGAAGTCGATTTCCCCGAACCGGTTGGGCCGGTGAAGAGAACCAGCCCTTTGCGCAATTTGGTGAAATCACGCAGTTTTTCGGGCAGGCGAAGCTCTTCAAGAGAAGGAATGCGGGTTGGAATAATTCGAAAAGCCGCGCCAATACAACCTCTTTGCTTGTAGACGTTAACGCGGAATCGGCCGAAACCATGAACTGAATAAGAAAGGTCGAGCTCCTTGGTTTCTTCGAATTCTTTCTGCTGTTCAGCAGTTAGCATGTTGTAGATCAACGATCTTGTATCCATAGGAGTGAGAACATCAAGATCGGTTTGAATCAATTCTCCATCAACGCGAATAACCGGAGGGGTTCCCACGGTGATATGAAGATCTGACGCACCGTTTTCAATTACCAGGTTTAGCAGATCGTTAAGAACAAACATTTTCCCGCACTCCTTATTATTTTATATGTGTGATTAGTGCTCGCCCATGGTGACGCGGACAACTTCTTCAAGAGAGGTCATACCGGTGAGGGCTTTTCTCAGGGCTGATTCACGCAGTGACAGCATGCCTTCTTCGATGGCCTGTCTTCTGATGTCATCGGTTGAACCGCCGTTGAGGATGATGTCTCTGAGACGTTCGGACATCAACATAACTTCATATACGCCGACGCGGCCTTTCGAACCGGAGTTGTTACAGGTTTCGCAGCCTTTGCCCTTGTAGAACATCATGTTCTTTTCATTGATGTGGGGCAAATCGAGACGTCTGAGCAATTCGGGAGTGATTCCGAACTGGCTGATTTGCTCCGCTCTTGGCTTGATTTCGAATTTGCAGTCTTTACAGATCTTTCTGACCAGACGCTGGGCCTGAACGATTACAACCGAGGTGGTAACCATGAACGGTTCGATGCCCATGTTGACGATACGACCGATGGTGCCGGGCGCATCGTTTGTATGCAGAGTCGAAAGCACAAGATGGCCAGTCATCGAAGCTTTGATCGCGATCTCGGCAGTTTCAAAGTCGCGAATCTCACCGACCATGATTACGTCCGGATCCTGGCGCAGGAAGGAGCGCAGGGCCGCAGCGAATGTCAGGCCGATTTCAGGTTTACACTGCACCTGGTTAACGCCGTGCAACATGTATTCAACCGGGTCTTCGGCGGTCATAACGTTGGTGTCGACGGCGTTGAGTGAAGTCAGTGCCGAATAAAGCGTCGTGGTTTTGCCCGATCCGGTTGGACCGGTAACCAGAATGATGCCGTATGGCGAGGCGATGCCGCCTTTGAAGCGTTCGAGGGTTTTGGGTTCGAAACCGAGATCTTCAAGGTTAACCTTGAGTGAACTCTGGTCAAGAATACGCATAACGATCTTTTCGCCCCAGATAACCGGCAGAACTGAAACACGCAAATCGATCATGCGGTTGGCAACTTTGATCTTGATACGTCCATCCTGAGGCAGACGCTTTTCTGCGATGTTCAGTGACGACATGATTTTGATACGGGAAGTAATGGCGGCGGTGGCCTTTTTGGGCGGGCTCATTGCCGTAAACATCATGCCGTCCTGTCGGTAGCGCACACGCAATTCTTTTTCGAATGGTTCGATATGAATATCGGAAACGCCGTTTTGAACAGCCTGAGAAATTACCAGGTTGCACAAACGAATGATCGGCGCATCGTTTTCACCGAGTTCGCCGAGTTGATCGAGATCTTCGTCGTCGGTATGGCCGATATCTTCAAGGTCGTCCATCAGTTTGTCCTGTTGAGCTACGGCGCCATAGGCGTCCTGCAGGGCTTTACTGATATCGGTATGGGTGGCGACGACCGGTTTGACCATCAAACCGCTCATCAGCTGAATGTCATCGATGGCAATGATGTTGAGTGGGTCGACCATGGCCACGGTAAGCTTATTTCCAACCTTGTTGATCGGAATGAGCATGTGACGCTTGGCGATGTGCTCGGGCACCAGTTTCGCAATAACCGGATCAATCAGGTAGTTTGACAGGTCAATGAACGGTATACGTAGCTGCTTTGACAGGATCTGAACGATATCCTGTTCGGTGACAAGATGCATTTCAACCAGCACCGCGCCAAGACGTTTGCCGCTCTTTTTCTGTAGCGCCAGAGCCTGTTGCAGTTGCTCTTCGTTGATCAGACCTTCATGAATGAGTGCATCCCCAAGACGCATTTTCTTGGGAATCGAAGACGAAGAAGCTCCTGGCTTGGGCGGCCCCGGTGGCGCAGCGGCCGGGCCTGGGGGCAATGCGCCGCCATCCGGTCCCTGGCCGGGCTGTGCAGGAATAGATTGATTCATTACTGCAGTTCCTTCCTTATTTCTTTACAGAAACAATTCCATTAGACTGTCATGATATATCAAGTTTCACTGAATTTCCAGTAAATCAGAATATACAACCACGCATAATTTTTTCGGGTGCTTCGAGATCTGTCAGCAGTTTGAA
>CAZTHA010000136.1:0-10494 GCA_964613435.1 uncultured bacterium
CCGGAGATTAATGCCACAGCGCCCCTTCTTTGCCTGCTCTTGAAGCGGCTGGTGTCAAACCGGTTCAGCTTCATGCAAAAGAAGGACTTGCCTTGATAAACGGAACTTCGGTGATGACCGGGGTACTTGCCCTGACCCTGTATCGGGCGCTGCACATTTCACGTTCTTCTGACATCATTGCCAGTATGACCCTTGAAATGGTCAAAGGTTCGACAAATCCTTTCGATCCTGATTTCATCAGATTGCGTCCATACCCGGGAATGCAACAGGTTGCAGCAAACGTGCTCGCCTGTGTCGTAGATTCAGAGGTTCGCGCCAGTCATATCGGCTGTACCAAGGTTCAGGATGCCTACAGCCTGCGCTGCATTCCGCAGGTTCACGGCGCAACCCGGGAAAACCTCAACCACCTTGTCGATCAGGTAACAATCGAACTTAATGCCGTTACCGATAACCCGATCATTTTGAGCGAAAACAAGATAATTTCGGGCGGTCATTTTCACGGGCAGCCAATGGCTTTTGCCGCAGATTTTCTTGGAATCGCGGTTGCCGAGTTGGCAAACATCAGCGAGCGCCGCATCGATCGCCTGCTTAATCCTCTGATCAACGAGACCAAGCCTTTCTTGTCAGTCGATCCTGGCGTGAATTCCGGTTTGATGATAATTCAGTATACCGCAGCTTCACTTGTCAGCGAAAACAAAGTGTTGGCGCACCCAGCTTCGGTTGATTCGATTCCAACCTCTGCCTACCAGGAAGATCATGTCAGCATGGGCACAATCGCTGCCCGCAAGGCGAGAAAAATACTTGAACATACGGCCCAGGTTCTGGCAATCGAGTGGGTAAGCGCAGCTCAGGCCTACGAATTCGTTAAGCCGCTCAAGCTCGGCAAAGGCACAGAAGCGGCTTATCAGCTTTTGCGTGAACATGTCGCTGCACTTGAAGAAGATCGGGTTCTAGCGCCTGATCTAAGAATTGCCCGTGATTTGCTCTGGGAAAACCAGCTTATCCACAAGGTTGGCCAAGTGGTCAAACTTTTATAATCAGCGCAATTCAGGAGATAATAATGACTGATATTCAATTCAATGGCGACAAAGTGGTTGCCGATTTTATAATTCATAATCTCGCCTGTATTGTCACTTATCCTGAGCCTTACCAGGGAAAGGGCACTGTGCCGGGCTGGGAAGTAGAAGAGCAGAAACAGATGTCGATTGCTTCCTATAAGGGGATGATCGTCTGGATCGGTCCGGCCAGCGAACTTTCGGAACAGGTTTCCATAGCTGCTGAAGCGCGATTTTACAATGGCGAAGGCTTGTTGGCCACGCCTGGATTCGTCGATTCACATACTCACCTGGTTTATGCCGGTGATCGTAGTGATGAGTTCGAAATGCGGGTGCAGGGACGACCTTATCTTGATATTCTGGCGGCCGGAGGCGGAATTCTTCGCTCTACCGGGGCAATTCGTGATTTGTCGGAAGACGCAATTTTCGAAGAGTCGGCTTGTCGATTGGAGTCGGCGATGGAGTGGGGTGCCAGCACCATTGAGATCAAGACCGGTTATGGTCTTGATTTAAAAAATGAATTGAAAATGCTACGGGTCATCGATCGCCTGAAAAATGCTTATCCGGTTCGTATTGTGCCTACTTTTATGGGCGCGCACGCGATTCCTGCCGATCGTCGTGATGACCCCGACGGGTTTGTCGATGAAATTTGCAATGTTTGGATTCCCGAGGTTGCGAAACTCAAGCTGGCCAAATTCAATGATGTTTTTACTGAAATGAAGGCTTTTTCTGTCGAGCAGTCGAGAAAGGTTCTTGAAGCCGGCATTAAGCATGGCTTGCCGGCAAAAATTCATGCCGACGAGGTTAACGTTCTTGGCGGTGTTGACCTTGCCGTTGAATTGGGCTGTGTAAGCGCTGATCACTTACTGATGACTGACGATGCCGGAATTTCGCGACTCAAGGATTCCGGGGTAATTCCCACCGTATTGCCCGGCACTTCTACCTATCTAATGGAATCCCATCATGCTCCGGCACGCAAAATGATCGAAGCCGGCCTGCCGCTGGCGATAGCTTCTGATCATAATCCTGGTAGTTGCCAGTTTCTGGGGGCAACAATCATTCAGTCACTGGCAATGCTGCAATTAAAGATGAATTCAGCAGAGGCTCTGATTGCCGGGACTCTGCATGCAGCCCATGCATTGGGCATGGGTGAGGAAGTTGGTGCCATCGAGGTCGGTCGGCGTATGGACCTGGCTTTGTTTGAGTTGAAGTCATATCGTGAGATAGGTTACAAAATCGGCCAGAATTTCCTTTACGATCTGGTCATCGATGGAGAGCCGGTTTTCTCTCCGGGAGCTGAATGATGATACTTGTTCTTGAGTCAGGTTTAAACGAATTCAGTCAGAACGATATATGTCTGAAACTGCAAAAGATGGGTTTTTTCACCCGACTGGTTGCTCAATATGGGCAGCTGATCGTCTCGGTCGATGGTCCCGGTGAGGATTCGCTGGAGCGTGAGGTTGCCAAATGGAATGGGGTCGTCGAGGTTATTTCCGGCCGCAATTCGTTTTATCTGGCCTCCAGGCGCTGTAATCGTCGCAATAGCCTGATCAAGGTTGGCGAAGGGGCTGCGACGGCAACCTTTGGCGATGATTCGATCGTGGTTATTGCCGGTCCCTGCGCTCTTGAAACCCAGGAGTCCGCTCTGCAGATGGCCATGGGCATCAGTGCCGCCGGCGGTAAGGTTTTTCGTGCCATGATTTTCAAGCCCCGTTCTTCTCCGTATTCATTTCAGGGTTTGGGGCGTGCCGGTATTCCGATTTTGCGAGAAATCAAGCGACAGACTGGCTTGTTGTTGCTGACTGAAGTGCGCGACCCTCTCGAAGCTGAGCTGGTTCAGGATGAAGTCGATATCGTTCAGGTTGGCACGAGAAATATGAGCAACTATCAGTTGCTTAAACATCTTGGGCAGATTAAAAAGCCGGTTTTGCTCAAACGGGGCATGGGCTCAAGTATTGAAGAATTGCTTTGTGCTGCTGAGTACATCCTGGCGCACGGAAACTCTGATGTGATTCTTTGTGAACGTGGCATAAGAACCTTCGAGCATTATACCCGCTTCAGTCTTGATATTGGTGCGGTGCCGGCTTTGAAAGAACTTACTCACCTGCCGGTTGTCGTTGATCCGAGCCATGCCAGTGGCCGCAAAACTTTGGTCGAGCCTCTTACTTTGGCTTCTATCGCTGCCGGAGCCGATGGGGTGATGGTTGAAGTGCACGAAAGCCCCGAAAAGGCTTTTTCAGACGGAACTCAGTCGGTTTCGCCGGCGCAGTTCACTAGGCTTATTGAGAGTATTACCAAGGTTGCCGGGGCTGTGGGCCGCAAAATAGTCTAGAAGAAATCAGTAAACAATTCCTTCGTTTGTTTTAAACATTTCTTTTATTTTTGCTGCTTCGTTTCCACTCGTGATGATGATCAGATAGTCGCCTGATTCAACTTTCGTCTGGTCTGGCGGCAGTTTGATCAGTTTCCGGGTGCCATTTTCGAGAGTTTTGCTCAAGCCTATGGCGAGAACGTTTAACTTGTTTTTTAGCTCAGCGAAAACTTCGCCATAATTTTTTCCGGCCAGTGGATTCTCACTGAGAATTTTGAATTCTTTAATGTCGTATTCTTCAGCCTTTTGCGAGATCGACAAAAGATCATTGGTCATGTCAGCCACATCGGGTTCAAAAATGTAACTGGCCATGAGTTTTGAGGCTATTTCATTTTTGGAAAGAACGAAGGTTGCTCCCGCCGAATAGAATGTGTCGCTCAGATCAGAGTTTTCAAGGGCCAGGACAAAGCGGACGCCTGGGTATTCCTTACGGATGTTGAGCATGCAGATAAGTTTTTCCGTATCATCGCTCAGGTTGACAAAAATCATTGCCGCTTTACTTATAGATGCTTTTTCAAACATGCTGATGTTTTTCAGATCAGAAAACAGGCAAAAAACCTTTTCTGAAGAGAATTCAGCGTAAATTAAATCGATGCTGTTTTTTTCGTTGGTGATGATGGCAACCTGCTGCCCAGCCTGAATGAGATCTTTGATCATCGAGTGGGCAAAATTGTTCCAGCCGACAATCACAATATGATTTTCGAAAGAGGTGCCATAATGTCCCATTTGTCTTCTCCAGTTAACTTCTGAAATGAATTCGGTTGCTTTGCCGATAATAAAGCCTAGCAGGCCAAGGCTGCCAAGAATGAACAGCAGTGAAAGAAATTTGCCGGCCGGGGTGACCGGGTAGAAATCCCCGTAGCCTACGGTAGTAAGAGTAACCATTGAATACCACCAGGCATCGGCGAAACATTTGATGTTGGCCTTTTCGTGACCGCTTTCAACGATGCTTAAAAGATAAAGCAACAGCAGATATGCGCCCACTGCCAGCAAAAGTTTGCTTCCAGTGTTTTTCTTTTTCATCGACCGCTCCTGATTTTTCTAAAGCTTAGCACATTTTTGCGGAGATTCAAGACTTGGGCAATGTAATTCTACGAATGGCAAATTCAATGAAAGAAGGGCGAGAGAAGTTCTTTCAGTGCCGCCATTTTGAATGGCTTGGCGATGCTGCCATCGAAACCGAATTTTTCCGGTGATTTTATCACCGGGTCGGCCGCATAACCGCTGGCTGCAAAAACCGGCAGGGTTTTGCCTGAATTCCGGATAATTTCGCAGGTTTCTTTGCCGCCCATTCGGCCTGGTATGGTCAGATCAAGAATCAGGGCCCGGTAAATATTATGGTTGTTTGAAAGTTCCTCGATAACCTGTTGTCCGTCATTCACAGCCTTCGCTTCCAGGCCCATGCTGGCAAGCATTTCAAGCAAAATGTTTCTGATTATTTCTTCGTCATCCATTACGAGGATTTTGCCACCGTGATGAAAATCGGTCTGCTCAAGCTCTTTTTTAGCAGTAAAATCTTTTTTTACGGCTTTGGGCAGAAAAATCTGGAAAGCGCAGCCGGGCTTGTGGGTTTGATCAATCATTATCATGCCGCGATGTCGGGCAATGATTGAATAGGAGATTGCCAGCCCAAGTCCCTGGTTGCCCTGCCTGGTTGAGAAAAATGGATCGAAAATGTTCGCGGTAAATTTCTCCGAGATTCCCGGCCCATTGTCGCTGAGAACTATTTTTATGTATTCGCCCGGTTTAAGGTTTTTGCCACTGTTAAGGTCGATAGAAACGTTTTCGGCGTAAATCTCGATTTCGCCTCCGGTGTTCATTGCTTGTCTAGAGTTGAGAACAAGATTGTAAATTACCTGACTGATCTGACCAGGATCGAATTGGCACGGATGTAAACTGGCTGAAGACGTTTTAAGCTTGATGTTGGAGCCTGTAAGCGCAAACTGGGCAGCTTCAATTATACAAGGCATAATTTCGGCATTTATCAGCTCTGGGTCACCACCTTTGGCAAATGTGATAAGTTGCCGGGTTAGGGCTTTTGCCGGCTCCATACTACTTAGCGCAGTTTTTAGATAGGTTCCCTTTTTGGCTGGATTGCTTTCATAAAGGGCGAGCTCGATGTTTCCAAAAATTCCGCAGAGAAAGTTGTTGAAATTGTGAGCAATCCCTCCGGCGAGTGCTCCAAGTGCTTCAATCTTCTGATTGCGGTTAGCCATTTTTTCAAGCTGCAAACGTTCATTTTCCATTTTCTTGCGCTCGGTAATGTCGTGGATAATTCCGGATATTTGCAGCGGATGACCATCTTCGTCGCATATTAGACTTCCAGGTACTCCCCAAATGGTTCTCAACTTGCCATCGGGGCGAATAATGCGAAATTCACAAGGGGTTACCGGGCGGTTTTGATCGATTTGTCTTCTAAGTTCCTGGACTTTTTCGAGATCTTCCGGGTGAACATATTTCTCCAGTAAAACTTCCGGGCTTTCAGGGGCTTCATTTCTATCAAGACCGTAGATACTATAGATTTCATCAGACCATAAAATTTGATTCTGATTTATATCCCACTGCCAGCTTCCGACCTGGGCGATTTTTTGAGCAAGCTTCAGTGCTTGTGCCTGTTCCTGGATTTTCTGCTGTGATTTTTTGGATTCGGTTATGTCGGAAAAGTAAACGGTGACACCATCTGAAAATGGATAAACTCTGATATCGAACCATTTTGTATCGTCTTTTCTGCCGGTTGATGATTCGTAATGGATCACCTGCATTTTTTCAAATGCTTCGGCAATCTGTTCTTCAAATATTGCCAAAAATTCTGCCGGAAAAACCTGTTTGATTGTTTTATCTAGCGCCTGGGCCGCATTTATACTCAGAATCTTTTCAGCGGCAAGATTGAAATAGGTGATCTTAAATTTGGCATTAAGAGAGAAGAAGCCGTCTCGGATACTTTCAAGAATCTGGTTTTTCTTTTTCGTTTCTTCTTTTACCCGAATTTCTGCCTTGATGCGCGAGGTGGCATCCACGAGAGTGAAAACCAGTGAAGATACCTGATCGCTTTCATTCTTAACCGGAATTAAGCTCCAGTCCCAATAGGTCAAACCTCGTTCGGGTTGTTGTGCAAAAACGAATGGTTTGCCCTGCACGAAGTAGGGTTTCCCGGTAGCGACTACTTCAGTAAAAATCGCTTTGTATTCAGCGTTTGGGTATTGAATGAAGTGATTCTTGCCCGGGAAATAATCTTCTGGTTGATTGAAGTTTTTCGCAAAGGCGTGGTTGACCATTATGTAATTGAAATCTGTATCCAGATAGGCGCTGAGGAAATGGGTGTGATGTAGAATGACTTTCAATAGATTATTTGATTCAATCAGGCACTTCTTGCTCTCTTCAAGGGCAACCTGATTCTCTTTGATTTCGGTTATGTCAACGAAGCTGATGACTACACCATCGATACGATCGTCTTCAGTTCTGAACGGGTTGATGTTGCGAATGAAATACTTCCCCGTGTCAGACTCTATTTCCTTGCTTTCGGCAATCAGCGTTTTCAGAACTTGAGCGATTGAACTGGAAAGATTGTGATCTTTCAGGCGACTGTTAAGGTCTTCGATTGGGCGACCAATATCGGAGGGGATAAGGCTGAAAAGGTTGCGGGCGGCCGGGGTAAATTTTCTGATGATCGAGTTGCGATCAAGAAAAACCATGGCAACCTCGGTACAGTTGATAAAATTGATGATATCGTTGTTGGCGATTTCAAGTTCTTCAACTTTGCTGCGTAACTGAGAGTTAACTGAGTTAAGCTCTTCATTGAGAGACTGAAGCTCTTCCTTGGATGTTTCGAGTTCTTCGTTGGTCGATTGAAGTTCTTCATTCATCGACATCATTTCTTCATTTGAAGCTTTCAATTCTTCATTTGAAGTTTCCAGCTCTTCGATGGTATTCTGCAGATCTTCACGAGTTTCACTTAATTCCAGTTCCAGCTGCTTGACCAGGGTTTCTTCATTTGCCGTCATTGTCGGGCTTGAGCCATTGTCCCCTTTGTGCAATTCTTCATCGGCAAAACTGATGAGAAACATGCCCTCGGAAATTTCCGATTCCACCAGGGGCAAAATATCAACCTTAATCTGAAAAGGTTGATTGTTTCGCGTTACTTGAATGCCCGAAAGCTGTACCGCTGCATTCTCTTTTTGTGCCTTGTGAAGGGCCGTTCTAAGCCTGGTTTTTAATCCGTCGCGGGCCATGGTGATAATATCGAAGTTCGGTTCATTTTTCGGCAGATTGAGATATTTTTCGGTCTGACCGTAGAAATATACAATTTGGCCGCGGTTATTTATTATCACTGCTGCCGGAGCATATCGCCGCAAAAGCTGACTGTGCATGATCGATTCAAGGCTCTGTTGAACGGGCGATGGTTTGGCTTCGCGGCGGCGCATTCTGTTGCTGAAAATACTTGTGGTTTGCAAAGAGTCTCTAAGTCTTTCACCACGTTTGTTGCCACTGAGTCTGTAAATTCGCAGCTTTTTCGCCACGCATTCGAAAAGTTCGTTTTTGTAACCGACCGTTTCTGAACAGCCCAGAAGCAGGTAACCACCCTCTCTTAGTGAAAAGCTGAAAAGGTCAATTATGCTTTTCTGAATCTCCGAATCGAGATAAATTAACAGGTTTCGACAGCTGATAAAATCAAGATCCGAAAACGGGGCATCGCTAATAAGATTTTGAGCAGCAAAAATAATCGACTCTCGAATGACTCTGTTGATTCTATAGCCAGATTCTTCAATGGTGAAAAAATGCCTTAATCTTTCTTTGGAGACCCGTTCTGAAATAATGGCCGGGAAAATTCCTGCTCTGGCACTGGTTATTGCATTTTCATCTATGTCGGTGGCAAAAATCTGGGCGTTGAACGGGCGGTTGTATTCTTCGAAAAGCTCGAAAAGAACTATCGCGATGCTATAGGCTTCTTCACCGCTGGAACAACCCGGAACCCACACTCTTACCGGAGATTTGTCGGGCAGAGACTTGATTATTTTTCTGAAAGTGTCTTCCTTGAGTTTTTTCCAGACTTCTTCATCACGAAAAAATTCGGTAACACCAATGAGAAGGTCTTTGAAAAGCTGTATGGCTTCTGCAGGGCTTTCCTGAATAAGGCCGGCATATTCCTTCATGCTGTCGACGTTTTTCAAGCCCATTCGCCGAAGAATTCTACGAATCAGGGTATTTCTTTTGTAGTATCGAAAATCATAACTGGCAGTTGCTTTAACGATTGCCAGAATCTGCTCGAGTTCATCGAGGTTTTTCAAAGCCAGATTGCCAGAAATATAGGCGTGTTCAAGATACTTTTCGATGGCATCGGGTATCTGTGAAAGATTTAGTATGAGATCGACACAGCCAGTTTTAATCGCATTATCGGGCATTTCTGGAAATTCTGCCGTTTCGGGATTTTGCGCGATTACCATGCCGCCATTTTCTTTTATCAGCTTGATACCGCAGGATCCGTCGCTCAAACTGCCGGTAAGAACTACCGCAATCGCCTTTTCCTGGAAGGTTTTCGCCAACGATCTGAAAAAGACGTCGATTTGCTGGCTCGTGCTTTCTTCAGGTGATTGATCGGCTAGCCTGAAGCAATTCTTTTCAATGCTTAAATTTTTACCCGGTGGGAGGACATAGATTTTGCCTTTTTCGGCATGCATGCCGTCTTCGATGTTGATTACGTTTAAGGGAGTGTGTCGGCGAAGTATGTCAGCCAGAATGCTTTTGTGACTAGGTTCGAGATGCTGTACAAGAACATAGCTTGCCCTGAGTTCATTGGGAAATAGCCCGACAAGGTTTTTTAACGCTTCCAGGCCGCCTGCTGAAGTGCCGACCCCGACCATGGAAAAGTTGGGAAAGTCTGATTCCTCTTTGACATTCTCAGAGTTGAAGTTGTTCATGTTTCTCTCTCGGTCCTTATATTCGTCCCCGCTCTTTTCCCAATTATAGATTTAATGAAAACTGTTTTGCAAGTGAAACTTTCTTGAGGATGCGGGTTACGTTTTTTTGCTTGTCGCATTATAATAAAATGTACAACATCATGTCTTAGAGGTGCCGTCTGTGATGAATAACAGATTGAAAATAATTTGTCTTTTGATGCTTACTTTGGCTCTGCCAGGATTTACAGGTGAATTCAAGGATTGGATCAAAAGCAGCTATGAAGCTACTCACTACCAACAGGAACAACTCCAGCTGGTAGACCCCAAGGGTGATGCCTTTTTGATCAGAAAACTCGATCAGGTGCCGATGAAGCTCATCGATGCGCTGGTTAAAAGCTCTTACCCCCAGGCGGAAATTCAGAAAGAAAAAGAGCTCAAGGCCCTTGAAGAAAGCAAAAAAGATGCTGCCGGTTTTAAAATTGGCAGGTCGGTGCCCATAGATGTTGATCGCCTGGTTAATAAAATGCACGAAATCATCAACGATTATTATCCCAGCATCGTGCCAAAGCTGGGCGAAGAGCATGAGTGGTCACCAGAGGCCAAGCGTTATCTCATTTATGGCTTCTGGCATCGTTTTGGGCGCCATGTTTTCCGTAAACAGAAAGAGTTTCCCAGCCCACTGTTTTTTCGCTCGAAACTCTTTTTGTTGCTTGCCTGCGGCTGGACTTCAAGATACGCATTTACTGGCGCTGAAGAGGCTTTGAAGAAACGAATCATGCTCTACCCCGATGGCAAAATGCAATTGCATCACATGTTTCTTGAAAGCTATGTTCTTAATCGCGGAAATCTTTATTTGACTCTCTTAACTGCCGAAAATGTGCTTGCCGGCGATCCATACCGGGTTGATCGGGAAAACGACCCGATTCAGAAAAAACTGGCTTATCTGCGTCACGATAGTGTGCAAATGGGAGACAACTACGGGGCCTGGTATCATTTCTTCGGCATTTCCATGTATGCACTGATGCGTTCCGGCATTACCGCTCGAGCTGTTGCCGAAATTGAAAGTGTCGGCTCCCTTTTCCTCGAAGGAAAAGACAAGCAGGAAGACTACATTAACCGCTACGGTGCCATATTTGGTAAAAAATTCAAAAAAATGTTCAAATCCGGCGTATGG
>CAZTHA010000137.1:0-7764 GCA_964613435.1 uncultured bacterium
CAAAGCCTTTTTCATAAATACATGTATGGTTTTGCTAAAATTATCAAGTCGAAAAACATTAGCCAGATTGTATTGCAGGAAGGAAAGCAAAGACGCGCCTTTCAGAATACTTTTGTTGAAATTGCAGATAAGCCGGCTTTGGCGATTTTTTCAATTGTCGATCTTTCAAAATTCTCGAACATGATTCAAATTGTGCAAAAGCTTAAAAATTTTCCCGTGCGCGATTATGGAATCTTGGCAATAGACCGCGCTTCTCAAAAGATCGCCTGGTCGAATTTTTTTGCTGAATCACCTCATGTCAAATCAATAGCCCTGAAGGCAATTAAAAACATAGACGACCTGGCAGAAGAGACGGAATCAGAAAATTACTATTTCTACAAACAATTGGGAATCTCGCAAAGCAGTATGCTGTTTGTGGCAATTGTTCCTCGGCAGAAAAAAACAGACCGAACAGGCTATTCAACTCTGCTGATTACGTTTCTTTCCTTGTTTTCATGCGTGCTTTTCAAAATAATTGCAGAAAAGCTTTTCTTACAGCGGGGTCCGGATCTCAATCTATCTCTTTTGATTCCTGCGACATTCGTGATACTTATCATACAACCAGGTTTTGCTGCAGTTTATCTTGCTGAAGAATTCTTCAACACCAGTTATGTGGCCGAAAAGCTTGCTGTAGAAGCAAAACTTGACCAAAAACTTAGAAACATAGATGAAGGCTCAAAAAGCGTCTTCAGAGAAAACCTCTATCTGGTCAGAGGCCTTAACAGTGTAGAAAAAATGGCCGAATACACGCAAACAAATCTTGTTAAAGATGACTTCAGAAGTTTTTTTAAAAAATGCGCCGATTATTTTGTCAGAAAAAAATCTCCTCTATTCTATTCATCAATCTGGCTTTGTCCACAGAATCAGGTTCCTTTCTCAATTAGACTAAGTAGTTTTGACAAGCTCCAATTGCTCGAAGACAATTCGACTATTTCAAAGATATTTTTTGCCAGATTTCGTGAGAAACTCGACCTGCTCGGAAATAATGAAAAAAATAAAGGGGCCGGGTTTGATTCAGAAGATTTGAAAGCAGAGCTTGCGCAGAGCTTTTTTATAAACATAATGGGAATCGATACATTTTACAGGTTCAGAAGAAACTCAGACCTGTTCATGGAAGCCCATTCTTTTTACAAGAGAGACTTTCTTTACAGTTTTCCCATTCTTCACTTGGGTAAATATTTTGCAATAATCACCTGGCATTTCGATCAGATTTCGTCGATGCGATCCATTCCGTTGCAAAAACTTTCTACAAATGGTGACGAACCGGTTATCTTTTTATACGGCGACGAAAGAAAGATTCTTGCCCAACCTTTGGAAATCAAGCTTCTTGGAAATGAATTTCCGGATCTGATTAAAAGCGCTAAGGAAGCCCATCTAAGCAGAGCGCCCATTTCGAAAATTGTCAGAAAAAAAGAACAATCAAAGCTGATAAGAGCCATTCCCATGGATTTTTCCCGGACTACTATTGCTGGATTTGAATGGATCGAGAATTTCGAACCTTTCAGATTAAAGATTCTGAAAACTGCAGCACTTGTTTTCGCAGGACTTTTCCTGGTAGGCCTTTTCATCGCTTTTGCCGGCGCCAGGTACTTCACTGCTCCGATAAAAGAGCTTACTGCTGCAACCGAAGAAATCGGCAAAAACAACTTTTCTGCTCAGATTTCCACCTGGCATCCAGATGAATTCTCTCAGATAGGGAACTCATTTAACAAAATGGCGCGTGGGCTGCACGAAGGAATGGTTTTAAAAAGCTTTGTTTCAGGCTCGGTTCTTAGAGAAGTGGCTTCAGGGGCAGAAAATTTGTCGGAAAAGGCCCGACAGAGTTTCGCAACCATAGTTTTTTCTGGCATTAAAGGTTTCAAGAAGATTCAGGCTGAAAAGAGTGCGGTTGAGATTTTTGCCATTCTTCAGAACCACCTTTCGGTAGCCACCGACGCTTTGAAACAATATGGCGGAGAAGTTGACAAAATGATTGAAGATAAGGTCATGATCGTTTTTGAGCATGACGAATATGACTCTGACAGTCATAAGAATGCAATTCAGGCAGCAATTGCAATACAAAAACAGATGATGGAAAAAGCCGCGATCGAAGTTTCAATTGGTATTAATTCAGGTATTACCATTTCCGGGTTTATGGGTACTGAAAAAGCCCGACTGGCGCGAACAGTTGTTGGCGATCCGGTTAATCTGGCCGCAAGACTGTCCGCAGAAGCTCTTAAACTTGAAAATTCAGAAATCGTCATTTCTGGATACCTGACTGAATTTCTTCCAGAAAATTGTCGGGCAGAAAAACTGCCGATAAGCAGTGTTAAAGGAAAAACCCAGTCGATTGAAGCCTATCGGTTACGGTCAGATTCTCAAGCTTGAAAGTTCTTTGCAGAGGTTTGCAGTTAAGCTGGCGGCAACTAGCTACTCATGTGGTTTTCTTGATATGAAAATCATTGTTACCAGACGGAAATGAAATGCGGTAAAATGTGACGATCAAACAGATTTTGGGATGTCAGTCTTTGTGATTCTGCCAGGCTGTGCCCATGCTTTCGGAATTCTGGCAACGCGCCAGTTCATGCTGGATTTGCCCGACGAGATTTTTGAGGCAGTCAGAATCGATGGCGCCGGCGATTTTGACATTTTCACAAGAATTGTCTGGCCATTATGCCGGCCAATCTTTGCCAGCCTCGCTGTGACCAGCTTTATTTATACCTGGGACCAGTTTTTATATCCGCTGATTATAATGCAGGATGAGCCAATGTTCACTTTGCCGGTCGCCCTGGTTTCTTTGGCCAACAAAAGCTTTGGCCACTGGGGCGTGCTTCTGGCAGGAGGCATCGTCACGGCAGTACCATCGCGTCTGGTTTTCCTGCTGGCGCAAAAAGCCTATGTTGCCGGTATCACCAGCGGGGCAGTAAAAAAATAACCGACACAGCTATTTTTTTACTCCCCCACTGGTGAAATTACGGCTCAATGCAAGAATCTGCAGAGGAGTTAACCCAAAGTCAAAGTTTCCTTGCGCTTCCAGGATTTGGGCATTTCTTTATACGAAATCGCTCCAGAAACGGGGCAAACAAAACTACAGACCATGCAGCTCAGACATTTATCTTCGACAATTTCGGGCCGCCGCTGCTCCGAGTTCCATTTCAGAGCCTGGCCGCCCGCATCATGGCAAACAATATAGCATTGGCCGCAGCCAACACATTTATCGAGATTGTATCTGGCAATGCCCTGACGCTTGACATCGAATTCGCCCGTTTCTGAAATATTGGGTAGGGCGCGTCCAACAAGCTGGCTAACCCGATTAATTTTCCTTTGTTGCATATAGTCGCTAAGCCCTTCGATCAGGTCTTCGACGATCCGGTAGCCATAGTGGATAACTCCGGTTGTAACCTGAAGCGTCGTGGAGCCTGCGAGAATATACTCAAGCGCGTCTATCCAGGTTTCAATGCCACCCATGCCTGATATTGGCAGACCGAGTTGCTTGTTTAGAGCAAGCTGGGCAATGAAGCGCAAACCGATAGGTTTGATCGCTGGTCCGGAAAAGCCACTGATTGCACCTTTACCAAACACGTTAGGTCGTGGAATCCAATCTTCAAGCCCTATCTCTGATAAACCGGCAACCGTGTTGATCGCCGAAATAGCATCGGCACCGCCCCGTTTGGCGGCCAGAGCAGGCTCACTCATGTCGGAAATATTCGGGGTCATTTTGGCTACAAGTGGCAAATGCGTGACTTTGCGCACCGTAGCGGTAAATTTCTCAACCAGGTCGTTTACTTTGCCAACTTTGGCACCTGAACCCTCAACTGTCATGTGTGGGCAGGAAAAGTTCAACTCAAGCATGTCGGCACCAGCGTCGGTACATGCTTTCGCCAGGTCGGCCCATTCCTGGTTTGAAAATCCCATGATGCTGGCTAAGACCCTGTGTTTCGGCCAATGCTTCTTGAGATAGCGAATATCGCGAAGGTTGGGCTCGAGACCGCGATCGGTTGTTTGCTCAACATTCTGTAAGCCGATCAGGCGCTGGTCACCATAATTGTAACCATGCATTCGTGGTGAAGGATGGTAAATGGGAATTCGGTCGGTTACCAGGGTTTTATAAGCTACTCCGCTCCAACCAGCAGCAAAGGCGCGTTCAATCATTTCGGCATTGTTGGAAACAGGTGATGATGATAGAAGAAACGGGTTGAGAAATTTTACGCCACAAAAATCAACACTTAAATCAATTGTTTTTTTCATTTGCTTTTTCCTTGTTGCAAACTGGCTAAAATTGCCCGGCCTGCTTTTTTGCCATCATTAATTGCTTCGACAACCAGAGCTGGTCCTCTGACAATATCGCCGCCGGCGAATACGCCTGGAATATTTGCTGAGCCATTCTCGTTGTTTACCATTAGAAGATTTTTCGGATCTGCTTTTGCCTTTGGCAATAACGCACTCAAATCTTCATGGGAAACGTTGCCAATTGCTTCAATTACCGCATCAAGCTTCAAAGTCCATTCACTTCCGCTAACCTGTACGGGTTTTCTCCGCCCGGATCGATCTGGTTCACCCAGACAGGTGCGGATAAGTTTTACTGCTTCAAGCGTGCCACTCTTGTTGCTGATATAGTCGACTGGCTGATTCAATAGAAGAAAATGAATTCCCTCTTCAAGGGCTTCTATTTTTTCATCAGGCTCTGCCGGCATTTGAGCGAAAGATCGGCGATAGATAAGGTAAACATCGCTTGCGCCAAGTTTCAACGCTACTCTGGCACAGTCAATTGCAACCGAACCGCCGCCAATTACACCAACAATTTTTTGCTTGACCCGGCTGGCAGCCTTACTTTTAGTGGTGCTTCTAAAGTCTTCAAGAAATTCTATTGATGAATAAACCCCAACCGGTTGAGGTTTGTCACTTAACTTTGCTGCCTGCCAAAGCCCGGTTCCGACAAAAACTGCCTTGAATCCGGAGCTAAAAAGCTGATCTATTTCTTTCTTCCCTTTAACCGGGGTTGAGAATTTAAAACTTATGCCAAGATGGTGCAAGTCTTCGAGCTCGCGATCGAGGAATTCCCCGGGAAGCCTGAAAGAGGGCACGCCATAGCGCAAAACTCCGCCGGCTTTCTTCTTGGCTTCGAAAACAGTTACGGCAACGCCTGACCGGGCCAAAGTCGCCGCACAAGCCAATCCAGCCGGGCCGGAACCGATAACGGCAACTTTGCCATTTTTCTCACTTACTTTACAGCTATTTAAAATTTCTCTGGCGTCGAGTCCGGTTTCCCAACTGTGCTCGATCAGAGCTCGTTGAATTTTGCCGATCTGCACTGGACGATCAAGCCCGCTGGCACTGCACTCTTTCTCGCAAAGCCTTGAGGTTGGGCAAAGAATTCCGCAGGCTCCACCAAGAACATTATTTTCTTTTATGGTTCGAACTGCACCGGTAATATTGCGTAATTTGAGTTTGCGAATGAATGTTCCCGGATCGGTTCCTGCCGGGCACGCTTTTGAACAAGGCGCATCGTGACAAAGCAGGCAGCGATTCGCCTCAACGATTGCCTGGCCTATATCCATACCACAGGACATTTTTGGGGAAACTGAATCTGAAACAGTTTGTTCTCTTTTTCGCGTAGCAGAAATTTTCTTTTGGGTCACGGATTAACTCCTGTTGATAAGATCCTTAATGCTGAATATTTGTTTATGTTAGTTTGAAAAAAGAATTGAAAAAATGGATGTCAGCTGATTGGGCAAGTTTACCAAGGTTCTATTGTTAATGTCACTTTATTTTGTTTGAATAGCAAAAACGGCTTTTTCTAACAAACGATTTGCTTATTATGAAAAGATGCTTGGAAACTATTTGTTCAGATAATTATGGAATTGCTTCAGGGTCGTCAACTTCACCATTTTCAACGCGGCGCAGTTCATCGGCAAGCAATATGTGCTCGCGTGGCAGTCCAGAATCGGCAAAACTGGTTATCGCTTCGCCATTTTCATCTCTGGGGGTAATGCGAATAATGCCTTTGGTGAGATTGCGGACCTTAAGCAGATTTTCGGCGAAGAAACGGGTCGTGGCGATTCGCATTCGCTTCGGCCATTTTCTGAAAGGTTTTCCATCAAGTTTTAAACTGCCAATCTTGTTGATAAGGGGAACCCCGAATTTATTGATTTTATAGGTGAGGTTGCCCGATGGGGCGGGCTCGTAAGACCTGGTTTTGCCACTGAGCAGGGTCATCAGCTCAAGCAAAATCTTTACCTCGGTTCGTGACAGGGAAAAAATAACGACCGGGGCGCCGGGCGTGCCATCGGGGGCAAAACCCAGGGGGGAGAATCTGAACACATCTGAAAATGTGTAGGCGGCCGGCTCTGAATCTACGGTAAGATATTCCGATCTGACCATTCCATAAGTTGAAAAATAAAGGTGTACCGGCTGTTCAAGCCGGCGGTTTACAGCTCTTTTCAGGGTTGAAGCCGTAAAAACCTGGGCCTGGTTATCTGGAAAATGGCCCTTCTTGCGATCTTTGCTGACAGTACAAATCATGTCATCGCTTGAAAAACCACAGGCCGACAGCAGTCGATCAACTTCTTCTTTTGCCTGTTTGAGCCAGGCCAGCACGTCTGGCGCGGCCGGTATTCGGTCATCGATTTTATACATCGTGCGACCCGAGTTGACCAGTTGTAGCCCTGACCCATCGAAGCAGAAGTCGAGAACTCCAAGATTGGCTCCGCCATGGCCGGTTTGCGAGAGAATCGTTTTGCCAACTTTCCGGGTATAGGCTTCATGAGTGTGCCCGGCGATAAGTATGTCTATGCCATTGACCTCTTTGGCGAGAGCTTCGTCTTCAGGGGTGCCGCCATGTAAAAGTACGATCACCAGATGACAGCTTTTTTCTTTTTTCAGAAAGTCGACCCGCTGCTGGACAAATTTGTGAAAAGTTTTTTCATCTATTTTGGTTTTTTCATCATTGAAACCGACGAAAGCCACGTTTTTTCTTGTGGTGGCACATAGTTTGGCGGCATCAGGGCCGATAAGACCCAGAATGCCCAGCCGCAGCGGCGGTTGGTCAGCCCCACCCGGCAATAGCTTGATCAGATAGTCCTGAAAAGCCGCTTCCTGGATTGGGTTACCACCGGCTTTGATGAATTTCTGCAGAGGACTGGTTTTGCCATCACTGTTGGTGAATTTAATGTTCGAAGTAATGAAGGGAACTCGATAGCCGGCCCTTCGTGATTTTTTCAATGCAATTGCCAAACCATTCTCATCGGCATCAAAATCGTGATTGCCGAGTCCTATGGCGTCATAACCTGCTTCTGAAATGAAGCGATACTCAGGCGCCCATCCCGTATCCGGGTTAGGGGCAAGCATGTGAAACAAAGTGCCGAACATTCCATCACCCGCATCAAACAGGAGAGTGTTTTGCATGTTTTTCATTCGATGGGCACGAATGCTGCGAATTGCGGTCATCAGCCTGGCTGCATGGCCAATTACCGGGTCCTTGTCACCGGTTTTTGGAGTGAAAAAACTGTCCGGTCCCAGACCGGTAAGCTGTGAATGAAAGTCATTGGTATGCATTATCGTGAAGCGAATCTTGCCTTCAGGAAAACCTTGAGTGTCTTGGGCCTGAATGGAGCAAGCCAGACTAAAAGCAAAAAAAATAGCAGTAAAAACTCTTATGAAAAGGACTCGTGCCGGAAACTTCGATATACCCATTGGCGACCTCTTTTGAACTACTTTATTTATTCCAGATTAATAATACCCCGATTA
>CAZTHA010000137.1:7864-10413 GCA_964613435.1 uncultured bacterium
TACCCCGATTAGATCAAAAAAACTGATAAATTTGCATAAACCACTGCGCAAAGTTGGATTTGTCAAAATCACCATCAGACCCAGAAAAAGTAGAAACACGGGTTGATAGACCGCAAGCAGCACAATTATCAGCATTACAGATACGATGGCCAAAAAGGTGTGCACTGCCAATTCCTCCCCTGCTTTTCTGACATTTGTAGCAGGTATTTAAAGAGCAATCCGCATGCCAGAAAAGACAGGGAAAGAAGGGGAAAAAAGTCAGGGTTTGCCTAAAAATCAGGCCCCTTTGTGCGTGCCTGTGACAATTTTGTCGTCGCTTTTTGAGTTTTACCAGGTTGAATTAGCGTGGGCAACCCGGTCGAGGGTGCCGGCGGTGGTATGACCTGTGGGTGAAAAACGGGCCTGGCCCCCAATGTCGCCAGAAATTTACGCGTTCAACGACTACGACCTTTGTTGCTGCCGGTGGTGGCGGTTCAGCACAAACAATGGTCGAGCTTGGGGTGAGTGTCGATCTTTTTTCAAGTTCGGTCAGCGAAACCCATCCCATAATAAGGCTATCATATACCGGACCTTCCAGACTCCATACCCGTGCCTGACCTCCGACGACCTCGGCGATCCAGAAGTAGCTGTCGCGGTAAAGTCGATTGCCACTAACGTTGAGATAGTGCGAGGTTACTTTAAAAGGTTGAGGTTGAGTGCTTGCCGGAATTATAACCTGTTGAGGCACCCTGGTGTTCTGAAAGAGATCTCCGGTCGCGCCGGTGTTTTCTACGCTGCCGTCAAGTTTCTGGCCACAATTGCGGCAGAACAGGTCTTCTGCTGCGACTTCATTACCGCATTTAGGACAGAATGCCGCAAATGCCGCAGTGAGTGGCAAAAGAACCAGCAAAATCGATAACAGAATATTCTTATATCTCATAGACAGCACTTCCTTTCGCAGGCGAACAGTAAACACCAAATAATCTGTCTTTCGCCGCAGGAAATTTTAAGCAGCGTACAATAAAAAAATAAACCGAATTGCTGATTAGACAAGGATCAATTATTCGATCAAGTCATCGACAAGGTTTTGCAGCTGGGTTACCCGCTGAAGCAAATCTCGATGGTCGATCATAAAATTGACCAGAAGAATATTGCTCGAGAACTTCAGGCTTTCGTGGTCATAATAGTCAGGTAGCGAAAAGAATGGGTCGTTTTGCTTATAATCCAGCTCTTTCAAACGATTGAAATAATCGAGAACTTCTTTGCGATCAGCAACATATCTTGGCGAATCCTTATAAGCTAGTGCCTTTTGCGCCCTGGTTGGATCAAGATGCGCCTGAGAACTTTCGGCGTCTGGGCCGCTGCCTTCGCATGTGCAGCCGATTCGTTTAATCATTCCGTTTGTCCGGTATTCAAGAGAAAATTGGCCGGAATTGGGACATTCCAGTTCCAGTTTCAAGTAGCCTCGATCGATCAATTCATTTTGAACGACGGTGAAATCCGATTCGGAGTCCAGGAGATAGCCATCCAGTTGAGCCATTTCCAGACCTTTTTGAATAACAGTTCTGAACACCCGACATTTTTTCTGGTTTTCGTTTTCAGGTTTTTCGGCAGAAAAAAAGATGGCAAGGTATTCGGGTTCTTTTTCAACGAGCAGAATGAACTCAAGAAGTTTTTGATATTCTCTGGAAATTGCCTGCTGCATGTTGAACAACGGGCCTGGCCGACTGAGAAAATAGTCCTTCGCAATTTGCCGGGCCTCCGGATCATCAGTCTGTTCCAAACAGACGTTTAAAGAATCAAGCGCAATCCGCCGCAAATCGATGCCATAAGCAAGGCTTTGCTTGAAATCAGCATTAACTTCAAGGCCATCGGCAATCATTAAAATGCTTATGAACAGATTTATTGCCAGACCAGGCTTTTCAGCGGCCATGGCTCGCCAGCCAAGTGCATTGATGAAAAAGCAGAAATAATGGAATGGTTCGCTGACGGTTTCGGCCTGTCTTAAGCTCTCTCTGATTGGTGGCAGAAAAACGCATTTCGAACATTCTCTTGCATCCATAAGAAGCTGAAAGAAGCCTTGCATCATTGCCTGTTCAAGTTTCTGAATCAGCTCGGGCGGCAAATTTTTCAGACCAGCCAGGCTTTTTACCCTCTGCAGCGCTTCATGCTCACTTTCGCTTAATTGGGGAAGCAGTTGCATCGCTTGCCGGTATTGCATCGCGCCGTTGAGCCCATTCTCATCGGCCAATGCCTCGGCGGGCTGCAGCAAAATGAGCAGCAAAAAAAGCGCTGAAAAGAAAGTTTTTACCACTTGCGATTTTTCCTTTTCACTAAGTTTAAAATAAAATTTGAACTTTGGCAAATTACAAAAAAGGTCAAGATTTTCCTGAAAAAGTTAATTTGCAGATTAAGGATGGTTTTGGTACAATCCCCGAAAATTTGATCAGTGTTCCAAATATATGCAAATACAGGAGTCTGCTTTGACCAATAACTATTTCAAGAATTTTCCCGATGAAAATGGCCAATTTGGCGAATATGGCGGTGCCTACCTGCCGCCATTTCTGATA
>CAZTHA010000138.1:0-10382 GCA_964613435.1 uncultured bacterium
TGGCAGATCGACCTGAACCAGCATTTCGTCAGCTTCGATGATAAAGAGTTGTTCATGGGAATCCGCCCCGAGCACATTCTGATCGATGTGCAGGACAAGTCAGTGCCGACCCTGCCACTGCCCTGCCGTGTCGACCTGATCGAGCCGATGGGCGCTGAAACCTATCTGTATCTGGTTGGCAATGGCCACAGCATCAACGCCCGCGTTGACCCGACCGTCAAAGTCGAAGTTGGGCAGCAGGTTACCGCGCATATTCCGGTCGAGGCTTTCCACCTGTTCAAACAGTCGGACACCCGCCGTATCGGCCGCAAAAACGAAAAAGAGGCCTGAAAGAGCTGCGAAACGGTCGCTTAAACTGGTCTTGCCAGATCGAAGCGGCCGTTGCGAAACCGGCATTTTGACCGGGTGGCCCGGCTCGATGACCGGTTCTGCTGAGATCGCCCGATTGTCTTTTCGGGGCACAAGCTCGTCAGGTGATGACAAAAGGGTTTGTGATCTCGCACATCCCGGCTTTGCCAGGGCTATGCCCGGCGATGACGCAAGGGTTGTTAAAAAATAGGTAATTAAAGGGATATCATGCCCAAAAACCGACAGATATCACTTTTCAATTCGGCAGCCGTGGTTTTACTGCTGTCGATGTTGTTGTCGGTTCTCGGCTGCGGCAAAGAAGAGAAATCCAGCGGCAGTGGCGAAGAAATTCGTCTCGAGTTCTGGAACACCATGGAAGGCCCGGAAGCGAAAGTCATGCCCGAGCTGATCAAGACTTTCGAACAACGTAATCCGGGAATTCGTATTGAAAGTGTTTTCGTCGACTTCTACAAGGCGCGGGAAAAGTTCAAGGAAAGTTCCAAGGCCGGCGCTGGCCCTGATATAATGCGCGCCGATCGCTTCTGGCTGGCTGATTTCGTCAAGAATAACGTCATCGTGAACATCCAGGCCTCGAAGATCAAGGACGAAATCGATGATATGGTGCCGATTGCCAAGGGTGTGGTCGTGCTTGACGGCAAGTTCTGGGCGATGCCTATTTCCGTGGATTGTCTGGCAATGTTTTACAACAAGAAACACTTTCAGGAAAAGGGCTTAAAGGCACCGGCCAATTTCGACCAGTTCACTGAAGTTGCAACCAAACTGACCGACAAAAACACCGGCCGGTATGGCTTTTTTATCTATCCGAACGGCTGGTATTTCGAGCCCTTCTTCTTCGGCTTTGGCGGTCAGTATTTCAATAACGAAGGCAAGCTGGCAATCAATTCCGATCAGGCCCGCAAGGCGATGCAGTATCTGCTGCACCTGAAAGACGAATTGCGGGTCATTCCGCCGGTAAACCTGCGTTCGAACGTCTACCAGACCATGATTCACAGCTTTAAAAGTGGACAGGTCAGCATGATTTTCACCGGCCCCTGGGCGATTCGCACCGTCATTGCCGGAACAGCCTTCAAAGACGATAACAATAACCTGGGTATCGCACAGATTCCGGAAGGCCCGTGCGGCACCTTTTCGCCGACCGGCTGTCAGACGCTGGTCATTTCGAAAAACAGTAAGCATCCGGAAGCGGCCCTGAAGTTCCTGCAGTACATGTTTTCGCCGGAAGTGCAAAAGCAGCTTTCGGTGGTGAATTTCGGTCTGCCGGCCCGGCGCACGGTTTTTGCCGCGCCCGAGTTGAAGCGTGATCCCTATCTGCAGACGTTTGTGCGGCAGTTACAGATGAGCCGCAAGATCATCAACAGCCCGTTGCGCGGTGAAATTTACAAGCCGCTCGGTGAAAAGCTGCAACAGGTTTTAAATGGCGATTTGACTCCGGAATATGCTTTGAATGATTTCGTTTCCGAGTGGAAGGCCAGATTTCCCGGCAGCGGAGATTAGCCATGGACGAACATCTTAGCTCATCTCTGCTCATTGCGCTGATCGGCGGTATCGTCGATCTGGATTCGACGGCGACCTGGCAGTTCATGATTTCGCAGCCAATCGTAGCTGCGCCGCTTACCGGGCTGTTTCTCGGCAATATTTTCGGTGAAGCGGCGGTGGGACTGAAACTCGGTCTGATGGTCGGCACGATTCTGCAGCTGATCTGGATCGAGCAGTTACCACTCGGCATGAATGTTCCGCCCGATGCGGCGCTGGCTTCGGTGCTTTCGGTCGCTCTCGGCTTCATTGCCGGCCGCAGTTACGAGACTTATGCCGAGCGCGAAGTCTGTTACACGGTGGCGTTGTTGTTCTCGGTGGCGATGGGGTTGCTTGGGCGCAGTCTCGACATGTTTGTCAGGCGTCTGAACACCAACATCGACAACTGGGTCAGCCAGAAGGTTGAAGACAACCAGCTCTGGGCGGTTGCGGTCGGCCACACCCTTGGGGGCTTTTGCACCTTTACCAAGGCGTTCATTTTCTGTTTTCTCATCGTCTGGCTCGGCGTCGAGCCGCTGAAATACTTTACGCAGACCCTGAGTTTGAAGCACAGCAGCGGTTTCATTGTCGTTCAGGGCTTGTTGCCGGCGATCGGGTTTTCGGTGCTGGCGAGCATGGTGCTGAAGAATCGCAGCGAAATCAGAATGTTCATCATCGCCATTATGATTTTTACCTTTCTGCCGGCGAAGATATGGCTGGGCATCGGTGCCGCGCTGGTTTACATGTGGCGCAAATCGCGGGAAGGTGGTAACGGCGCATGAGACGACTGACCCGACTGATGCTGGCCCGCATCGCTTTCCGCTCATTCTTTCTCCAGTCATCCTGGAACTATCGCGGCATGATGAGTATGGGCTTTCTCTATGCAATCAGCCCGGCCCTCGACCAGATTCATAAAAGCACGCATGCGCGGGAAGGCGCTTATTTGCGGCATCTTGAATATTTCAATACCAACCCCTATTTTTCTTCGATCGTCATGGGGGTGACTCTGGCGCTTGAAGAGCGCCTGAGCAATGGCGAAATCGCCGAAGACATCATTCATGACACCAAGGAAGGCCTGATGACCGCCTGCGCTGCCATTGGCGATGGGCTGTTCTGGGATTCCTGGCGTCCGTTCGTTGCCGTTGCCGCACTGACCTTCGCTTTCGGCAACTATATGCTGACACCCCTGATTTTCCTGGCGCTTTATAACCTGCCGCATTTGTATTTCAGGTTTGCCGGGGTTTACTGGGGTTATCGAGAGGGAACGCATGTAATCAGGTCGCTGCGCCAGTTTCGCTTTCCGCAGATTCGTCAGAATCTGCGCTACGGCACGCTGGTTCTGCTGGCTTACCTGATTCCGAACCATGTCAACCTGCACACCCCTTTTCTGTTGACCAATCTGCCACTGGAGTATTTCTACTTCGGTGAAAAAGTAGTACAGGGAATAGGAGCGTTATTTCTGGTCACTCTGGGCACAATCGCGTATCGAGCCAGAATTGACGTGTTGATGATTTCCTTCCTGCTGATGGTTTGTGCCCTTGTGTTTTATCACTGGGGAATTCTGATCTGAGGAAATTCAATGAAGCGAAAAGAAGTTGAGATCAAAAACAAGCTTGGACTACATGCACGACCGGCCTCGCTGCTGGTCAAGCTTGCCGGCAAATTTGAATCGGAGATTCAGCTTGCCAAAGATGACACCGAGATCAATGCCAAAAGCATTCTCGGCGTAATGATGCTGGCCGCCGGGCCAGGGCAGAGTATAACCATTTCTGCCGACGGACCCGATGCCGAAGAAGCGGTTGACGCGATTGCATCGCTGATTGACAGTGGCTTCGGCGAGGAGATGGCCTGAGTAATTACTACGACAGGAGTTGAAATGTCGAACAATTCAAAGCAATCGGTTTTTTTGCGCGGAATCATCGGTTCGAAAGGCGCCTGTGTCGCCCAGGCCTACGTGTTTCGCAAGCGTATCGAAGTCAAGAAAACCCCCATCACAACAGAACAGATCGATAAAGAGATCGAACGTCTCGATGCTGCGATCAAATTGACCAGCAACGATATTCTCAATTCCCGTCGCCAGGCTGAAGAAAAGCACGGTGAAAAATACGCCGCCATTTTCGACTCACACCTGCTGATGCTTGAAGATCCCCAGTTCAGGCCAAAGCTGGTCAAACGCCTGCAAAGCGAAATGGTTAACGTCGAAAGCATCGTGCGCGCCCGCATCGACGAGATTCAGGCAGCTTTTTCGGCAATCGCCGATCCCTATCTGCGTGAACGCGCCATCGACATCAAAGACGTCGGTGATCAGCTGCTGCGGCATCTGATGGGTCTCGAAGGTCCGGCCAAGGAAATCGGCGACGAACCCTATATTTTGATCGCCGCCGAAGTGACCCCAAGCGAGATTCTCGAGTTTGCCCGGGGTAACCTCAAGGGCGTCTGTCTCGATTCTGGCGGGGCAACTTCACATGTGGCGATTCTTTCGGGGGCCCTGGGAATACCCTCGGTATTCGGGCTGACCGATCTGTCGCTGGTAGCCCGCACTGGCCAGACCGTTCTCATTGACACCCGCAGCGAATGCCGGGTCGTGCTCAACCCTGACAACGCCTCGGTCGAGCAGTTGAAAAAATCCTTGAAGGACGAGCGCAAGTTTGCGCCGGTCACCTGCCGGACCGCCGACGGCTACGATATCAGGGTTGGGGTCAATATTTCCCGAACCGAAGAACTGCCGTTGCTCAAGAAGCTCGATGTCCGCCGCATCGGCTTGTTTCGCAGTGAGTTCATTTTCATGGAAAGCATGGATCTGCCCGGCGAAAAGTTTCAGCGTGAAGTTTACAGCAAGGTGGTCAAGGCCGCGCCAGAACAGGCGGTTTTGCGCACCGTCGATATCGGCTCGGACAAGCCGCTGAAATATCTGCCGTTATCCCGTGAAGAGAATCCGGCCATGGGTTTTCGTTCGATCAGGTTTTCGCTGGCCCGCCCGGATATTCTCAAGCCGCAGTTGCGGGCAATGATGCAGGCTTCGAAGCACGGCAACGTCAAGATTATTTTTCCGATGGTTGCGGTGGCCGAGGAACTGGCGCAGATCGATGCCCTTTATCGCGAAGTCGCTGCCGAGCTGAAAATGGAAACCCCGCCCGAATGGGGGATAATGGTCGAGGTGCCTTCGGCGCTGTTCATGCTCGACACGATTGCCGATTACACCAACTACATCAGCCTCGGAACCAACGATCTGCTGCAGTTTTTCTACGCCATCGACCGCACCAATGAAAAGCTGGCCGCTCTGGCCGACTTTATGTGCCGCCCCTTCCTGCGCCTGATTTATCAATGCCTCAAACGCACGACCGAGCTGGGCATCAAGGTCGGGGTCTGCGGCGAAATGGCTTCCGACCCGGCCGGGTTTATTGCCCTGGTTGGCGCAGGAATTGACGAATTCAGCATCAGGCCTGCAGCAGCAGTGGCCATCGGCGATATGATTCCCCGCCTCGACCGGCAAAAGTTGCGAAAATTCATGCCAGAACTGGTGTTTGCACAGAAGAGTGCCGATATCAGAAAAGAAATACTAAAGGAATTCCCGAATCTGACCGAATTCTTTAACTGAATGTTTAAAAAAACCAAGACAAATACAGCGCTTTCTGATAATCTGATAGGTTAAACACTGAAGCGTTCAGACAGAAAGTATCGGAGGTCTCTATGCAGTGTCCCGGTTGTGGATTCGAAAACGAGAAAGATAATAAATTCTGCAATATGTGCGGAATGAGCTTGCCGGCCACAGGCGACGGCATGGACTCGCCCGCGGAAAGGGAGCCGCTCGATCTTGATTTATCGCTCGATCTCGGCGATAACGAGCTGTCACTCGACAGTAACGACATGTCTCTCGATCTCGGCGATTCAGGCGATCTCGATTTGTCTTCGGGGCTTGACAGCTTTGCGACTGAGAGCAAGCCGGCCAAGGCCGACGATCTTTCTTTCGATCTGGACATGGACGGTGGCGATTCGGGTTTCAATCTCGATTTGTCAGACCAGTCGCAGAGTCTCGATTTGAACGCTGAAACCACCTCTGATTTCGATCTTAACCTGGATATGGACGGGGGAAGCATGACCGAGAGTGCTGCCGTTGATGACGATCCTTTCGCGGCCCCCGAAGGACTGAACCTTGATCTCGACGCGCAAAGCCCGATGGGCGCCGAGCTGGATCTGGATTTCGATGCCGGTGAACCGGTAGTGGCCCAGGCCGAGCCGCAGACTGAGCCTCAAGCCGAGCCCGCCGATGAATTCATCATGCCGGAATTGGATATCGCAGCCGAACCTGCTGCTGCAGCCCCGGTTGCCCCGCCGCCAGCGCCAGCTGCGCCGCCAGCTCCGCCTGCGCCTGCTGCGCCGGTTATCGAAGAGCCACAGGCCCTGGAAGAAGACGATATGTTTGCTGCACCGGCAACAGCTGAAGTCGGGGATGAAATAAGTATTGAAACAAGTGCCGACGACCCGGATCTCGATGGTTTGTTCGTCAGCAACGACGCCGACAGCATCGAAATTGACGCCGAAACGGCGGTAGTTGAAACCGAGGGCTATGATTTCGGTGACCTCGACAGCGAAACCGCCAGTGATGAATCCGTCGCCGTCGATTTCGATTTCGGCAGTGAAGAAGTTGCGGTAGAAACCGCTGATGACGCCGATGCTTCCGATCTCATCGTCAGTGCCAATGAAGATTTCATGGGCGACGTTCTTGGCGGCGAATCGGGAGTTGAAGAAGCGGTTGACGAAACTGTCACTGTTGGCGACGATTTTCTCGACAATATGGTGCTCGACACCGCTGAAGATATTGGCACCGCCGAAGTCGATGTGAATCTCGATTTCGATGAACCGGTTGAAGAGCCTGTAGCAACCGCTCCTGTCAGTGTCGCGGCGCCTGCTGCCGGCATTGAAGCTGAAGAAACGACTGATTTTGATGAAGATAATGACCTGGCCGGTCTGATACTCGGTATTGAAGGCGGTGCGCCGCCCAAACCGGCCGTAGTGGAAAAAGAACCCGAGCCCGCGTTTTTCGAAGAATCGGAAGCTGCCGAGGATGAAATCAGCCCGGCCGCTGCTGAAGCTGACGAAGATGAAGAGCCGGATTTCGACATTTCCGCTATTCAGGCGCTGGACAACAATGGCCCGGCCGCTGCTCCGGTAAGCGAATACGGCGGCGGTGAAGAAATACATGAGCCGGTGTCGGCCATTCTCGAGGAAGCTCCGCCATTGACTCCGGCTGAACAGCTGGCAGAACTCAGGCAGTTGCTTGCTGACTGTGAAGATCCCGATGAAAAGTATTCGTTGGTATTGCGCATTCGCGATTTGCGTATCGAAGACAGCAATGCCGACTTTATCAAATTTTTAACCGATGAGCTGAAAGACATTCGCGAAGTTGCCGCCGAGTATCTCGGCACAGTCAAGGCAGTTGAAGCGGTTCGCCCATTGATTCAGTGTCTGGGTTCAGAACACGCCCAGCTCAAGTTCATTGCCGCCCGTTCTCTTGGCGAAATCGGCCAGGAAGAAGCGGTAGTCCCGCTGATAAAGCTGCTTGAAGAAGACAACGAAGACTTGCGTTACGTGACTCTCGAAGCCCTGGGCAAAATCAAGTCCGGCTCTGCTTTGAAGGCGGTCAGTGCCTTTTTGAAGAGTCGCAACAACGATCTGCGCTTTGTTGCCTGTGAAGCAATCGGTAATATCGCCGATCCCAAGTCGGTTACCGTGGTGCTGCCGATGCTCAAGGACCCGGATTTCGAAGTGCGCCTCAAAGCCATCGAAGCTCTGGGCAAGATCAGCTCTACAGCGGCCTGTGATCAGCTCCTGGTTGTTCTGAGCGAAGACAATGAACGTATCCGGCTGGCTACCATTCAGGCGCTCGGCCAGATCCGCAATGCCAATGCCGTTGAGCCGCTGGTCGATATCTTCCAGGTCTCGAATCCGCAGATCAAGGAAAAGATCATCAAAGCCCTCGGCGAGATCGGCGATGCCCGTGCGGTCGACCCGATTCTCAAGCTGGCCAACTCGTTCAACACCAAACTGACTTTACTGGCTCTTGAAGCCTTTGCACGAATAAAATCCGCCAAATCCAGCCGTTATGTGCTGTCGGTGCTCGAAAAGGATGACCCGATGCTGTGCCTGCAGGCTATTGAAGCCCTGGGCGAAATCGGTGAAAAAGCCACCGCCGGCAATCTGGTCAAGTTCCTCGAAGCTCCTGAGCCGGTGCAGAAGATCGCAGCTGCGCGTGCACTCGGCAAGATCGGCAACCCGATCGCCATCGAACCACTGGTCGGACGGCTTACCGATTCCGAACGGGATGTGCGACTGGCGGCAATCGAGGCTTTGGGCGCCATCAAGGGTGCCAAGGCCATCGAACCTTTGATCAACTCCCTGCGTGAACAGGATGCGCAGATTATCGACAAAGCTGAATGGGCGCTGTGCGAGCTTGGCGAAATGGCCGTCGATTCGATTACCCGGGTCATGGATGAAGAGCATGAAGCGATTCTGCCTTCGCTGGTGCGGGTGCTTGGAAAAATCGGCAGTATTCGTGCGATTTACCCGCTGCTGCGTATTTTGCCGGAATGTGATGAGCGTTCGCTCAAGACTTGCATCGCCGACAGTTTGCTGGCCATCGATGAATATCTGACCGCTGAAAATCCGATTTCGGTCATTCTCAAAGAAGGCTATGCCTGGGCGCAATTCTCGATCGCCCGCGCTCTTGCCGATCTCGAAGACGAGCGCTGCTTTGCTTTGTTGATCAAGATCGCTCGTGAAGTGCTCACCGATAAAGACGTGAAGAAGCTGGCCGGGATTCCCGACAAGCGCATTCTCGAATGCAGCAGTGAAATTCTGCATCTTATCCGCATGAATGTCGCCCAACTGTTTGCCAGAGTCGGCAATGACCGCGCTATTCCGGTCATTCTCGATTACTTCACCCAGGGCGATAATCTGCAGCGCCAGTGGTGTGTTGAAGCCCTCGGCGGCATCAAGACCGACGGCGCCCTCGATGCGCTGATCGATATTCTCAAGAAACCTGAATACAATATTCCGCTCGATCTGCTGTCACGGCAGCTGATCAGCAGTCAGAGCCGCAAACTCGTTGAAAAGCTGATTATGGGGGCATCGCATCCCTCTGAGCAGGTTCGTGTCGCCATTGCCACTGTGCTTGGTGATACTCGCGACCCGCGGGCGATTCGCACCCTGTCGCAGCTGGTCAAGGATGCGGCAGAAAAAGTGCGCACCGCGGCCATCGAAGCCATCGGTAAAATCGGCACGACTGCGGCAGTGCAGCCGGCCATCGAAGCTTTGCGCGACTCGGTCGAAATCGTGCGCGCCAAGGCCGCCGAAGTGCTTGGCGAATTGCGGGATACCGCCGCCGTCGAGTTCCTCGAAAAGACGACCAAAGACGGTTCGGAAATCGTGCGCAAACTTTCGGTCCGCTCACTGTCAATGATGGCTGATGCGCGGGTTCCCGACATCATTATCGCCGCTCTGGCCGACAAGGCAGAGCCGGTGCGGGTTACTGCCGTTGAGGTTCTGGGTGAGCGCCGTGACCGTGTGGCTTTGCCGCATCTGGTCAAATCCCTCGAAGATGCTGCGGAAAACGTGCGCGAAGCTGCTGCCGAAGCGCTGGCCAAGATTGGTGAGCCGCAGTCGATCATGCCGTTGCTGGCCAGACTCGACGATCCGTCGCCGATCGTGCCGCTTGCCTGCAGTGAAGCGATCGTCAGCTTTGGCGAAAATTCATACGAAGTTTTGATCGAAGCGTTGAAGCATGCTGAAGAGCGCATCAGACGACATGCCTGTGATCTGTTGATTCGTATCGGCGAAGGCAATCTGGTTGCTCGGCTGCTGCGTCTGGCTCAGGATCGTAACAATTTCCTGCGTGAGAATATCGCCCGGATTCTTGGCCGCATCGGCAGTGCCAATGTGGTTGAGACGCTGATGAAGATGCTTTCAGACCGCAGCAGTGCCGTGCGTAGAACCGCTGCTGAAGCCTTGGGCAATCTGCGCGATATCCGCTGTCTGGTAGCGCTTAAAAATGCGACCCGCGACCAGAGTCGTGAGGTTCGTCAGGCGGCCAATCTGGCTCTGCAGGAGATCTTCAAAGCGCACAAGCTCGGCTGACCAGGCTTTTTGCGGGGTTCTCTCCGAAAAAGGCACAGTAGCGCAAAAATTTCTGAAACCTGGGGGGCGGCAACGAAGGCCGCCCCTTTTCTATGCCCATATCCTGCGCAAGCACCCGCCTCTGCGCCGGCTTTGGTGTGGCACCTTCGCTTTTGCAAAGCCGCCCCTGCACTGCAATTTTAGTAGACAGAGAGTCAGGCTCGTCTCCGTCAGCATTCACTGCGCAAGCACCCGCCTCTGCGCCGGCATTGGTGTGGCACCTTCGCTTTTGCAACGCCCCTGCGCGGCTTCTTAAATTTAAGCAGCTGCTAATGATAGCGCAGCGGGCAGGGCAGGGTTTTTCAGCGCAATGCTGTCGGAGCTTGCCG
>CAZTHA010000139.1:0-10380 GCA_964613435.1 uncultured bacterium
CCGCTGGCAAGAATACCTTTCTGAGCATCAAACAGGAGGTGCTGACAGGATTTTTTACTAGCTTCAGCCACTCTGCAGTTTTCTCCTTAACCCAACAATAAACATTTCAGCAAAATCAACTTTTTATACCAGCAATTTCTCAGTTATAGACTTAACTGCTCTTCCATTTTCATAGAAGAAAACGGAAAAATCAGCTTCGATCCGGCCATTACCTGGAAGCACAGCAATCGGCAAACGACCGATATTTCTTTTCCACCACAACTCCGGCGCCATCCCTGATATGGAATCTTCGCTGGCAACTACTCCGGCGTCAGCCAGAAAAGCGCTCCCAGTTGAGCTAAGTCGTGCCTTCCCGGTGCAGCAATTCATTCCGCTGCCGACGATTGTCACCGAACCGTTTTCCTTTCCATATTTCCAGTATAGGGCCTTTTTGTAATCCGGATCCTTACCATTCACATTAATAAATACGGGAAAAGTATCTTTTTTGTTTCGAAAAAAAACTTCCAGTACCTCGTGGGCATGTTCCAATGGAGTTTTGAAGCTTTGCTCGGCAAGGCAAATCATCCAAATTTTGTCCGGGCCTGAAGCGAGCAGCTTTGTACCGATCCCAGGCGCTCCCGAACTGAAATTTTCAGGACGTAATATCGATCTTTGCACGTTTTGCAGTTCGCTTCTGCCCGCATTTCGGGCAATGGCCTGTTCCCCGGCAAAAACCAAGTCGATTTCACTGTCAAAGAGCAATTCAAGCTGTTGTCCCAGCCTTGGAGCAGAGGCAAAAAGTCCGCTGGCATTACAAACCAGCACAGCATTTTCTCCTGCTACCGTTTTCGCGGCAGTAACCAGCGCTTGAACCTGACCTGAAGTCAGTTCATGCATGATCACACCGATAAAGGCTACGGCTAACATAAGCTGGTTAATTGTATCACATACCAACCTCTACCACAACAAAAACAGCCATTTATATTTGCTGTCTTCAGAAATTCATCAGCCAACTCAAATTCAGGCTTTTTTCTTCAATGTTGTTGGTATTGAATTCCTCGTGTCTTTCAGAGTTTTCCTGATAAGCAATTTCGAGGGAATGATTTCGGGAAAGAATCTTTTCTACAGCCCCACGCCAGATATTTCTCCGGTATGACGACCAGATATCATCAGAAAAGTTCAGATAATCCTTGTCGATGTATTCGCTACGCAGCTGAAACTTTAACTGGTCGGTAATCATGTATTCATAGGCCGCAGCGATCTTGAATTCATCTTCGTCCGGATAAAACCGCCGGTTCTCATCAAAACGACGTCGCAACCCTTCGCATCTGATACTGCCGCGCGTCCTGCCGCCGGCATACAACCCTTCATACCTGAGAATGTTGATTCGCCGGTTCTCGGCAGCAGCGTTGCTATTTTTCAACAATGCGTCAATGAAACTTATGGTTTGCGACAGTTCAGGATTATATTCCCAGGTTGCCGAAAGAGTGAGCCGATTGGTGGTATTATCGTACAAAAAATAGACTCCAGATTCGTTGCGCCAATCCTGCCTTCGATAATAGTCGTCTATTCGCAGACAGATTTCATCGCTGAGTTCATAGGCGGCGCCAAGTCCTATGCCGGCATTGGTAGACCGATTGTCAATTCGCGTTCTTTCAAGGGTTGAGGCATCGCCGTAAAAGCGAAGATACAGATCGCCACAAGTTTTTATCGCTTTATATTTTGCTCGCGGATCGTCATCGAGTGGACTTGTCGTCCAGTCGGTGTAATAGTCAACAGCCTTTCTGGCAGCCATTCCATTGGGGAAATTTTCAAAAAAGCTTCGATTTCCACGCGTGGAATTTGCCAGTTGCTTGAATTTTCTATGCCCGCGAATGTAGGTCAGAACTTCGAATTTCACTTCACCCTGGCGAAAGTTTTCTTCGGCATCATTGTCGTATTGTCGCTCTTCATAGGCGCCCTCAATGTTAAGAGCAGTTCTTTCAGAGAACTCATGACAGAAAAGACCTGAGCCACGGTTGGCTTTGGTCTGCCAGGCTGAAAACTGATCAACATCGTAATAATTGTTAAAAAAATCAAGCTGGAAATAATCATGGTCCCCGGCTGCAATACCGTAGGTCAGATTGAGTTCGTGATCGATCTCCCTTATCTTTCTGCTGTTGATCGCCCGCGAATAATAATCTTCTTCGCCATAATGTAGAAAATAAAGGCGCTCTTTGAAATCGAAAAACTGGGTTTCATTCAGGTCACCCCGAACAGCGATAAACATGTCATTTTCGCTACTGAAAAAGCTTCGATCATACTGATCGGCAATAAATTGCGGCACTGAAGCCAGGGCCTGGTACTCGGGTGCAAAATAGTCTTTGCGGGTACTGTCGATGGTACTGCGTGAATCCAGATCGAATTCAAGCGAAAACACATCATCCGCAGCAATAACCGGCGCATTGAAAGCCAGATTGAGCGAAATCACCAGAAGTATGAGTTTTAGTATTTTCTGCAAACCAGGCATGACTGTTTCGTTTTTACCTTGAATTTAGACATTTTTCCGCAATCTAATTTCGGCAGATTGTCGAAAAGCCTGAATGATTTCTTCCAATTGAATTTAACTCTTTTTCGCAATCACTAAATGTGGTAGACTTCAGCACGTCGACGAACCTGTCGGCACTTAAAATTATCAGGAGGCTTTAATGTCAATTATTGATGCTATTCAGGCCAGAGAAATTCTCGATAGTCGCGGAAATCCCACCATCGAAGTTGAAGTTCTGCTCGAAAGCGGCGCTTATGGTGTTGCGGCAGTTCCTTCTGGTGCTTCGACCGGCGAACACGAAGCAGTTGAGCTTCGCGACGGCGATAAAAAGCGTTATTTGGGAAAAGGCGTTCTTAAAGCCGTTGAAAACGTTAACGAAACCATTGCCAGCGAACTCGAAGGCATGGATGCAATGGAACAGCGCACCATCGATGCAACCATGATCGCGTTGGACGGCACAAAAAATAAAGGCAAACTCGGCGCCAATGCTATTCTCGGCGTTTCTCTCGCAGTTGCCAAAGCTGCCGCAGAACTTTCCGGCATGCCGCTGTACCGCTATATCGGCGGCGCCAATGCTTGCACTCTGCCGGTGCCGATGATGAACATTCTTAACGGCGGCTCTCATGCCGACAACAACGTCGACTTTCAGGAATTCATGGTCATGCCCGCCGGAGCCAAATCTTTCAGCGAAGCCCTGCGCATGGGTGTTGAAACTTTCCATTCACTGAAGGCCGTTCTTAAAAAAGCCGGGTATAACACTGCAGTCGGCGATGAAGGCGGATTTGCCCCGAACCTGAAATCCAATGAAGAGGCAGTTGAACTTATTCTGACCGCCATCGAAAAAGCCGGTTACAAAGCTGGCAAAGACATCTACATCGCTCTTGACCCAGCTGCGAGCGAATTTTTTGAAAACGGACATTATGTTTTCAAGAAATCCGACAAGTCCAAGAAAACATCTGAACAGATGGCTGACTACTGGCTTGACTGGGCCAAAAAATACCCGATCATTTCCATCGAAGACGGCATGGCCGAAGACGACTGGGCTGGCTGGGAATACCTCACCAAAAAGAACAAGGGCAAGATTCAGCTGGTTGGCGACGATCTGTTCGTAACCAACGTTGAGCGTCTGAAAACTGGTATTGACAAAGGAATTGCCAACTCGATCCTGATCAAGCTCAATCAGATTGGCACCCTGACCGAAACTCTCGAAGCAATTGAAATGGCTAAGCGAGCCGGCTATACCGCGGTCGTTTCACACCGCTCGGGCGAAACCGAAGACACAACCCTTGCTGACCTGGCAGTGGCAACCAACGCTGGTCAGATCAAAACCGGATCAGCCTCAAGAACTGACCGCATTGCCAAATACAACCGCCTTCTCAAAATTGAAGACGAATTGGGCAGCGATGCGAAATTCATGGGTCTGGCAAGCTTTTACAATATCAAAAAGTAACCTCAACTTTCTGCGACAGAGCGACTTCGGTCGCTCTGGTTTGCTTTTAGAGGGCTTTCGACAGAACTTTTTGCCAAACAGACCCGCAGCAGAAAAACCTTGACTTTTATTGCGATTGCAGCATATTTTATTGCATCGCAATAAAAACAGGAGACTGGATGTTATGGCAAAATTCGCAAAAATTATTGGCAGCGGCTCTTTTGTACCATCAGAAGAACACTCGAACGACGAGTTCAGAAAAAGATTCAGTGATGAAATCATTAACAAGAACGAAGAAGCGACAGGCATTCTAACGAGATTTTATGCTCCTTCAGACTGGGCAACCTCGGATCTCGCGGTTGCAGCATGCAAAAAAGCCCTTGAAGATTCGGGCACACCCATAGAAGAAATCGACTTAATAGTCCTGGGAACCGACACACCAGACCATATAACTCCGGCCACCTCAGTCGTAGTGCAGCATAAACTTGGCGCAAAAAACGCTGGAACATTCGATGTTGGCTGTGCTTGCGCCTCATTTCCGACCGGACTTGCAATTGCAGCAGGAATGATGGCAAATCAATCAAACATCAGAAAAGCTCTGGTTATTGGCGTATACATGATGCAGCGTCTGGCTGATCGGGAAAATGATCCGATGAGCTTTTATTACGGAGATGGTGCCGGCGCGGTAGTTCTGGCAGCATCTGATCAGCCGGGTTTTGTTTCTTCCGCACTGCATGCCGATGGGTCCTATAATGAATGCTGGGGCATTTATGCTGGCGGCACCAAGGAACCTGCAACAATTGAGGCCGTTAAGGAAGGTAGAACTCAGGTCCGCTTCGTTACACCTTTCCCATCATCGGTCAATCGTGAAGGATGGCCGCAGAGGGTGCGTGAGGTTGCAGAAAACGGCAATTTCACCATCAAAGATATCGATCATATAATATTTACCCAGGTGCGCAGCAAAACTATCACCCAGGTCATGGAAGATCTTGGTCTGCCCGAAGAAAAGGCCATCAAAATAATGCATGAATTTGGTTACATGGGTTCGGCTTGTCTGCCTGTAGCTTTTGATCTGGCTCGAAAACGTGGCCTGGTAAAAGAAGGTAATCTGGTTGTTTTTGTTGGTTCCGGCGTTGGTTATAATCAGTGCGCCGCAGCTTTCAGACTGTGATTTAGAGGCGAAAAAGTCCGCTTTTTATTGGCCGCTTCAACCCGACTTGGTTTGAGGCGGCTTTTTCAATACTCGATACTTGACTCTGAGAAAAATTTTCATTAGAATTAACGGTGTATGCAAATGAATGCTTGAACAAACTTGCATGCAACTCCGAAACACGGGAGGTACAGAATATGATTGCAGGGATTTTCAATAACTGACTCTTAACCCTCATCGGCCTGTCAGTGTATCAGGCTATTCCCGGTGTTTTGGCAATTCAACAAAAAAAATGTCGTTCGACGATTTTTGCCGATTTTGCCTGCGCCTTTTCACCAGCAAAGGAAAATCAAACCACAATGCACGAACAACTACGCAAACTTGGCTTTTCAAGATCTCATCTTGAATACGTGTTTGAAAACAGCATTGACCCGGGATTACTCGCACGGGTAGTCTCTGCCTCACATGAAAACTACCTTATACAATCTTTGTCGGAGCAATGTCTGGCCCAAATCAGCGGGAAACTTCGCTTCAGTGCCGAATCTGCCAGCGATTTCCCCGTAGTCGGCGACTGGGTTGTCGTCTCAGACAGCTCATCAGAACTGATAACGCAGATTTTGCCACGGCAGAGCTTTATTGCCAGATCAGCAGTTGGCAAACGTGATCAGCAAATTCTTGCCGCCAATATCGACAATGCTTTGGTCGTTATGGCAGCGGACCGCGATTTCAAACTGGCAAGACTCGACCGTTACCTTAGCCTGATCATGGATCAGAACATTGTTCCGGTGGTATTTCTCAACAAAATAGACCTGATCGATGAAGCTGAATTGAACCGCCTTGAATCGGAAATATTCAAAAGGCATCCGCATTTGACCGTTTTCAGCGGCAGCATACATCAGGAAAAAGGTCTGCAGGAGCTTTCAGAAAGTTTCTCGCCTGGCCTATCTTTCTGCATCGTCGGCTCATCTGGTGTTGGCAAATCGAGCCTGATAAATTACCTGGCCCGGCAGCACCTCGAAAGGGTCAAAACCGTCGGTTCAGGCACAGGACGAGGACGGCACACAACGACTAGCGGCCATCTACATATACTGGCAAATGGTGCAATATTGATCGATACCCCCGGCCTGCGCGAAGTTGGCATGACCGATGCGGAATCCGGAATTCAAAATGCTTTTGCCGAAATCGAAGAACTTGCCCGACAATGTCGTTTCTCGGATTGCAGTCACAATTCTGAACCGGGGTGTGCCGTGCGAAAGGCTATTGAAGAGGGAATGCTACTGGAAGAAAAGTTTACCAGCTATCAGAAACTTAAACGCGAAGCGGCAAGGTTTGGACAAACAATTGCCCAGAAGCGCCAAAAGGAAAAGGGCTTTGGAAAAATGGTCCGGCAAGTCCTTAAATTCAAGAAGAACAATAAGGTAATTCAGTAAACCGGCGGCTCAGGTTTTTGGCGGGAACCAGCGGCGACGCAACGCCGGAAACCTGAGCAGTCTTCCATCGATTATCAATAAGCCTGCGCCGATAAGCATCATACCCTTGATGTCGGTTGCTTTGATGGTTTCGTTCATCAAAGTCACGCTAAATACAAAGGCACTCACCGGTATCAACAAAGTGACCAGCAAGGCATTGGTTGCACCGGAAGCAGCGATAAGCCGAAAATAAATCAAGTAGGCCGCAACGGTGCAGATCATTCCCAAAAACAAGATGGCCAGCCAGGTTTTCGTGCTCAATGCCAGCAGGTCTGGAAACTCAAGAAAGAAAAGGGCAGGAGCCATGAAAATCATTCCCCCGAGCAGACTGACTGCTGAAACCATCGTTGAAGGAATTAAACGAAAGCGCTTGGCATAGATTCCGGCAACAGCGTAGAGAAAAGTTCCGCCCAAAACGCCAAAGGGGCCGAAATTGGTAATGTCGAGACCCGTTCCCATTGTCGGCGAAACCATCACCGCAATGCCGCCCACTCCAGCCAGAACTCCGAAAAGCTTGTTCGCCGTCAGCTTTTCATCGTCGGTAAAAAACTGGGCAAGAATCATGACAAAAATGGGTGAAGTGGCGTTTAGAATCGACGCCGTCGCCGTATCGATAAATTGTTGCGACCAGGAGATAAGGAAAAAAGGTGCTGCGGTATTGATAACTCCAAGAAAACCCAAAGACAGCCAGGTGCGGGAATCTTGCGGAAACTCAAGTTTACGCCATTTACAAACCAGAATCAGAAAGGTCGAAGAAATAGTCAGACGAAAAAAAACGATGAAAAACGGCTGCAACTCAACCAGAGAAATCTTCAGAAACATGAAGGAGCTGCCCCAGATTACCGAGAGAACAATTAAAAGAAACCAGTCTTTGAGTGACATATAAACTCGATTCGTGAAGTGTGCAACATGCTACAATATTTTTGCGGCTTGTCAAAGAACAAAGGCAGGCAGATTTTTGAACCGGCAATTCTGAGAATAGAAAAAGGGGCCTTTCAGCCCCCTTTCAGGCAATTGTTAAATTGAAGCGACGGCCAAACCGGCCTCAAGTTTAAAATCCTGCGTCAAAAGAGTCGCCACGGCTTCCTGGCGGCAAAGCCGGCATCAATGCTGGAATTGATGCTCCCTGCCCCAGCGAATTCATGTGAGTTAGCAGTTTCTGCTTGATTTCTTCGGCACGCAGGTCACGCTGCGGATAGATTCCCCGTTGTCGGGCACGGTAAACCATCTGGTTCATGCGCATTTGCGCGTCGGCGGGCAGGGGCTGAACCTGCTCGATCACTGCCTGAGGTCCGATCGGGGTCAGCTGAAGTGGCGCCGGGCTTGCCGGCATAAGTGATGGAGGCAACATGGGGGTCGGCGCAACCGTTGAAATTTCGGGAGCAGCTGGAGGAGCGAGCTGATCAAGCTTTTTTCGATGTTCGGCCATAGCCAGCTCCCAGGTGTACACGTCTGGTTCATAGATGCGGGGTGCATTATGGTCTTTTACGCCACGAATGAAGGCGCGCTTGTTCTTGTTAAACACATCATGCCCGGTTTTGGCATATAGTCCGTCTCTTATCATAGTTTCAGAGAAATCAAGGAATTCCATCTGATCACGCAAAGGCCCTTCAAGCTCTGCCATTACCGGATTCAGGCAGGCGATTGCTGCAACCGCTGCAATTGCCATCGATTTAAGTTTTCTACGCATGATGCCCTCCAGAAAAAGTGCTGATAATACAGACATAGTAATGTGTTTAAAAGCCGGTGGACTGTCAAGGTAATTATAAAAAAAAATTCCGGCCGCCACAATTTATGGCAAGCCGGAACCTTTCTGGGATCAGGCGAACTTAACTTCGATCGATCTTGGTTTAAGCGCTTCTGCTTTGGGCAAGAACAAGGACAGAACGCCATTTTTAAGTTCGGCGGAAATGTTTTCCTGGTCGACAGTGTCTGTCAGTTCAAACTGTCTGAAGTAGTTCGAAGGCTCGAATTCGCGAAACAGGTAGTTTCGGTCCTTGTTGGCTTCCACATGTCCTTCTATGGTCAGCACATCCTTTTCAACCCTGATCTTCAGACCATCACGTTCAACTCCGGGCAGGTCGACGACAACGTAGAGCCCGTTTTCTTCTTCATAAATATCGGTCAATGGCGTAATGTAAGCCTGAGGGTGACGGGTGATTTCACGTTTTACAACTGCGCCTTCGTTTTTATTGGTTTCGGGAATAGTTTTTTCAGCCATAATGATCTCTCCTTTCTGGCAACCTCAATTAGTCAAGCTTGATATCGATCTGGCGGGGCTTGGCTTCTTCTGCTTTGGGCAGGGTGATAGTCAGAATACCAAGTTTATATTCGGCACCCACCCGGTCGGGATCGATAGGTACCGGCAGCTCGATAGTGCGGGTGAATTTTCCGGCAGCCCTTTCACTGCGATGATACTTGTCTTCGGCAATTTTGCTCTGAGCCTTTTCACCACTGATGGTCAGCTTGTCACGCATTGCCGAAACTTTCAGGGCTTCGGTGGCAAGGCCGGGAGCAAGGGCTTCGACATATATATTCTGATCGTCTGAAGAAACGTTCATCAGAGGGAAATGTCTTGCCGAAACACCAGGCAGAAATGCCATGCGTGGCCAGTTGCCGAAAGCACTGAACTTGGACAGATCACCGAGTTGCGATTGCAGTGTTTCCATTTCTTTTAACAGATTCCATATTGACATATTCAAGTCCTCCTTTGAATATACGCTTGAAATTGATTTCATAAATAGACAAAGCAATTGCCATGCCAACTCTTAAAATTAGCATTTTAAGAGGGTTTTAGCGGTTTATACCCGGTGTCGCAGACTGCTTTTGCGACGTCGCAACGACGTAGAATTGCACCGTTTATTCGAAAAATAGTTGCGGCGCAAGCACCTGAGCGCCGTTGGCTTTGCTTTCGAAGCTGTATATTGTCAAAAAAGAGCATTTGGCCGGCACTTTAGCATCACGCATAATTATCATACCGAAGTCTTCCCATTTACCGGTCAACTGAAAATTTTGAAGATGCCACCGATAAATAGCTGAAACATCGATCATTGCCTCTTTCTGGCCGTCGGCACCGAGAATCCCGGTTGCCGAAGGGTCTTCATGGTAATCTCCTCCGGGAACATGCCAGCTCAGCATGGGCGCACTATCGTTCCAGGTTGCGCCATCAGGGTTTTTGCTACGAATGTGAAAGCGGCCACTGCCTTCCTGAAAAGGGCGAGACAATGGATAAACCCGCACCGGAATCTGCTGATTAATCTGGTTATCGGCAACGACCAGGCGCAACCATACCCGCCTCGGCCTGAAAGCAATCAAATCGATTCCTGCATCGGCAAATCCGCGACTTACATCAAAACAGACAAGGTATCGCAACCCGGTAACAAAACCCCAGGTGCCGATCTGACCACTCAAATCAGCACCGGCATTCGCCGAAGATTTCCAGGCACGGTTTTGCGAACTGGGGTGCCTGATGAAAGCATCCTTGCCAGTCCTGACAATGACCCGACCTTGACGTGTTCTCGGCGGCAAATAAGGCCATTCGACCAATTTCAAACACTTTGGACACTGCAGGGTTTCAGGCTGAAGAAGGTAATTGCACCTTGGGCAATTTCTGACTGCCAGAAGGGTCTGGCCAAGAAGAACGAAAAAGACTAGCAGCGATTTCCAATTCATTGCCGGCTCAAGGAGTCTGCTTCATTTCAATCTGCACTTTAGTCAGCATTTTTGCGGCGTATGAACCCTGCTGACTCTTTGGCCCGGCGGTTTTTGCAACCTTGTCAAAGACCTGCACCGCTTCTTTATAAGCGCGACGACTGTAATAAACCAT
>CAZTHA010000140.1:0-10368 GCA_964613435.1 uncultured bacterium
ATCTTTTATTGATATGATAATATTTCCGAAGGAAAGTTCAATTGAAAGCTGGATCAGACCCTCTTCCTTTTTTCCGAGCTGCTTTCTGATTTCAGGCAGTTCAATGCCGTGATCGACGGCATTCCGCAGAAGGTGAATGAGAGAATCCTTTATCGTTTCGAGAATTCTCTTATCAACTTGAATGTCTTCACCTTCAATCTGAAAATCGACCTTTTTTCCAAGGCTTCTGGCAAGGCTTCGCATCATTTGCGGGAATCTTTCTGAAAGAAAGTTGAAGGGCTGTAGCAGCAATTTTTTGGAACTTTCAAGAAGTTGATTGATTAAAGTTGTAGTTTGATAAATATCGCGCTCGAGCTTCTTGCTAAGCTTTTTAGCACTGGAATTTATCTGGCGAATGCTGTCAAGGGAACTGAGCTTTTCATTTTTCAAAAGGCCGATATCTTTCATTTCTTCGTTAACTGTTTTCTGAATAACTGATTCAAGAGCGACTAAATCTGCATACAAGGTTTCCTGATTTTGCTTTATCAGCAAGAGCTCTTCAGCCTCATAGAACAGTTCATCGATGTCGGTAATTGAGAAACTCAAACTTTTTGAATTCTGAGTCGGCAGGTTGGGCAAGTTAGGACTCGAATCCACGCTGGATTCTTCGCTCAAATTTGCGATCGAGTTCTCAACCTCTTCTGCATAATTTTTTTCAGGATTCTGAACGATTTCCTCGATTAATCCCAGGGAATTGTGAATGCGATCGAAATAATCGGGAGAAATGTCGCTAGTGTTCTTTCGCCAGCGATCGAATATGTCTTCTATTTTCTGGCATATAGTATAATGCTCCCCGAAGATGAGACAGAAAAATTGGGAAAAATAAGTTAGAATTTAATCATTATGAATAAGCGAAATCATTACACACCAGAATTTAAAGCCAAAATTATCATGGAAGTCCTTAAAGAGGCTGAAACCATAAGCCAGATTGCCCAGAAGTATGGCATTCATGCGAATATGATTTCCAAGTGGAAAAAAGAGTATGAAGATCAGATCACCAGCATCTTTAAGCGTGGAAAAAGTGAAGCGGAAAAAGAGCTAAAGCTTGAAAAAGAGCGAAGTGAAAAGCTGGAAAAGCTCGTTGGCCAGTTGACTTATGAAGTTGACTGGTTGAAAAAAAAATCTGAACAATTCGGCATCAAAATCAGAAAGGCATAAGATGTTAGATTCTACAGATTCCAAGCTAAGTATAAGCCGTCAGGCCGAGCTTTTGGATGTCAATCGAACCAGTTTTTACCGCAAAGAATCCACTGCGGAAGAATCAGAAGAGAATCTCAAGCTTATGGCCCTCATTGATAAAATTCATACAGATTTTCCTACTTGGGGTTACCGCAAAATTGCTGCTTTTATAAGGAACCTAGGTTTTCAGGCGAATCGGAAAAGAATTCGCCGCCTGATGCGAAAAATGGCTGTTTATGCTATTTACCCGGGTCCAAATCTCAGCAAGCTTTTGCATGCAAAATACCGAATGCCGTATCTTTTGAGGAATCTTAAAATTGATCGGCCTGACCAGGTCTGGGGCATCGACATAACCTATTTGCCAATGGAAAAGGGGTTTATGTATTTGTTCGTGATCATCGACTGGTATTCCCGCAGCGTGATCGATTGAGAGCTCTCACTTTCCCTTGAAAAGACCTTTGTGATGAATTGCCTGAAAAGAGCTTTAAGCAGAAGAACACCAGAAATTATCAACAGCGACCAGGGCAGTCATTTTACCAACGCAGATTACATTCAGTTGTTGAAAAGCCATGGAGTCAAAATTTCAATGGACGGCAAAGGCCGGGCCACAGACAATGCAAGAACCGAGAGATTTTTCAGAACCCTTAAATACGATTGCGTCTATATAAACGAATTTGATACGCCAAGAGATCTCAGAGCGGCGATTAACAGATATATGGAGGTATATAATTTTCAAAGACCGAATCAGGCAATAAACAACCAAACCCCGGCAAACATTTATTTGAATTGCGGTGTTAAAGCCGCCGCATAATTTATGAAAGGAACCACCTTAATTTTTTCAAAAAAATGTCTTGACCGCGGGGGGCATTACAGGACTCTTGATGGACATTAGTTTCCTGACTGAGTTTTCAGGATTTACTTCAGGCGCTGGTGTTTTTTGAATAATGCAAGATGTCTGTTTCAAGCTGTTTTCGCGCTTGAAAACCCCGGCTGGATAGTCCGGGCTGTGTGAGAAGCCTTTCATATCCATGATCTGTGATTCGCAAGCGCCGAGAATCATGTAACCTCCAGGTTTAAGACAGTGCCAAAACTTTTCAAGCAATTGAGATATCTTACAACTGCGTAAATAAATGAAGAGATTACGACAGAAGATAAAATCAAGATCTGCGATACCAAGGGTTGAGTCGGGATAAACGGGTTCCATCAGATTCAACTGATAGAAGTTGACGCTATTTATATATTCGTCATTTATTTTGTACATTCCTGGGGCTGTTCGAGAAAAAGCGCTTGCGACAAATTGCTGAGGAGCACTTCTGAAAGACCATGGGGAAAAGACGCCGCTGCGGGCAATATTGATGAACTGCGGATTGAGGTCTGACCCAATGATTCGCAGATTCTTCAGTTTACCGTGTTGGGAAGCAACAATTGCCAGGCTGTATGGTTCCTGCCCACAACAGCAGGCCGCACTCCATACGGAAATCTCTCTTTCAGGTTCAGCGTGCAGCATATTTATGAACTCTTTTTCAAAAAATTCGATGGCTTTGGGTTCCCGGAAAAAATAGCTTTCTCCGGTCGTTAAACTAGATATGATCGCTTCTTCAAAAGACTTTTCAATATTATTACTCAATAGCACATTTAAAAATGCATCGGTTGAACGAAATTTGAGAAAACTGGCAATGTTTTCCAGAAGTTTCGATAATTCATCAAATCTTGATTCATCGAAAAACAAACCATATCGTTCTTCGATAAACTGCCTTACAATAAGTAATTTTTTATGGTCAGGCATCATTTTTTCTGGAAAACTCCTCAATTTTTGAAAATAGTTCACCATCGTCGAGGTGGAGAAATTTGCGTGGATTGACCAGAATGATCTCGTCATCGACTTTTAATACGCCTTCGACGCAGTTTTCCAGACCCGGCAAAAGTTCATGCGCAGGCTGCAAATCGACTGGATCGACAATAATTGTGCCAAAAAGGCGGTTGGCTTTTAAGCCTATGCAGTGGCTTCCGTCGTCGACAAGAATGAAATAATCATAAATTTGAATGGGCTTGATTTCAGATTTGAATTTGGGTTCGAATGTAATTACAGGTAAGATTTTGCCACCGACATTGATCAAGCCGCAGACATCGTTGGGAGAATCCGGGAACTCGGTGACTTGAGCTGCATGAATCACTCTGGATACAATTTCTACCGGCAGGGCAATCTTTTTTTCATGCAGGCCAAAAACAAGAAAACAAGCCATTGGTGTCTCCTCAAAAAGATTCTCAGTTCTGTGGCAAATGCTTTTTCTAATATTATCTTAAAGGCATTATAGCGCAATTTCTTGCGGTTGAGAAAGAAAATCTTAATGAGAAGCAATAAAAATGAATCGAAAAAAGGATTGGCAAAAAATTGTCTTTTGCCTGACGAAATTTTGGCAGGTGAGAATGCGGAAAGTAGAAAACCAGCATTGAATGCTGACTCCATAGTTGGTATGGCAATTGCTTAAAGACTTCACATCACGAAAATGCCTAAGGAGATAAAAATGTTGAATAAGATTAAATATTTTCTGGTCGTTCTGCTTGTAGTTTTTACAGTTCCCTGTTTTGCTTTTAACGGAGCCGAGCTTTCAAAAGCCATGAATACTGCGGCTTATGCCGGTGAATATTTGAATCATCTTATGCATCCGGGTATGCCCAAACCCTGGACTAACCCAATGTATCTCGAAATGACCAACAAACTAAGCGATGCCTGGAAAACTATCAAAACTGAAGTTGCAACCATCGAAACACAGAAAGAAATTGAAAATTGTCAGGCAATCATTGAAAATTTCAAGCAGCTCAAAGGCACCTATCGTGATCTTGGCTATCAGGTAGAAATCTCTCTGAACGAAAGAATCAAATTCCTGCAGGCTCACGGCGCAATTTAAAGATTAGCAAAAACGGCGGCCAGATCGCGAAAGTGCGGTCTGGCCGTTTTTTTTCTTCGTTATTCGAGTGGTTGGCATTTTTGCCGGAAAAGTTTTGGGCAATAAGGGCGGGAATGTGCTATAAAATTGTTTTAAAACAGTTGCCCGGAGAAAATGCCAATAAAGGCGCGTATCATGCTCGAAAATCGAAAAATAGCCATTCTGGCTTCATCGAAGTCTTTTCTCGATTCGCGCTGTCAATTACTTAAAAGGCTTGTGTCGGCCGGCCACGAAGTTTTTTGTGTCGTTCCCGATGCTTTGCCGCAGAGACCTTATCATGACCATGGAACGGCTTTTTATAGCCTGAAACTTGAAAAGTCCGGGCTTAATCCAATCGCTGACATGCAGTTTTTGCTTGCACTAAAAAGGCTTTTTTCTCAGCAGCGACCTGACATGGTGCTCGGTTATACCATCAAGCCGGTTATTTATGGTTGTATTGCCGCACGAATGGCCAAGGTTCCTGAAGTCAATGCTGTGATTGCCGGTCTTGGTTACGCTTTTGGCGGCGGGTCCAATCATCAGAAGCTCGCCGGTCTTTTTGCCGGACAGCTTTATAAAATTGCCCTTAAAAATTGTCGGAAGGTGATTTTTCAGAATCCCGATGATTTAAATGATTTTTTAAGTTGGGGTATCGTCAGCGAAAAACAAAGCTCTTTGGTGACCGGATCTGGTGTTGATCTCGACTGGTTCAAATTTTCCGAGCCATCCGAGAAGGCCGACTTCGTTCTTATCGCCAGAATGCTTCGGGAAAAGGGAATTTTTGAATTTATCGAGGCTGCCGGTCGTTTGAAAAAAGACTATGCTCAGGCCTCATTCAAGATCGTCGGTCCCGAAGAAGAAGGGCCATCGGCGCTCAGCCTCGAAGAAATAAAGAACCGGGCCGGGCAATTTCAGATCGAGGTTTTCGGCAAGACTCCCGATGTCAGGCCATATTTGCGCGATTGTGGCGTATTCGTTCTGCCGAGCTATTATCGGGAAGGGGTGCCGAGAATCATTCTCGAGGCCATGGCTACCGGCCGTGCAATCATTACTACCGATACGCCTGGGTGCCGTGAGACGGTTAAAGATGGCGAAAATGGTTTTCTGATTGAGGCGCGAAAAGTTGATGAGCTTTATCGGGCAATGAAAAAGTTTGTCGACCGGCCAGAGCTGATAAAGAAAATGGGCGTTTGTAGCCGTCGAATGGCCGAGGAAAGGTTTGACGTTCATCGGGTAAATGATTTGCTGATGCAGCATCTTGGTTTATTGTGATATTCTTTGGGCAACAGGTGGTGAATTGGTGAAATGAATAATCTGGCAGAAAAGTCGATAACTTATGCCGCTTTGAAAAAGACGGCAGGCATATTCCCCGGCTGGTCCATTTTTTGTTTTTTACTCTGGATTCTGGCCCAGTCGTTTTTTCTGTTTTATCCGCCGCGTGGCTACGTCGCCGACGATATTATCCTGCTTGGCAGTGTAAGAGGCCAACCCCTGATTTCAATACAACACCTCTGGGAAGACGTTTACAATGATGACGGTCTAATGCTCGAGGTTCTTGAAAAGTCCGGTATTCACCAAGGCAAGAATCGAATCGAGGCCCTGGAATTCTTGAATGAAAATATTCGAAAGAATCTGCGTTTTTCAATCGTAAACGAAGTTTTGTTTCGCATCAGTTTCATTCAACCGGGAAAATCGTCGATAAGGCCATTTCTAAACACTTTCAGCGAAAGGTTTCTTGCCGAGGCTTCAGCGGTAAATGACGATGAATTGCAACGCCGGCGCCGGCGTGTGACTTTTCAGTTCGAGCAGCTTAACCGCCGTAATTACCTGGTTTACCGATTGTTGGCTCCGACTTCGCTGCTCGTCGATCTGACCCCCGGAGAAAATGGTTTTGGTGGTGAATTGAAGCTGGCGGAAAATGAAAGCTGGTATGGCAAATTGGCAATGTTGATCATCAACGAGCTGAATCAGGATCTTTACTCAGCACGGGTAAACCTTTCCAATCACACCGATATGACGCAAAAAATCCTGGCGATGTTTCCTTTTGCGACAATTCGTCTAACCGATCCAGAGACTCCAGCCAGACCAGTTCAGCCTTACCTGATCATTTTTTATATGTTCATTCCGCTGGCGATTTTTCTGTTTTATCTGGCCGGCCTGATTTATCTCGCACCGGATGATGAGCAGAATGGCAAAGATGCTGCTTCAGTCTGAAGAAGGTGGCTTCTTGCCGGTTCTTCTCAGTTGCTATGTTATTGCTTTGCCATTTGCGATTGGAATAATCGGCAAAAGCTTCATCGTGGCGGATATTTTTCTGCTGCTGCTGATTGGCGTCAGCTTCTATAATTTTCTACTCAGAGGTGGATTTCGGGCCAATCCCGCCGATGCTGGATTTCTTTTGCTGATTGCAGCCAGTCTTGCCGGAAAACATGTGCTGGCGGAACCGGAAGCTTTTGCTTTCGAATTGGCATCTCTGATTTTTATGTATGTCGGCGCCAGGGTCATTGCTGCAAGAATTGATAGAAGAAAGAAACTGGAAAAGTTGTTTAATTTTATTGCCAGTTTGACCATGGTTCTTTTGTCGGTATCGACGCTAATCATTTTCTTCAGGCATTTTGGTGAAGTAGGGCTGACTAAATCATTTTTCTCTGTTTATGGTAATTTCAAAGGATTATTTAATTATACTAACCAAATGGCGATTCTTCTGGTTTGTTTCTGGCCTTTTTTTATTACCAGGTTATCCGATAAGCCATTTTTTAAGTTATTCTGGTATTTTATCGTTTTTTCAGTGACGGTTTCTATTGGTTCACGAAGCGGTTTTTGGGTTATTTTTCTTCAAACTGCATTGATTGAGTTAATGCCCTTCAGACGTAAAAAGGTCAGTAAAGTTTTTTTGCGATTTGGCAGTTTAATTGCGGTTGTTGCTTTGACAATTTCCCTTCTGGCTACTGATTCTGGATTGCAAAGAAGTCTTGGAGATGCAGGAACCGGGCCCAGATCTTCGAATGTTTTAAGAGTAAAAAATTTTCGCGAGGCTTTAAATTCGGCGCCGGACTGGCTGAGAGGTTATGGCTTAGGCTGTTTTGATCAGACGCATGTGCATGAAGTTCACAACACACCATTTTCTGTACTGGTCGAAACCGGAGTTGTCGGTTTCATGGCTTTTATAGCGATATTTGCATTCTATGCCCTTAAATTTTATCGCAGTTCTGAAATTGAAGAACTGCCAAATTTGAAGTTTGCGCTTTCTCTGGCTTGGTTGGGGCTCATTTCCATGGGCATGTTTCACTATCTGCTCAGAAATCGTTCGGTTTGGTTGATTGTTGCTTTGACGATCGCCTTCATCACCTTGCAGGCGGAGCCGCAAAATGAGTGAATTCATAAAAGAGCATGGCAAAAATGCTGGTTCAGACTGGCAAAGGGTTGTATGGTTACATGAGCTGGCGCAAAATTGTCGGTTGTTTTATTCTCCGAAGCCAATCAGCCGTTGCGAAAGTAAAATTTCTTATGAAAGAATTGAAAAATTTATTTCCGGAATCGAGTTGTGTTTTTCAAATGATCCGGCCGAAAAGTTTTACCGCATTGGCATGGCGCTGGCAGCCATTCACGAAAAAGCCCGGACTGAAGATTGTAACCCGGTGAACCTGCACGGGGATTTTGGCCTGGTTAATCTCGGCTGGTCAATGGAAAAGAGTATGCCGGTGATTTTTGATCCTTTGCCGAGCGCTTTTTATCCTTATCACGGGGCATTGGGGGATCGTTATTATGATCTTGGCCAGCTGGTTTCGACCTTTTTCACGCCGGCAAATTCTTTAGCTTTAATGCGCGGGGATTCAAGGCTGCTGGAAAAATGCCTGCATTCATTTATGCTGGGCTACCAGTACTCAGCGCAGCTGATCATCGATCGCGGCAAACTTGCCCGCTTTGCGCGGACTATTTTTCGACGGCATCTGTTGCTGAGAATTGCTTCTGAAAATCCGGTGGTTCGAATTCTGCTTGTGCCTCTAGTCTGGCTGCAGCAGCGACGAATGTTGGGGGTGATTGCATGTCTGACTACCGATTGAAGCATTTGGGCAGTGGTCGCGGCGAAATCTACGATGCCAGATTCCTGCAAAATCGAACATTTTTTTACTGGCAATTTTTTGAAAAGCCTTTTCTGAAAGATTTCTTTGCCCGGCTGTCTCGCGAAAAGAGCGGCCCTGTGCTTGATTTCGCCTGCGGTACCGGTAGAATTACCCGCATTCTTAAGCAGTATTTTGAAAAGGTCGTTGGGGTAGATGTTTCTCCTGATATGCTGAGTCAGGCAAGAAAAGCTCTTCTGGGAGTCGATTTTATCAATGTGGATTTAACCAAAGAAGAAAATGAAATTGGTCAGTTCGAACTGATAACCGCGTTCAGATTTTTTTTGAACGCGCAGCCGGAACTTCGCAGGCAGTCGCTTGAAGCTTTTTCAAGACATCTCAAGCCCGGCGGTTTTCTGGTGTTGAACAATCATTTGCGTGCTTCTTCGATTGCCGGAAAATTGATTAAATTTGGCCGAAAGACGGGTTTAACCGGGCGCAACTGTCTGGAGGATGCCGAGCTTGAAGATTTGCTTCGACAGCACGGCTTTCGGGTAGAAAAAGTTTTTGCTTTTTGTTTGATTCCAGGCTTTCATCGGTTCCCGCCCGTTAATGCAAAACTTTGGCTGAGGCTGGAAAGAGTGCTTTGGCGATTCGAGGGCTTGCGAAAGTATGCTGAGCAGGAAATCATGTTGTGCAGAAAATGAATCGTTTTAAAAATGTGTTTGAATGGCTTCTGTGCGCCCAGGACCGTCTTTGCGGAATTTTTGACCGATTTCTGCCTGGATTCATGAAGCGCTGGGGCTACCGCGATTTTGTTCTTGAAATTTTGCCGGGTTCTCTGGAGCCAGGGCTCTTGCTGGTCGATGTTGGCGGCGGCAAACGTCCGGTAGTTGACGCCAGGACGAAGGAGCGCTTAAATCTGCAGGTAATCGGTCTTGATATTTCTGGTGAAGAGCTGCAAAGAGCTCCTCAGGGCTGCTATGATCGGGCAGTCGTTGCCGATATCTGTGGGGATACCCCGGATCTAACGGCGGATATGGTCGTCGCGCTGGCAGTTCTGGAGCATGTTCCGGATTCCGGCCGGGCCTTGGCCAATATTGCGCGCATGCTCAAACCTGGCGGCAAAGCCTTAATTTTCGTGCCAGGCCGCAATTCAATTTTTGCCAGACTGAATCTGCTCATTCCGGAAAAGATAAAAAGGGCTTTGCTGAAGATTTTTTTTCGTAGATCTGCCGATCAACAGGGATTTAAAAGCTATTATGACCGCTGCACCCCGGAGCAGATCAGAAATATGGCCCAAGCCAGCGGGTTGGAGGTCGAAGAAGAGTTGTGTTATTTTCAGAGCGCCTATTTCTCGATTTTCTTGCCGTTACATGTGCTTTATCGAACCTTTACCCTGTTTCAGTATCGATTGATTGGTAATGAAGCAGCCGAAACCTTCACTCTGATTCTGCGGCGTCGGGCCTGAGAAAGTTCTGTAGATGAGGTTTTACCCGCCACCAGAGCAGCGCTATCGCTACGAGAGTAACCAGCGTGTGGGTTGCGCAGAGCCCGACAAAATTGAAATAGAAGGCAAGGGCAATTGCTACCAGACATCTGAAAATGGCCAGTTTTAGCATTGAATCGGCGAGAAGTTTTTCAAGGCCCATGCTGTAGTAAAGAGGAATCATAAAAGCTGTCGGAATCGACATCCAGATCGAAAGCCAAAGAAAGGCGCCGGCCAGGGTCAGGGTCGCATCGCCGGAAAGTTTCACATACCAATAGGCCAAAGCCGCAAGCATGGCAATGACGCAGATTGCCCCGGCAAGCTTGAAATGGCGTCCGGCAACCTTTTGTAATTCTTTCTGGTCATGACTTTTTACTGCGGAGTTGATGGCTGGAAAAACCGTCTGAGCGCTGACGTAGGATGGCCATATACACATTTTGAAGGCTGAATCGAGGGTGCCGAAGATTCCCAATACGCCCTGGCTGAGAAAGTGCCCGGCCACAAAGGTCTCGACCCTGCCATAGACGGCCTGGGCGATTCCTACTGTGGCAAAAGGCACGGCAACCCTGATCGCCGGTATTGGGTTCAGTTCGGCACCTTTGAAGCAGTGGGCGGCAGTATCATCGATGGTTACAAGCTCTGCCCAGATTCCGAGAGTTAGCGCCACGAAAGC
>CAZTHA010000141.1:0-10311 GCA_964613435.1 uncultured bacterium
CCTTTGCCGCTGAATTGCGAATATTTTTTCCATGTTGCGCACGGCGATGCCGGCGAGAAATTCACCGGGCGCGCAGTTGCAGATGGTCAGATAGTCTTTGAAAGCCGCAAGCTTGTCATATATTTCACGGCATTGCGTGGCTATCCAGCCGGTTCGCAGGCCAGCAAGGCCGCAATTCTTGCTCAGGCAGTTCAGACTGATTCCCCTGTCGTAAAGATCGGCCAGGTTGGGCAAACGATCTGTCGGATCATGCTCGGAGCCGCGATAGACCTCGTCTGAGAAAATATACAGCCCGTGTTTGTCGGCAACCTCTATGATTTTATTCTGGCTTTGCCGATCGAAGAGATAGCCGGTGGGGTTATGGGGCGTACAGATGAGAATTGCACGGGTATTCGCTTTAATCAGGCTTTCGAGCTCGTTAAGGTCGGGGGCCCAGTTTTGCTCAGGCTTGCCGCTCCAGCGACTGACTTCGATGCCACGAGCTTCAGCAACCGAATGATGCGACTGATATGACGGAAAATGAACGATCAGGTGGTCTTTCGGTTTCAATACTGCGTGCATGAAAGCGAAAATCGGTTCTTCGGCACCGGTAAAGACAAGAATCTGCTCAGGACTTATCTTTTGATAATGCTTTGAAATTTCATGGCGAAGCTTGGGGTCACCAAGACTTTCGGTATAGCCTAGCCAGACATCGGCAATGCTTTTCTCTGAACCTGGCTCAAACGCCAGCAAATCGCCGGTTGTCATTGCCTCAGGGTCACTTGAACCGAGAAGATAGCGTGCCGAAAACTCATGACGGGCAAAGTAGCGTTCAAGGGCAAATGGTCTGATTTCTGTCATATTTTTCTCCAGTCTTGAAAACTTATCATCTTTGGCGAAAGCCTTCAACTTTGGCAATAATTGGCAATTCAATTCAGCAAATGGAAAATATAACCTTTGAAACAAATTTGTATTCTGATAAAATTAGTTTTACGAGGTGATAAAATGAAATATTTGTCGGCAGGCCCTTTGCGCAAAGGTAGTGCCATGTTTCTTCTGCTGACCGTGGTCGGTATTCTGTATATTTTTGGCATGATGCTGATCAATTACATGACCCAGGAACGGGGTCAGACTCAGAAGCTTGGTGAAACCATGCAGGCGTATTACCTTGCCGAAGCTGGTGTCGAAAAAGCAATGATCGAGATGCGGGACCTTTTCAATCAGAAGCTTCTCGATAATGATAAAAACGTTAACGACAAAATGCTGGCTCTTCTCGATATCGACCGAACCGAAAATTTTTATCTGATCGTGAAAATAGCTGAGGATGAGATTGTAAAAGGTGGATCTGCTGAAGTTCGCGTTGAAATAAAGGACCTTAAGCCGACTCCTTTTAAAACCTACATTGATGAGTATGAGGATGTTCCCGCTGAACTGCAGATTTACAAGAAAGAAGATCGCGACACTTATTCAGATAAGGCGCTTGGTGGTTACGAGGGCTCGTTGCGCTTCGAAGCAATCGGAAAATACCGCAGTTCCGAAAGAAAACTCGAAATCTATCGCGAATTCAAAGTTACCGATCTCACCCCTCCGGCAGAAAATTATACTCTTTTTGTTCAGAGCCGTAACGATGAATACCTGCGACACGGAGAATTTCGCTGCAGCAACTGGAGCGCAGTAAGAGCCCTTGAAGATCTGATTGACAATCTTGCCAAGACGACCAACAGCGCTTTCAAAGAAACCATGGGAACGGCTGCCGGCGACCTCTTCTGGGAACCAAACATGGCTTCCAGTGTCAGCTTTGAGGGTGAAATCAAGATGCGCACCTTCAACGTTATCAGGCAGCTGGTCATGTCGACAACTGACCTGAAAATCAAGGATTTCGTCGATACCACCATTCAAAAACTCCACCCGTACCTCTGGGGAAAAATACGAACCAATGGGCGACTGCATGTTTACCTGCCATTCTTTGCTGCTGACGATATCATCAACTACTTTGAAGACAACTCAATTTTTTCGCATCAGCGCCCGGAAATAGGCTTTCTTTTCTGCAGCAACCAGCTCCATGACCCCTACCTGAGCAAATATACCTACTATGAGGGCGAGATAATCAAGTATTATCAAAAGCTTAAGCCCTATATGCTTGGTATTACCGAGACGCCTTATCCAAGTTCTGACCCCTACACGATCAATACAAAATTTGATTTCGTTTCACGTAACCCCGACAAGCTCGAACCTCTGCAATTGGCACGTATAAAAAAGGATGCCAAAAACTATTGTCACGAGTTTCACGAAAAAGAATTGCGGCTTGAAGGCACGCATTCATGGCCGGCAATTGCCATGGGACTTATTTACGTTCAGGGTAACGTGCGTTTGAGCGGCCGTATTAAAGGTAAAGCCATGATAGTTACAGAGGGTGACATCTATATTGACGGCACAGTCGAGCAGGACGGCAAAGATTCGTTCTTGTCGTTGGTTGCTCTGAAAGGTGCGGTAAGATTTCCCCGTGAGCTTCGCTCGGCTAAGGTAGAATCTGCTATATATGCCCAAAAAAGCATGATTGGCGGAGAAAAGATCAACGTTGTCGGCAACCTGGTCGTCGATACTCTTAATCGTCAGAAGGGCGAAGATGGAGAATTGATCATGCCGAGAAAACTCTTTATCGATTATGACTCGTCCTTGAAAAGCGGGGTGGGCAGTAATGTCTGCTTCAATATGTCAAACCTGATCAGTACCCATCGCGACCTGTAGTCGATTGTTCGACTTAGCAAAAAAGACCGGCTTCACCTTTTCCGGGGAGTTTTTTTCAAAAGCAACTCCAGCTCTTCGGCAGTTTGAGCGCTCCCGTGATATGTGCAGAAAATGAACAGGCCGTCTTGCACGGTTAAATCGCCCAGACTTTTGTAATGGCATTCTTTTTCAGCCCTTGGAAAGGGATGTTTGAGGTATTCTGGAATAAGGGGACTTTTGGGGTCACCGACCAGGGCATCGTTAATTTTTCTCAACTTGATGATATGTTCAAAATTGTGCATTTGTGCTGCTCCGGCGATTATTTTCTGGCAAAGATAACATTCGCGCAGCGGATTGCGGTAATGGGTCGGAAAATAGCTGATGACCAGATATTCTTTAAGAGTCTTGATAAAGGGCTGGTGAAAGCAGGGTGGGTCATCGATGATTTTTTTGGCCTCGGCAACTTCCGCGGCAGAAACCGTGCTTTTGGCAAAGCACTCGGCAAATTTGGGCTGGGCGGCCCAGTCGGTCTTATCAGGCAATTCTCCCGAAAGAGGCAGGAGCAAACAAAATTGCAGCAGCAGTAAGATTGCGGCAGTTTTTCCCATTTTTAGTCCGGGTAGGCGGAAACGAATTCGAAGGTTGGCAGTGAAACGGTTTGCCCAAGATCATTGATGATATTGTAGTGCTTCCAATCGGTGGTGCCGGTAAAAGTTATCATTTTGCCCTCTTTGGCAAAGGGCGGGAACCCGCCTTTTTGGGAGGCGATAAGAAACAAGGGCTGGTTGTTGTAATGGCGGTTGAGCCGATAATCATTGCGGTCGCGCCGCATGCTTTCAAGCTCGTCCTGGCTGAGTTCCTTGATCATCAGGAGAAAATCGCGGCCATAACGTGAGATGCGTCTGGCGATGTAGCCGCGCCACTCGACCGTTACCGGTCCGGTGAATCTTGTTTTGAAATTGATGTCGGTCAGTTGCTGATAGAGCAGGTTGACTGTGCCATAGGTCTGACGTGTGCTGGTAAAGCCTTGGCGCGCCGGTTTGTTGCGAATTTGTTCTTCTCGAACCTGGAAGCGGGCGACTTCAATTTTTCTTAGCGCGTCACGGCGGTAACTTTCGAGCAGACCATTAGTCTCGAGAGCTTGGGAAAAGAGACTTACCGCCTCTTCGAATTTTTCGACGGAAAAGGCGTGATTGCCGCGCAGATAAAGGTCGTTGGCAAGATTTCCGGTGGTTTCATTAAGGCGGGTTTGCAGGTTGGTATTGCCCGGGTTCATTGCATTCGCACGGGAATAATAATCTCTTGCCTTGGCCGGGTCGCCCATCGATTCATAAATTCTTGCAATTTCGAGGGCGATCGAAGCCTGTGGCCTGACTCCGAAATAGATCAGATAGTTTTTTACCGCGTCTTCAAGCAGGTTAACTTTTGCATAGTTGCGGCCTAAAAGCATGTAAGCATCGTAAAATTTGTCGTCAACGCGCAAGGCTTCTTCAAGGTGTTTGATTGAAGCAAACAGATCGCCTTCGATGCTCAGGGCTTTGCCGAGAAGAAAATGCCCGGTAGCACTGTCAGGGTTTATCTGCAGGGCCTGGTTCAATAATTTTATCGCTTCCTCGGCGTTGCCGTTGTCGAGAAGTTTTTGTGCCCGGGTTTCACCGGACGATCGGCTCGCGGTTTGAGTTCCCGCCGGCCTTTGCGGCAGGGGGGGCAGGCGCAAGTCATTGGCTCGGGCGATTTCCTGGTTAACAGGTTGTTGCACGACAATTTGCGGTGGTTGAACGGTAGGCCTTGGGGTGGGGGTCTGCCTGGTAACAGGAGCTTGTCGGGCAATCGGAGCGGCAGATGCGGGGGTTGTCCGTTCTTCTGGCGGTTCGCTTGTCACGACTGGCTTGGCGGCCTGGGCCTGTAGTTGCTGGGCTTTGATGCGTTTCAGTTCGACGGTACAGCGGGCAATGCCGCGTTTTGCTGCGACCATGGATGAATCGAGACTGGCGGCAAGTCGAAATTCTTTCAGGGCTTCGCTGAAGTTTCCGGTTAATTCGAAGAGCCGCCCGAGATTGAAATGGACGCCCGGATGGCGAGGTGACTGCTCATAGGCCTCCTTCAAGGTTGCGTGTGCCTGCTTGTATCGCTGCTGATAAATATGATTGACAGCTTCTTCTACGAGAATATTGGTATTGTCAAAACCGAAGGCCGGCACCAGTCCGGCGGAAAAAAACAGGGCAGCCGCGGCAGTTTTTCTGATTCGGTCGATGAAATATTGGTTCTTGGGCATGCTGAATAACTTTCCTTTTCGTGTTTTGACGCTTTCCATTGTCTATGATATATTCAAAAAGAAAATATTTCTATGGAGGAAGCCATGTCAATTTTTCGCTTCATCTGGTGGGCAATGATTATCAGTGTTTGTGCTTTTGCCGGTTATATTTACGGCTATCTTTCAGACTGATCTGGGCATTGAAAAGTCCGGCTGCTTCAATTGAAGCGGCCGGTTTTGTTTTAGGTCATTTATGATATTCTTTGAAGCGGCCGTATTTTTTCATCAGTTCGATATATTCGCCCTGTAGTTCAGAAACACCGAACAATGCGGCCGTGATCAGGTCTTTTTTGGTATAACCGAATCGCTGCTGCAGATCTTTAAACGAGGCCCCTTCGGCAAGCTGATCGAGGATGTTTTCAGACTTTGTGCTGGCTCTGGACATTTTGCTTCTCCTGAAATTATTGTTATCTATTTATCGGCAAGTTGCAAGATGGCCGCGCAATTTTTTATTTTTGTGTTATTATCAGAACCTGAAATTTTCAATTTAATTTTGTTACGGAGGCTGTCATGGCGCTAACTCTTTATAATTCACTCTCCAGACAGAAAGAAGAATTTAAGCCGGTTGAACCGGGGCAAGTCGGAATTTATGTCTGCGGACCGACCGTCTATGGGCCTCCCCACCTTGGTCATGCCAAAAGTTACATCACCTTCGACGTGCTCGTGAAGCATCTGCGAAACTCTGGCTATAAAGTTCGCTATGTTCAGAACATCACCGATGTTGGGCATTTAACCGACGATGCCGATTCCGGCGAAGACAAGATTCAGCGGCAGGCCAGGCTCGATCAGGTGCATCCATGGGAAATCGTCGATAAATGGACGCGACAATACATGAATGACATGGAAAAGCTTCATGTAGCCCACCCGAATTTTTATGTGCGGGCAAGTCAGCACATCGGCGAGCAGATTGAAGCGGTTCAGTACCTTCTAGCAAGTGGCCATGCCTATGAAGTCGATGGCAATGTTTACTTTAGCGTCGAATCTTTTCCAGAATACGGTAAGCTTTCCGGCCGGCGCCTCGAAGAACAAAAAGAGGGAACCAGGGTCGAGGCGCGCGGTGACAAGAAAAACCCTCGCGACTTTGCTTTGTGGAAAAAAGCTGAGCCCGGGCATATTCTTAAATGGAATTCTCCCTGGGGCGAAGGTTATCCCGGCTGGCATATCGAATGTTCGGTGATGGCGACCAAATATCTCGGCAAAACTTTTGACATTCACGGCGGCGGCCTTGAGAACAAGTTTCCGCACCATGAGTGTGAGATTGCGCAATCAGAATCCTTGAATTGCACCCAGTTCTGTAAATATTGGGTACATAATAATATGGTCACCGTCGACGGCATCAAAATGGGCAAATCACTGGGGAATTTCAAAACCTGTGAAGATCTGCTTTCACGCCATAGCCCCGAAGCCATCCGTGCCTTCATTTTGACAACCCATTACCGTTCGCCCTCAAATTACACTGAAGAAGCAATTGGAGCAACGGCAACCGGGCTTACCCGGCTCGCGCAGTTGCGCACGGCTTTGCAGGAACTGGTTGAGAAAAATGCCGGGGCCGGCGCTGCCGACAACGAGGCCCTCAAGCTTTGCGAAGAGGTTAAGCAGAAAATCGTCGAGCGTCTCGATGACGATCTCGACACCCCGGGAGCAATTGCTGCCCTTTATAGCTTCGTCACCGATGCTAACAAGTTTCTTGCTTCGAGTGCTTTGTCGTCAGCCACCGCTGCCAAGCTTCTGGAACTGGTGCAGCACTGGGGCGGGGAAATTCTGGGAATTCTGCCACCGGCCATGGCTGCCAGTGCCGACCTTGATATCGCTCCGGTTATGGAAATGCTTATTGAGCTGCGAAAGGAAATGAAAGCTGCGAAAAAGTTCGACGTGGCCGATGCTATTCGCGATCGACTCAAGGAAAGCGGCATTCTCATCGAGGATACCCGGGATGGAACCCGCTGGAGAAAAGCCTGATCGAAGATGGATGTTAACAAGAACAATCTTAGCGGTTCTGACTTGTTCGCTTTGCAAGAGAAGTGGAGCGAAGAAGAAATTCGCAGATTACCTGCAAGAACTCTGGCTTATATCGGCGATGCGGTTTATGAGCTGGGTTTGCGGCTGAGACATGTGCGTCGGGGCATTGACGATGCCGGGCGACTTCATGATTCGGTGGTTACTTATGTTAGTTCTGAGGCTCAGGCAAGGGTTTTTGAACTTCTTTACCCTGATTTGCCGGAAGCCGACCAGGAGTTGGTCAGGTGCTGGCGAAATGCCAAAATTTCGGCTAAATACGGTTCCGGAACCCGGGGCGAATATGCCCGGGCCACGGCTCTTGAGGCCTGGGTTGCGTATTTGTTCCTGACCGATCAAACCGAGCGACTTAAACAAATTTTTGAACTGGCACTGGAGACCAGGTATGAATAAAAAATACAACGACAAAAATTTCCATAAAAGAAAACCTCAGCCTGACCGAAAAGCCGATCATGATAGAAAGCCTGATCGTGACAGAAAACCGGGTCATGAAAGAAAATCAGATTTTGATAAAAAACCGGATTTTGAAAAAAAGCCGTATTATGAGCGAAAACCAGATCGTGATAGAAAACCTGTCTATGATAAGAAGCCGCAACAGGATAAAAGACCCCCCCATGAAAAATTTGCAAGAGACAACGAAGATGAGAGTCTCGTAATAAAGGGACGACACGAGGTTCTTGGTTGCCTTGAAGCGGGACAAAGACTCGAAACGATTTTTTTGTCGAGCGGCCTAAAGGGCCCGGTCGTTGCAAAAATTCACGAAATGGCCTCATCTGCCGGAGTTCCGGTTAAGGAGCTGAATGCTGAAATTTTCGGTAAAAAATTTGGCGATAAAAGTCAGGGCGTGGCCGCAACGGCTGGGGCATTTACCTATTGTGAGCTGGAATGGTTGTCAGAGAGGGCGTTAGCCGGTAGTCAGGTCATTGTTGCCTTAAACCAGGTTGAAGACCCGCGCAACCTTGGCGCGATCGTAAGAACTGTTGAGGCGGCCGGCTGCGCCGGAGTGATCATTGCCAAACATCGCAGTGCCGGCATGACAGAATGGGCGGTTCGCACGGCTCAGGGTGCCGCGGCGCATCTTCCCGTCGCTAGGGTAACCAATATTGCCGATGCGATTGGAAAGCTCAAAGAAGAGGGATTCTGGGTCGTTGGCCTCGATGGTGCAGCTGATAAAATTTTTACTGCGGCTGTGTACAACGGTCCGATTTTACTGGTGGCCGGTGGTGAAGATGCCGGGCTGGGCGAACGGGTGAAAAAATGCTGTGATGAGCTGGTAGCGATACCTTTGTGCGGAAAGACCAGTTCATTGAATGTGTCGGTCAGTACAGCGGTCGTTCTCTTCGAAATATGCCGGCAGAAAGATTTTTTTCAAAAACTTTAAAAAAGTTATTGACATAAAATCAGCGCTGCTTTATAATCCCTCAATACCGTTAGCACGGTACAGTTCTTTTTGAACTGAGTCGCCGGCGTAGCTCAATTGGCAGAGCAGCTGACTTGTAATCAGCAGGTTGCGGGTTCGAGTCCCATCGCCGGCTTGGCAGACGGAGAGATGCCCGAGTGGCTAAAGGGGGCAGACTGTAAATCTGTTGGCTAGCGCCTACGCTGGTTCAAATCCAGCTCTCTCCAGTGAAGTGCCCGTGTAGCTCAGACGGTAGAGCACTTGCATGGTAAGCAAGAGGTCACCGGTTCAATCCCGGTCGCGGGCTTTTATTAGTTACGAAAATTTTGCAAAAAATGATTTCCCATTTTTTCAGGAGGACGCCACATGGCTAAAGAAAGTTTTGTTCGAACCAAACCGCACGTAAACGTCGGGACTATCGGTCACATCGACCATGGTAAAACCACCCTTACCGCTGCTATTACTATGTATTCCGCAAAGCAGGGCGGAGCAAAAGTCATGAATTATGCAGACATCGACTCAGCTCCTGAAGAAAAGGCTCGTGGTATCACCATCAACACAGCCCACGTTGAATACGAAAGCCCCAAACGCCACTACGCACATGTGGATTGTCCGGGTCACGCTGACTACATCAAGAACATGATCACTGGTGCAGCTCAGATGGACGGCGCAGTTCTCGTTGTTGCCGCTACTGATGGTCCAATGCCCCAGACTCGTGAACACATCCTTCTGGCTCGCCAGGTTGGTGTGCCCAAGATCGTCGTTTTCCTCAACAAAGTTGACCAGGTTGATGACGAAGAACTGCTCGACCTCGTAGAACTCGAAGTTCGCGATCTGCTGAGCAAATACGAATTCCCCGGTGATGATACTCCAATCATCCGTGGTTCAGCTCTCAAAGCAACTGAATCAGGCGGCGAAGGTCCCGATTGTGAATGTGTCAAGCAGCTGCTCGACGCTCTCGATGAATATATTCCCGAACCCGAAAGACCTCTCGACAAACCCTTCCTGCTCCCGATCGAAGACGTTTTCACCATCACCGGCCGCGGCACCGTCGTTACCGGTCGTGTTGAACGCGGCATCGTAAAAGTCGGCGACAAAGTTGAAATCGTTGGTATCAGAGACACCCGCGAAACAACCGTTACCGGCGTTGAAATGTTCCGCAAACTTCTTGACCAGGGTCAGGCTGGCGATAACGTTGGCGTTCTTCTGCGCGGCGTTAACAAAGAAGATGTTGAACGCGGTATGGTTCTTGCCAAGCCCGGCAGCATCAAACCCCACAAGAAGTTCCACTCTCAGGTTTACATCCTGAGCAAAGAAGAAGGCGGACGCCATACTCCATTCTTCTCTGGCTACAGACCTCAGTTCTATTTCAGAACCACTGACGTGACTGGCGTTGTGCAGCTCGGCGAAGGTAAAGAAATGGTTATGCCCGGTGACCGCGCTGAATTCCAGTGCGAACTGATCACTCCGATCGCCTGTGAAGAAGGTCTTCGCTTCGCTATCCGCGAAGGCGGCCGCACCGTAGGTGCCGGCGTTGTAACTAAGATTTTCGAATAATCTTTAGTTCGTTAGAGGGGGCGGGCATCGCCCCGCCCCTTTTTCAACTTTTCAGGCCGACATAGTCGGCTTTTTTAAGCGAGGTAACGTTATGCGAGAAAAAATTACTCTCACTTGCACCAGCTGCAAGCGCAAAAATTACATGTCTATGAAAAACAAGCGTAACGACCCCGATCGCATCGAGTTGAAGAAGTATTGTTCTGCAGAACGCAAACATACCATTCATCGCGAAGGCAAGTAAGGGTCTGGTTACAGACATAGGCTAATAGCTCAATTGGCAGAGCACCGGTCTCCAAAACCGGGGGTTGGGGGTTCGACT
>CAZTHA010000142.1:0-10228 GCA_964613435.1 uncultured bacterium
CGGCATAAAAACAGGTGTTTTGATCTCGCCGTGCATGGTGCGCATGCGTCCTGCACGAGCCTTTGAACCGGTTGCCCGACGTTCGAGATTAAAATTGAATTTGATCATTCACCTGGAGCCTTGAATGGCGTCTGCTACATTGTCTGTTTCTCGAAAATTTTACCCGCTGAGCATACAGGTTGTCAAAAAATTTATTTGCGGTAGACTTAAAGGATAAATAAAAAAGCTGAAATTACAGCATAAAAATAATTATAGAAAAGGCAAAATTCTTGAACAATCGAAAAGAACTTATCGAACAGCTGTTTCTCAGACTTGTTGCTACTCGAAGTGATACCAACACGATTTACGAAAAAGTGATTGAAGAGATCATTCTTACCTGGCTCAAATCAAGGGATTATTTCAAAGATAACCCGGAACTGGTGGGCACAAGAGCAATTGATAAAGATCCGCATCATCGCGAGGTCGTCTGGGGCTTGGTTCGCGGCAAAGGTTCAAATACCGTGATCATGTTGCATCACCATGATGCCGTTGACATTGAGGATTACGGAAAATACAAAAATCTGGCGCTGCGGCCAGACGAGTTGCGTCAGGCAATGTTGTCGAAAAAAAACGGTAAAAATGTCCAGGAAGACCTCGAATCCGGAGAATGGGTGTTTGGCCGAGGAACGGCAGATATGAAGGCTGGAGCGGCTATTCAGCTCGGCCTGCTCGATGAGTTTTCCCGTTTGCAGAATTTTGACGGCAATTTGCTTTTGCTTAGCGTTCCCGACGAAGAAAGTCTTTCCCTGGGTATGCTAACGGCAGTCGAGCTGATGAGCGACCTGCAAAGGCAGTTTGGTCTTAACTATATTTTGGCGCTGAATTCAGAGCCATATTTCAACAATGTTAAAAACAAAGCCATAATGTATCAGGGCTCGGTTGGAAAAATCATGCCAATAATCTATGTTAAAGGCGTAAAAAGTCACATTGGCGACCCCTATAACGGTATCAATCCATCGTTGATTCTGGCCAATATTCAGGGGCTTACCGAGCTGAATGTCAGCCTTTGTGACCGGGTTGGCGATGACGCGACTCCGCCACCGATATGGGTTAATCTTAAAGATCGCAAGAAGGCTTACGATGCCTCAATTCCCGATGCTGCAACCGGGTATTTCAACTGGCTTTCGTTTACCCGATCGCCCAGCGAAATTCTCATGCAGCTTAAGGTTATTTGTGAAAAGGCACTGACGATGACCATGCAGAAATTTGAGCGCTCATACCTCGATTATTGCCTTCTGACCGATGATGAGCCCGACGTCATCCAATTCGAGCCGCAAGTTATCGATTTTGCCCAGTTGTACCAGACTGCTCTCGAACAGGGGCAGGAAAGGTTTCTTGCTGCCTATGAAAATTTCCAGGAAAGTATCGGGGAAGACCTTGGTAAAAATTCCATGACTCTACCTGAAGCGGGAATTCGCCTGCTCGAATTCGTTGCCGATTATGTAGATCTGGAAGGCCCGACTGTTGTCGTTGCCGTTTCCGGGCCCTTCTACCCGCATGTTTCCAATCATCTGATCGAGGGTGGCGATCGCTTCAATCTTCACGAAAGAGTAAATCGGATTTCTTCAGAGCTTTTCAGGGTTGCTTATTCTTCGCAGGCCTATTTTATGGGAATCTCGGATTTGTCATATACCTCATGGTCAGGAAAAGATGATGATATCAAGGCTTTTGTCGGCAATAGTCCGGGCTGGAACCGCATTTATAAAATACCCTTCGCAGCTTTGCAGACATTTAAAATGCCGGTTTTAAATGTCGGTCCCTGGGGAAAAGATTTGCATAAGGCCAGCGAAAGAGTAAATGCCCGTGATGTTTATGAAAGAATTCCTGAAATAATTTCAAGATTGATTAAAGAGGTTTTTGTTGCCGAAAATCAACAAAGCCAGGCCTTTGAACCGATTGACCGATGATTGCCGACATGAATTCGGCAGGAACAAAGGCTTGCCCGACAGACAATCTATTGTTCGCCCTAATAACCGGCTTGCCGCTTTCCTCTTATGAAAATGGCATTTTTGTGTTAAATTAGAGAAGTAGTAAAAAAATATTTTGAGTTGTCGAGGTTGGCTATGAGTCGCTATAAAATTCTCATTGTTGATGATGAGCCGGTTAATTGCAAGCTTTTGCGCGAATACCTGGCAGAGATAGCCTGCTGTGACGCGGTGCTTACTGGGGCGGAAGCCCTGCAGATGTTTGAAACAGCTCAGAAAACCCGCAATGGCTATGATCTGGTCCTGCTCGATATTGCCATGCCTGAAATGGACGGTCTTGAAGTTCTTGAAAAAATTCGGGTTTTTGAAGAGCAACGCGGTATTCCCTTGGGCAAAGGAGCAAAAATCATAAGGTCACCGCTCTGAAAGAAACCTTTATGACTGCCTTCAAAAAAGGCGCCGAGGATTACATTCTCAAGCCCATCGATCAGGAAACCCTGCATCTGAAAATTTTCGAACACCTCGGCAAAAGATAAGCGGCGCAAATTGGCCGAGGCTTATTTGCTTCGCCGGCAAAGAAGTTTTTCGATCTTTCTTTGCAGATCTTCCGGAGCAAAAGGCTTGGCAAGATAGTCGTTCATGCCGGCTTTCAGGCACGCCTCCCGGTCACCTTTCATGGCGCGGGCGGTGACTGCCAACACAGGAATAAGCTGATTCGGTCCCTGCATTTTTCTTAACTGCTCGACGATCATCAGGCCGTTCCACCCGGGAAGGCACCAATCCATGACCACCAGGTCGAAGGGCTGGCGCAAAAGGATTTCGGTAGCGGCAATGCCATTGTCGATCGATTCAAGCTCGAAACCCATATCTATGATACATTCACCGGCGAACTTGCGGCATGATTCGTCGTCCTCAACCAGCAGGATTTTTGCCTGCCGACCTGTCGCTCCTGAGCCGACTTCAATCTCGGAGGTTCTTGAAACTCCGCTTTGCCCAGTCTGTGCTTCGGGCAATTCAAACGGAATGTGGAAGAAAAATTCCGAGCCCTTGCCAAGAGTGCTGCAGCAGCCAAGTGTGCCGCCCATAAGGTCGATCAGTCTTTTGGAAATAGCCAGGCCAAGGCCGGTGCCACCGTATTTCCTGGTCGTGCTTGAATTTGCCTGAGTAAATTTTCCAAAAATTTTGGGCAGGTCGTTTTTGGAAATACCAATGCCGGAGTCTTCAACCGTGGCGTCGATGAAAAACATTCCCTCATCGTTGCGATGGCAAAATGCTTTAACCACAACGTAGCCCTCGCGGGTAAACTTGACTGCGTTGCCGATTAAATTGATAAGAACCTGTCTGATTCTTTGATAGTCACCCAGGACATGGTGGCCAACCAGAAATTCGTCGATCTCAAGAGTCAGCCTGATATCTTTTTCATGTGCTTTGGGCTCGAAAAGCTTAACGATTTCCTGGACCATTTCTCCAAATGAGAATGGAATTTTCTCCAAAACCAGGCGGTTGGCCTCGATTTTTGAAAGATCGAGAATGTCGTCGATAAGTGCCAATAGCAATGTCCCCGAGGTTTTTACGGTCAAGGCGTAGTCTCTTTGCTTTTCATTGAGTTCGGTGCCAAGCAAAAGGCTGATAAAACCGAGTACTGAATTCATTGGGGTGCGAATTTCATGACTCATATTGGCGAGAAATTCACTTTTGGCAAGATTCGCCGATTCGGCCTCTTCTTTAGACTTTTTAAGCTGTTTTTCAAACTCCTTGCGGGCGAAAATTTCTTTGGCCAGATCATTGCTGGCGGTTTCAAGTTGAAGAGTTCGTTCTTGAACTCTTTGCTCAAGGGTGTCGAGAGTTCTTTTCAATTCTATTTCCGCGTTTTTGCGGGCGGTGATGTCAGTTACGATAATCACCGCACGGTTTGCTGCAGAGGTTACCGGCCTTATCGAGTTACAAACCATGGATAGATGCTTGATCCGGTTGTTGACCTGAAGTTTGAGCTCATCCTGGTAGATGTTGCCATTGTTTATCGAGTTTTGAATGCCCAGACGGAGGCGGCGTGCGTCATCGCCGCTGAAAAAGCTCCAAACCGGTTGGTTGTCAGTTACTTCGGTCGGTCTCTCAAGAATTCTTTGCCCGGACTGATTCATCACCAGAATTCGCCCCTCTTCATCGAGAAGGCTGACCCAGTTGGGCGAGGCTTCTATAAGACTCTGGTAGCGAATATCCGAGTTGGCAACCATGAGGGAAGATAATTTCATGCGCTCGGTCAGGGTTCGCTGCAGGGCCTCTTCGGTTCTTTTCAGGGCGGTGACATTCGACATGAAAATAATCTGGCAATCTGCATTAAAACAGTTTCCGGCGCATGAATACATTTCAATCGAAAGGTTCAATACTTTGCCATTGGAGGTGGGAAACTCGATCAATACAGGTTTCTTTCGGCCCTCGCGGAAGTCCTGGCTATATTGACGCAATGGCTGGCTGACTTGATCGGGAACGATTTCAAATAGATTTCTGCCTATGGCATCCTCTGGTGAGGTCGACAAAATTTTGCATCCTGCCGGATTAATTTGGACTATTTTACCGGTGTCATCGACCAAAATCACTGCCCCAGGGCAATTTAAGGTCATTGCATCAAAATAATCTGTTGCAGAATAGCCGCCAACCTGGTTTATTTTATTCATTTGCACCTGCAGTTTATTATATACAATTATTATAACTTCTGGTTTTTAAAATTGGAAATGGAATAGAGAAAAAAAGAAATGAAAAAAACTTTGCCCGCGAAAAGCGATTCCGGACTGGTTATTGCCTGTGCACAAATGAGAATTGGCGAAGACAGTCATGAAAATGCCAGTCGTATGGTGCAAATGATGAAAAAAGCGGCGAAAAAAGGTGCCAGGCTGATACATTTTCCCGAAGGCGCTCTATCAGGTTATGTAAAAAGCCAGATTAGCGACTGGAGTTCATTCAACTGGGAAATGCTCGATCGGGAACTGCAAAGAATCCGGGTCGCTGCCGCAAAAACAGGTATCTGGGTCGTTTTTGGCAGCGCTTTTCGCTTGCCATTTCCTTATCGTCCATATAACAGCATCTATGCCATCGACAGTTCAGGGAATCTGCGAGCTCGCTATGATAAGCGCCTGATTTCGAATTCAGAGCTGAAATGCTGGTTTACCCCCGGCGAAGCACCGGTAACCGTCAGTATCGATGGCTGGAAGGTTGGTCTGGCAACCTGCATTGAAATCAATTTCCCCGAGCTTTTCATGGAATATGCCGGGCTGGGAACTGACGTTATTCTATGCTCTTCATATTCAGATAACCCAGTCTTTCAGAACCTGGCCTGCGCACACGCAACATTTACCTGTAACTGGTTCAGCTTTTCCGTGCCGGCTAATGCTGCTCAGACTGCCGGTTCCCTGATTGCCGGCCCGGATGGCAGGATTGTCAAAAAGGGGCGGGTGGGGGCGCAAAGCTTGATTATTTGTCGGCTTGACAAAAATGATGAACAATATCAAGTGCCATTGAATAGAGCCCGACCATGGCGGCAGAAGGTCCGCGCAAAAGGGTTTTATGATCCCTTTAAATATAAAATCAGCCAATGAACCGATTGAAGTTCTTTTGTCGGTGTTGTATATTTTGCCGAAAAGAAATGATTAGGATTGGAGTTTATGGGGATTAGAAATTCTGAGCTTCAGGATGGCCTTATTCTGCATACGATTCTTGAGGGTAAGGTAAGTGGTGAAGACCTGATACCTTTTTATTCTAAGATGATCAAGGCCGGAAAAATGGAAAAGTATTATCTGGAATTGATCGATGGCTGTCGAGTCGATGAATTCTCAGTCACCGACCATGATCAAAAAAAGCTCGCTGCTTATTTTAAAAAATATTTTGAATCAATTTTCATACAAAGGGAAAAGCTTGCCGCAGGTGAACTGGATTTGCCGGGATTGCACAAATGTCTGCCAAATCTTATCGTTAACGGGCATTGTAATGAAAAGGTCGCTTCACTGCTTGGTTTGAAGAGAAATTGTCAGATTGCCGGCCCACCAAACGACGTGGCACGGCTTTTCAAGCTGGTTGACTGGCACCTTGAAAGAATTGGCAATTATAAGCTTGCAATGTGTGCCGATAATGAAAAAGCTTTTAATATCTTCAAGCTCTGGGAAGAAAGACAGGATGCGCTGGGTTACTCGATTAAAGCATTCGACAATATCTCAGAAGGAGCAGCCTGGCTCCTTGAAAAGGGGTGAATGATATAAAACGTCCGGAAAAAATAGTTTTGACTTGTGGCCCGGCTAGCAGCGATGAGCCAATTTTCAGCCGTCTGGCAGAGGTGGCCGATACGATAAGAATCAACATTGCCCACATTTCATCTGATCAGCTGGAGGGGTGGCTTGATCGGCTTGAAGAGCTGCGCCGAAAAAACGGCAGTGATTTTTCCGTCGTGCTTGATTTACAGGGGGCCAAAGTTCGTATTGGCCAAATGCCTGCAGTTGACTCTCTGCCTGAAAAAGTGGTGCTTTTCAATGGACTGCTTTCCGACAGCCCGCACCGCATTCCGGTGCCCAATGAAAACGTTTTTCGTCAGACTCAGGTTACAGAGCGCCTTTTTTTGAATGATCGCAAGGTGATTCTGGAGGTGATGGGCAAGGGCGAAGACTTTCTCGAGGCTCAGGTAATTCAAAACGGCTCCTTAAGCTCGGCCAAGGGGCTCAATTCTCCTGATCGGGTTTTTGAGATGGCGAGAGTTACGCCGGCTGATGCAGCTGCCGTCTCGATCGGCAGAAATTACGACAAAATAGAATTCGCGGTTTCTTTTGTTGCCGATGGCCATGAGGCAGCCCTATTCAGGCCTCTGACCGGAAATTTGCCATTGGTTGCCAAAATTGAACAAAGGGCAGCCTTTTCGCACCTCGACCAGATCGCGGCAGGTTTCGATGAAATATGGCTCTGCCGCGGTGACCTTGGCGCCGAGGCCGGCCTGGCCAATCTCGGCTTTCTTCAGCAACAGTTTTCTCGGCAGATTAAGGGGTTAGCCCGGCCATGCCTGATTGCCGGCGAGGTTCTTGGCTCGATGGTGAATGCCCCACAACCCTCCCGGGCAGAAATCGTCCAGCTGTTCGATTCAATCCAGGCCGGTTTTTGCGGTTTTGTGCTTTCTGATGAGACAGCCAGCGGAAAAAAGGTGGCAGCGGTGATTGATTTCCTTGAAGATTTTTTTGCGCCGGTTGCATATTGCTGAAAATTGGCAAAAGAATTAAAATGTGGCCATGAAAATAGTTGTCTGCATAAAACAGGTTCCCGATTCAACCCAGGTTGATATCGATCCGGAAAACATGACTTTGAAGCGCTCTGGAGTCGACAGTAAAATCAACCCTTTCGATCTTTACGCTCTGGAGACTGCGATAAGGCTCAAGGCTGACCATGGCGGAAGCATTTGTGCCATAAGCATGGGCCCACCCCAGGCTGAAGCGGTGCTGCGTGAATCTTTCATGCTCGGAACCGACCGCGGGATTCTTCTGACCGATCGACGTTTTGCCGGCGCGGATGTGCTCGCTACTTCTTATGCCCTTGCCCAGGGGATTCTCGCCGATGGACTGCCGGATCTGATTTTGTGCGGTCAGCAGACCACCGATGGCGATACGGCTCAGGTTGGGCCCGAGATCGCCGAGTTTCTCAATATTCCCCATGTTGCATACGTAAGAGGAATTGTTGAAGCTAAGGCGAACGGTCTGATTGTGGAAATGGACATGCCGGATTCGGTAGAGACTGTATTCGTGAGTTTTCCCTGCCTGTTAACCGTAGAAAAAGGGATTTGTCAGCCAAGGCTGCCCTCTTTCAAGCTAAAGTTGGCCACACAGGATCGCGAGGTCAAAAAAATCGGACTCGACGATCTTGCAGATCCTGACCCGACCAAATATGGTCTCAAGGGCTCGCCGACGCAGGTGATTCGTGTTTTCCCGCCAACCGTGGATGTTGATCGGGTAACCTGGCAGGATGGACCGGAAGCCCTTGCTGAAAAGGTTTACACCAAATTGAGTGAGCTTAAATTCTTATGAGCGGTATCAAAGTATTACCATTTCACAACGAAAATATCGACGAGTTGCTCGCCCTGTGCCCCTTTAACGCCATTGAAAAAAGCGGCGGTGGGGTTGCGGTCAATTCGGGTTGTCGTATGTGTCGGCTCTGCCTTAAAAAGCGCCCGGATATCTTCGTTCTGGAAGAGCCTGAACAGCCGCAAAAAAAGATTGATAAGACGAAGTGGCAGGGAATTGCGGTTTACATCGAGCACAGCTCAGAAGAAATCCACCCGGTGTCCTTCGAGCTGGTCGGCAAAGCTCGCGAATTGGCACAGAAAACTTCTCAGCCGGTATTCGCCATTCTGGTAGGCGATAACATCACCAGGCTTGCCGAACAAGTGCTTGAATATGGGGTTGATAAGGTGTTTGTATACGATTGCCCACAATTGAAGCATTTTCGCATTGAGCCATATACGGCCGTTTTTAGTGATTTCGTCAGAAAAAACCAGCCTTCAGCTGTTTTGGTCGGCGGCACCTCGCTCGGTCGATCACTTGCCCCGAGAGTCGCTGCCAGATTCCGCACCGGGCTGACTGCTGACTGTACGCTTCTCGATATTCAGGCCAATACCGACATTGATCAGATCCGGCCCGCTTATGGTGGCAACATTATGGCTCACATTCAAACGCCGAACCATCGTCCACAGTTTGCCACGGTTCGCTACAAGATTTTCAATGCTCCGGCAAGAACTGTTGCCCACGGCGAAATAGTTTCCTGTTCTATTGATGAAGCTGAACTTGTCTCCGGAATCGATGTTCTGCAGGTGCGTCCCAAAGAAAAAGTGCTTTCGCTCGAAGATGCAGAAGTGATAATTGTTGCCGGTAAGGGTTTCAAAAAAGAAGCTGACCTGGGAATGGTACACGAGCTTGCCGATGCGCTTGGTGCGATGACTGCGGGCACCAGGCCGCTGATCGAGCAGGGGTGGTTTGATCCGCGACTGCAGATCGGGCTGAGCGGCCGAACGGTAAAACCACGATTAATCATAACCTGCGGCGTATCGGGTTCGGTACAGTTCGCAGCCGGCATGCAGGGAGCTGAGCACATTTTTGCCATCAACAGTGATCCGCGGGCTTCAATTTTTGCAATGGCGCATTATGCTGTAGTCGGCGATCTTTATCAGGTTGTTCCGGCCCTATTGGAGAAGATCAGGAAGGGAAGAAAATGAATTACCACAGGATCAACCAGGATGACATTGATTTCTTCGTTTCAGTTTGTGGCCGGGATAATATTCTGGCCGGGAATGACATTCACGATGATTTCAGTCATGATGAACTTGGAGATTTGAAAAGCTTTCCTGAGGTTTTAATCAGCCCTGCCTCCACCCAGGAAGTTTCCAGACTGATGAAATATGCCTTTGAAAAGGGGATTCCGGTAACGCCAAGGGGCCAGGGAACCGGTTTAGTCGGCGGTGCGGTTGCCTTGCACGGTGGAATAATGATCAGCACTGCGCGAATGAATCATATTCTTGAGCTCGATCACCAGAATCTTACCCTGAGTGTCGAGCCCGGAGTTTTGCTGATGGATATCGCCGCCCACGTCGAAGCAAATGATCTTTTTTATCCTCCTGACCCGGGCGAAAAAAGTGCATCCATCGGTGGCAATATCAGCACCAATGCCGGCGGCATGCGGGCGGTAAAATATGGAGTAACCCGTGATTACGTGCGTGCTTTAGAGGTTGTTTTGCCCAATGGCGAAATTGCCTGGTTTGGTGGCAAGATCGTCAAAAACAGTTCCGGATACAGCCTGAAGGACTTGATCATTGGCTCGGAGGGAACACTTGGTATCGTGACCAAAGCAGTTTTACGCTTGTTGCCGAGGCCGGCCAAGGCAATCAGCCTGCTCGTGCCTTTTCCAAATCTTGAAACGGCAATCGAAACGGTCCCGCTGATCATTCAATCCAAGGCGATTCCGACCGCGATCGAGTATATGGAGCGTGCGGTTATTGAAAATGCTGAGGATTTTCTTGGCAAGAAGTTTCCCGATGCCTCTGCCGATGCTTATCTGCTCTTGACTTTCGACGGCAATAGTCGCGAAGACGTTGAAAAAGACTACGAAAAGGTCGCGCATATTTGTTTGCAGCGCGGTGCCATCGATATTTTCATTTCTGACACCCAGGAGCGGCAGGAGAGCATCTGGTCGGCTCGCGGCGCTTTTCTTGATGCAATCAAGGCTTCGACCACCGAAATGGATGAATG
>CAZTHA010000143.1:0-10198 GCA_964613435.1 uncultured bacterium
TGAGCCTGAGTCTCATCGGTATCTTTTCCCAGATGTTGATTCCGAGCGTTGATCCTTTCCAATCGCCAAAGGTTGCATACGAGCTGATGGTTGTGAATTCGGCGATGCGCAATCTGATCAGGGAAAAGAAATATAATCAGCTAAATACGGCGATGATGATGGCCAAAAGAGAGGGGTGCGTCACTTTGAAGGAATCCCTCGAAAAACTGATGCGCGACGAAGGGATCGATCAGGCCGTTGTTAAATCTCTGCTGCAGGAGATTGAAGAATGAACGAAATAGCACTTAAAAGAATTAATGATTATCGTGAAAAGGTTGCTCAGGCAATTAACAATAGTCTTGGCAGTGAAATCAGCGAAGCCGCACGGGCCAAGCTGATTCTGTTGTTGGCCAATACAAGGCTGCAGCAGTTTGAAGGCACTGTTTTCAGTTATCTGCAGAACCACCTTGACTTTGAAGAAGCCATTATGGCCGGCTTCAAGTATGGCAGCGAGGAAATTGAAAATTTCCTCTATGAGCGAGTCGCTGATTATCGCACTCCGCACCGTGACATTATCGTTGAACAGATGGGTTTGACCAAAAAGCAGTCATGGGTGCCCAAATTGGCCGAATTGCTGAAAGACGAGGACCGCCAGGTCCGGTTTCAGGCTGCTTATGGACTTTATGCCATCGGTGGAAGAGACGCGGCTTTGGCAATGTGCGAATACATTTCCGACCCTGATGAATGGATTTCGATGAATATTCTGCGCCTGTTGTGCATAATGCGCGAGCATGAATCAATTCCAATTCTCACCGAAAAATTCCATCAGGATGACGATTTGCGTCGAAAAGCGCTGATGGTGTCTTTTCTGGCGCGCTTTAAGAGCGTAACCCTGATAAGCATTTTCGATGAGGGAATCAAGGCGCGTGACGCGAGGCTTAAGGCCAACTCGATCGAGGCCATCGGCAATTTGAATTTGCCTGAAAAAGAAATTAAATCAAGAATAGAGCCATTTCTTCGCGATCCAAACAACCGTATCCGGGCAAACTCGATTCTGGCCCTTGCCAAGAGTGAGCCAGAGCGAATCAAGCCCGAAATCAAGGAAATGGTCGAGTCGAACGACGTTCAGCTAAGACGCAGCGCTGCCTTTATTCTTGGAATGATTCCGCCGGCCGGTTATGAAGATCTGGCGACAAAGCTGGTCGTCGACCAGAATGAAGCGGTTCGCAAAAGAATGGTTCAGTCGTTGCGCAATTTTCCGGCAGAATTCGTAGCGACCCAGGTTGATCAGGCGCTTTCAGATGATAATAAATGGATACGCAAGCACGCGATCGATATGGCTTGTCGAATTCCAGAATTTCCCGATGGCAAAATCATTGCTTTGCTCAAGACGGAACGGGCAGCGCCAAACCTTGAGTCATGCATGAATTTTGTTGCTTCTCATCCAAATACCGAGGCTCTTTCAGCCTTGAAACTACATGTTAAGGACCGCCGGCATCCGGTTGTAAAAGCATTGTTGAATGCCATGGCGTCTATTAACGGTGTTTCCGGGATTAAATCCATTGCTCCCAGGTTAGACCAGAGAGACCCCAAGGTTATTCGGCTATTGACGGAAGTTTTGATCAAGGCCGGCGAGAAAAAGATACTTGAAGACCTGATCGACAAGTTTTCCCAGGCGCGAAATGAATTGCAGATAAGCGCTTTGACCGCTTCGGTTGAAGCCTGTCTGGATATTCTTTCGCTTGGAGAATCGATGCCCGAGCCCCTGCGCAAGAGTCTTGAAACCATCGAAGTTGAGGAAAAACCTTTGCCGCCGCCGATCGTTGAAGAGCCGGCTAAATTGGAAGAGGTCGCCGAAGGTGTTTCTGAAGGCGGATCTGCTGAAGAATCTGCAATAGAGCAGCTGGATCTGGATGCCGGGCTGCCTGATCTGGGAGATTTCCAGGTAGATAAAGGTCCGGCTTTGGATCTTCCTTCTATCGATGTTAAAGAAAAGAAACCGCGTAAAAAAGTTTCGCAGCATTACGTTCGGGGCTTGAAAGCCTACAATCTGGGCAAATTCAGCAAAGCTCTGGCTGAATTCAATGCGCTTATAGAATCTGAAGAAAAGGTTCCGGGCAAGGTTTACCTGTATATGGGCATTATGAATGCTGAAAACAAGAAGTTCGAACATGCCCGCGCCTTTCTTGAAACCTATTTGAAAGACAAGCCAGACAGTTCGAAGGCCAATTATCTCTATGGAAAAGTTTTGAAGGAGCTCAAGAACTGGGATGGCCTGATAAAGATTTATACCCGGTTTACCGGCGGAGAAGTCGAAGCTTCGCCAAAGATGAAAAAGCAGATTTACCGGGAACTTGGTATTGCCAACGTATTGGTTGGCAAATACGACCGTGGTTATCAGCTGCTTGAAACCCTTTATAAAGTAGATTCCGGTAATCCGGAAGTCGGCTACTACCTCGCTCTGGCGCAATTCCATCGCCATAAACCGAGTGCTGCCGCTTCTTTATTGGAGCAGGTCGTGAAAAATTCAGGAAAAAACAAGCGAATTCAGAAGCTTGCCGAAGCCTTGATGGTTAAGGTGCGTTCCGGTGGGGCCGGAGATTGACCTTGAACAAAAAGTTCGGCTGGTCTATGATCGATTTACAAATTCACAAAGACGGGAAGTTGGATGAATATGGATATTAAAGTTAAACGTCTTTTGAAAGATTTAAGCAATCCGGATGATGATTTGAGAGCTTTGTCGACCATGACCTTGATGAAGCTTGATTTTGCCGAGCGCGAAGTTCGAGAAGAAGTTCTGCAGGAGCTGGTAAAGGTAACCAGAGATAAAAATGTCTCGGTACGGTTTTTTGCCAGAAAAGCGATAGATAAAATTCGTCGTGCCGAAAAACTATTGAAGATAAATCGTGGCGATGAAGGAATTCCGCTCGATGAAATGTTGCAGGCAGAAGATTTCGAAGAGCGTCTGCAGGGCGTGATGCAGATCAAGAATGAAGGCCGTTCAGAATACAAGGATCGGCTTGTCGAAATGCTGAAAAATGAAGAGCATGCTTTTGTTCGGGCTGGGTTGATAAGTGCTTTGAAGCTTTTTCTGCAGAAAGAGCAGGCGGAATTGCTCAGTCCGTATCTTAAAGATTCAGATAACCGGGTCAGATCAAATACTATCGAAGCGCTTGAGTATCTCAAGGTTGAAGAGTCGATTCCAGCGTTGTTTTCGGCCCTGGAAGACCCAGACAATCGCATTAGAGCTGTGGCGGCCAAGGCCTTGCAGTCCTTTGGTGAAGAAAAGGTATTTAAAGAACTCAAGCGAATGCTTGATTCAAGCGAAGAGTGGATGAAAGGTAGCGCCATTTACGCGCTTTCCCACATTCAGGCCGCTGAATCGATCAAGCTTCTGATTGAGACTGCGCGAGTGGCTGAGCATAGCGAAACCCGCATAAAAGCCATAATTGCTCTGGCAAACTATCACGATCTTTCGTCATACAGTTTTCTAAAAGGACTGGCTGCAAACGGCGAAGGAGCTTTCAAAGAGGCTGCTTTGCGTGCTTTGAAACTTCATGAAGAGAAATTTGGCGAAAATCCTCCGGAAACTTCATTGATCGATTCAACATCAGAGAATGAAGAAACTGTCGAGGAAAGCCAAAAAGAAGGCGCCGGCGCAGAAGAAAACAGCGATCTTGCCTCTACCGTCAGCAAATTTTTCCGAAAGGGAAAAGATGAGGCTGTTGGACTTTCGAATCGGGCAGCGATCAATTTTAACGTTACCGACTTGAAAAAAGAGCTCGACGAGCTTTTAAAAGAAGTCGGCAGAACTACCTTTGACATCTATCAGGCAGGACAGCTTGAATTGCCTGATCTTTTGACCATTGGCCACGAAATTCTGCGAATGAACTTTTTCATCAAGAAATATTCTGAACAGGAAGAAAAAGAAGCAGAAAAGAAGCCGACGGGTTTTTTCGATCAGTTGAGAAATCTTTTTTCCAAGTCTCCTGAGCAGCAAAAAGCATCATCTCAGACTGAAAAGTTTACCAAAAAACGTGATGAAATCTTTCTGCGCCTTGGAAAACTGGCGATCAAGAAATATGAATCCGGTGAATTTCAGCCGAAAACTCTGGAAGGTTACTATTTAACCTACCAGAAATTGCAAAAAAAGCTTTCGGGCCAGCAGAAAAAACTGAATTGACGGCGGAGGAAAAAATGGAACTGCAAAAATTCATTCGAGATGTGCCCGACTTTCCAAAGCCAGGCATAATTTTCAAAGATATTACACCTTTGCTTGGCGACGCTGCTGCTTTCAAAAAAATGATTGAACTGTTTGCCGATCGCTATCGAAATTCTGGTATCAATAGCGTTTGTGGTATTGAATCACGAGGTTTTATCATTGGTGCAGCCTTGGCTCTTGAGCTTGGGGTGGCTTTCATTCCCATTCGAAAAGCAGGAAAACTGCCTTATAAGACCATTCGGCGTGAATACAGCCTTGAATATGGCACTGACGCCATAGAAATGCACGAAGATGCGATAAGACCAGGTGAGAAGGTCATACTCGTTGATGATCTTATTGCCACCGGCGGCACGGCGGTTGCGGCTCTTGAATTGCTCGAGCAGGCAGGGGCGGAAGTGATTGAAATAGCTTTTGCGATAGAGTTGCTTTTTTTGAAGGGGCGCGACCGATTTGCCGGCAAAAATATTTTTGCCCTTCTTCAATACTGATAATGCTTTTTAACGATTCATGATCGGGTTGTAGAGAGTTGCCCGATTGCGCCCTGATTCTTTTGAAAAGTAGAGAGCATAGTCGGCTTTTTGAATAAGTTCGGCTTTTGATCGGGCCTGGTCAGGGTAGCAGGCGACGCCGAGCGAAACGGTTATCGGTACCGGCTTGCCGTCAATGCGGAAATCAAAATTTTCGACGGCGCTGCGAATACGTTCTGCCGGGACCAGAGAGCCCTCTCCGTTCTTTTCGGGGCAAATGACGACGAACTCTTCACCGCCGTATCTTGCCGAGATATCGACCTCGCGCACACTTTTTTCGATGAGTCGGGCAACGGTCTTCAGGACCCTGTCGCCCTCAGGATGCCCATAGGTGTCGTTGAATTTTTTGAAATGATCGACGTCGAGGATCAGCAGTGAGACGTGATTGTCATAGCGATCGGCTCTGAGCAGTTCTTCATCGAGACGTTGCTGGAAATAGCGATGATTGTAGAGTCTGGTCATTTCATCGGTAACGGCGTAGCGGTAGAGTCTGGCGTTTTCAATGGCGATCGCTGCCTGATTGGCGAGATTGATGAACAATTCAAAATCTTTGTCGCTGAATGAATCTGGCTCGGGCCTGGAGACGTTCAGAGCTCCAAGGAGCTTTTCTTTGGCCATTAGTGGAGCGCACATTAGCGTTCCGGCTCTGACATTTTTCTTTTTTATTGCCAGAAATGCCTGATCGGTTTCGACATTTTTGATGAAAAGTGGCTGACGGGTATCTACCACCCATCCGGCGACCGATTTGCCGATTTCGAGGCGTGTGTCCCGGGCAACTTCCTCAGAAAGACCTACGGCAACGCCTATGGTCAGGATTTTTTCAGTGTCATCGACGAGCATCAATGAGCCTTTTTCAGCTTTGATAACTTTTACCACGGTTTCGAGAATGATGTGCTGTAATTTTTTGAAGTCGAGAACGGAGCTGATTGCCTTGCCGACTTCATATAGGGTCGAAAGCTGCATGATTCGGTAGTCGAGGTCTGCCTTGGTGCTTCTGAGATTTAGGCGCATTTCATCGAAAGTCTGGGTCAAATCGCCAATCTCATCGTCGGAACTGGGAACGATCTGGTGCGAGAAATCTCCGGCACTGATTTCCTTTGCTCCGGCAATAAGATTCGAAAGAGGCGCAGTGAAGCCGCGCGCCAGCAGTATAGAAAGCAGAATCGAGAGAAGGGCGGTAAAAGAAAGAATTCTGATAATTCTGGTTTTGAAAGTCAGGGCAGCACTAAAAGCGACTTTTTCGGGTATCTGTAAAACGATTGTCCAGTTAGGGGCCTGATAGAAATCGAATTTCTTCAAAGAAACGGCGGTGATCAGGCAGGGTTCACCATCGATGGTTTTAAGTCGGGTAATGTCGTTTTCGATGGTCTCTTCGACTGAAAAATTGAAGACTTTGGTCTGGTCGGAAGATCTCGCAATGACGGTGCCGGCTTCATCGAGCACCAGGCCTTGAGAGCGTGAGTTACGCAAGGCTTTTTTGAGAATCTCTCTGACATTCGAAAGATTTACTTCGGAGACAAGAACACCGGTGATTCCATGCTTTTCAGGGGACTTGATGATTGCCTCGAAGGTCATGTACGGGCTTCCATCTGGGGCAGTGAAAACCTCAGAAAGGGACCCATGGTAACTTCTTTTTATGGCATTGGAATAAATCTGATCTGACAGAACTCTAACCCTGGCTTCGGTTGAAGAAACGATTTTTTTCTCGCTATCGACAAGGTAGATGGTTTTAAAGATTGAAAAATTGGCCAGAAGGGCGTTAAAAAGATCTTCCGCCATTAAAGCATCCAGGCTTTTGATCGCATGCAGTGTAGTTATGGCCGAGAGCAGGGAACGGGTGAATTTAAGATTTTCATAGATGCCGTTGGCGAGTATGTTGGAAAGCTCAAGGTGACTGGCAGTAACCTCTTCGGTAATAATGCGCCGTTGTTCGTTATAGGCATTGTAACCGATAAACGCCGTCGGAAAAAGAGACAAGACCAGAATGATAACCGTAAGTTTTGCGGTTATGCCGAGTTTCAGAAAACCTCTTTTATTCATCATCATCGTTTATTGAGAGCTTGGCTTTAATGCTGGCAATGTTTTCATTAATGATTGGATATTCGGCCGAAAGTCTATGAACCCGGCTGAAGTAATCCAGTGCCTTTTCAAGTTCGCCAAGGCCGAGAAAAATGTTGCCCAGATGGAACAGGGCATCGACATTTTCGGGGTGTTCAGAAACTATCCGCATGAAAGTGGCGATCGCATCTGAGGTTCTTGATAAGCCCGCCTGAGCCTGACCGAGGATTGTCTGGGCCTGAACATCGTCCGGATTGCTTTTCAAAAACTCTGTGACATGTTTATTTGCTTTGTCAAAATCCTCTTCAATTATCGCCATGAGAGCAACGCTGAGATCGCCGTGATCTTCGAGCTGCTGCTCGTCGAAGCTCTGTTTTTGCTCAGCGAGCTTGGATAAAAATTCCTGTTCTTCGCATTTGATTATTTCAGATTCGACAACTTCAATATAGGTGCTGTCAAGCTCTTTTAAACGGTTCAAATGGTATTTTGCCCGCGCATAATCACCTTCATCACGGAAAATGACACCGAGATTCTGGTGCGCCTGAACATGCTCTGGTTGGAGCTTGAGAACCTTTTCATAGAAGGGAATCGACTGTTTGCTTTTGCTAAGATGCGAGAGGGCCACGGCAATGTTAAAAATAGCGTCGACATCGTGAGGCTTTATTTTTATAACCGCTTCCCATTCGGAAATAGCCTGAAGAATTTTGTTCTGGCGCATGTAAATCAATCCGAGGTTGTAATGGGAAAAGCAGTGATCTGGCGCAACCTGCAACGCAACCTGATAGGCTTCAATGGCTCTGATTGGATCATTCATCCGGTGCAGGAAAACACCTTTTGTCGAATAATAATCGGGGTTTTCAGGTGCCTTTTGAATGGCTTTTTCAATTTGAGCCAGGGCTTTATCGTATTGCCCCTGATCGAAGAGATCGAGGGCGGTTTCGTAGTGACGTTGTGCGTATACCGCATTTGGATTGGCCATAATTTTACTTTCGCATAATGATAATTGGAGAATTATAGCCTATTTGGGGCGGCTTTTCAAATCTGAAGCGAGCAAAAACTGCTGATTTATATCTTGCAGTAAATGATTTTTGCTCTTATAATTCAATTTCATGAACGAGCAAATTTCAGAACCCGTGAAACAACAGCCCGGAGCGGCAAAACTATTCAGCTTTCGCTGGGTAGTAGAATGGGGTTGTCTGTTGAGTCTGGTGTTTCTAACCGGCTCGACCCTTAATTGCCTTTTTCAATGGTTTTCATACGGCAAGACCTGGGATCTGACATCAGCCATATTCAGTCTGGTGCTGGCAGCAATTGTCTACTTCACTTCTTTTTATCAAAGTAAGGTTGCGTCGCTTCAGGTGCGCTTAACCATTGCTTTCGGTGCTCTCGCGGCCTGGGCCGTTTTTTTGCCAATAATCATGAAGGCAACGGGCTTCAATCTGGCCTAATTTTTTATTTGCTGATTGATGGTGAAACGGGCAACCAGTGAATGTAGCTCATCAGCCAGCGTTGCAAGATCTTCGGTGGAGCTTGAGACCTGAGAAACCGTTGTGGTCTGCTGTTCAACCGAAGTTGCCACGATGCCCAATCTTTCGGTGGTTACCTTGGTCAGGCTGGTGATATCTTCGATAGTGCGGGCCATGAGCATGGAGTTTTGTGATTGTTCGTTCGAGATGGAACTAATTTCAGAGATTTTACGATTTACGTCATTGACGCTTGAAATAATCTGATCGAGGTTGCTGCTGACTTCGCGAATAACTTTGATTCCTTCGTCAACGCGGCCGCGACCAAGTGTCATCGAGTCAACCGCATTTTGGGTTTTGGTAAGAATGTTCTCGATGCGCGTGCCGATTGCTTCGGCCGCTTCTGCAGATTCTTCAGCAAGCTTTCTAACTTCGCCGGCAACAACGGTAAAACCCTTGCCCTGCTCTCCGGCTCTTGCTGCTTCGATGGCCGCGTTCAATGCCAGAAGGTTGGTCTGGCTGGCGATGGCGGTAATAGTGTTAACTATTTCATTGATCTGCAACGAAGCCGAATTGAGGTCGAGAATAACCTGAGTGGCAATATCGACCGATTCTTTAATTTTTCCGACCATTTCAACCGACTTTTTAACGGTTTTTCCGCCGTTTGCAGCTGTTTCTGAGGTGGTGCTCGCGGCTTTAACCGCGGTTTCTGCGAGCTGTGCAACCTTCTGGGCGGACTGTGAAAAGCTGTCTACCGAGTTAGTCGTTTTCTCAAGGTTTTCAGAAATCTCAACTGAAGAAATGTTGATGTCATTTACGTTCTTGGAAATATCAAGCAAAGTGGCTGCCGATTCGACCGATGCCGAGCTGAGCTGCTGGGAGCTGGTTGCCAGATCATCACTCGTTTCAAGTACCTTGGAAATCATCTGGCAAATACCTTCAAGCATGCGATTGAAACTTTCGGCCAGCCTTTGAAACTCATCATGAGAATCAAAGCTCAATCTGGTGTGAAGATGTCCTTTTTCGGCCTCAGACATAGATCTGATAATGCTTTCGAGCGGGCGGGAGATGCCGTTGGAAATGAACCAGGTAAAACCGATGCCGAAGGCGATGAGGATCACGGGAAACAGTTTGACGATGTAGCCCATGATATCGAACATGGTGTCGGTGCTGCGCTTGGTTACCAGCTTTGAGTGGCTTGACAGGGCCTCAGAAAGGCTGCGGCACTTGGCATTGATTTCCATTTCTTTCTCGCGAACGATGGCAATCATGCTGGTCAGGCTTGCCGGCGTAAAGTCGACGTTTTCCGGGCGATCAAGATAGCGGTCGGCGTTGTCATAAAGCTCGAACATATTGGTTTCGGTCGTTTCGACAAAGGCTCTGAGACTGGCTGCCGTTTTTAAGTAGGGATCAGACGTCAGATCCGAAATGTTTTTCAATCGGGCAAAAGCGCTTTCTTTGGCAGAATCATAAAGAGCAGCCAATTCATCAGGATTCTGAGCGCCTCGAGCAATCTCGGTAACTGAATTGGCGGAAATTTGAATGTTTCCCATTAATTCCTGGGCGTGCAGAAGGATATCGGTGTGATTGCCACGCAGAAAATCGATGATCTCTCTGAGTTTGAGCATGTTATAACCGGCGAATCCGGCTACGCCAACACAGATTATCAAAATGAACAAAAAGCCAGACATGATTTTTCTGCTGATCGAGAACATTATTTAATCTGCTTTCTCCGTATTATAAGATCGGAAATTTGGAAATGTGTAGTAGTGTGGCACAAAAATTTCCTGAAATCTTCTTATTGCATAATCATCGGTCATACTGGCCAGATAGTCAACCAGGGTTCGGTTAAAAGTCTGGTCTGCGGGAACCGGTCCTTTGAGATGGGACAGCAGTTCGTCCGGATTTTTGATCATCCATTCCGCCATCTGGCGCAAAAGGTTCTTGGA
>CAZTHA010000144.1:0-10170 GCA_964613435.1 uncultured bacterium
TGATCATCAAATCGTGCTTATTTTCGCTGCTCTTGTCGGTCTTCCAACCTTCACTCTGAACATAATCATCTTCCGGGTATTCCCCCCAGCTTCCGAGGAAGCCGATTCCCTGTGTCTGAACACTGTCTTCAGTGTATGGATTTGATTCACCCTTAACATTTGCAGTAACGGAAAGAGCGGCCAACAAAACGATGAGAATAATTTTGGTTTTCATAAAACTCTCCTTAAAGTTAATTTTTTTCAAACTCTGAACAATCTTCTTCGCCTTCAGGAATTGGTGGTGGTCTTCTGAAATGTTGCGGACCCCGGCCCGGTCTTTTGCCTTTCTCGCATATCTTTTTCAATTGGTCTTCTGTCAGGATTTTTTTTAACTCCTGCTGCAGCTGGAACATTGCCAGCATCCTAAGCCGATGCATTTTACCTATCCGATCTACAATTTCTGTTGCTTCTTCAATACTGGTGGCTTCATCGAGGCTTTTTCTCATTGAAGCTTCTGGATCTTGTTTATTGAACTCAGGTTTATAACGATCAAACACAATTCGAAGCTGAATTAATTGAGAATTTGAAATTTTTGCTTGATCAAGTAATGAGAAAAAATGCCCAAATTCATGAAAAGTTAAAGAGTCATGTCGCCGATGATGGTTTTGTCTTGAATCCATTTTTTCATTTTCGTGTGAAAATGACGATTGGGAGAAAATAATTATTATCAGTGCCGCCAGAAAGAAAAATTTCAATTTACCCATTTCGACCTCCAATTTTTTGTATTTCGCACAATTGAGTTATACCCTGAATTACATTAAGCCTGTGTAAAGCAAGGCTTTTGAAACCTTCAGGAGTGTAATTTTTCTCAACCGCCACTTAACATTTCTTTGCATTCCGGAAGCGGTTGAAGGGTTGCAAAATAGTCATTTTTGCCTGAAAATCAAGGTAAAAGAAGTTGGAGAAAACGGTTTGAAAAAAATTTTAATAATCGATGATGACGAAGACCTGTGTGAACTTCTGCAGGAGTATTTGAGCTCGGAAGGATTTCAGATCGCGGTTGCCCATTCAGGGAGCCATGCTCTAGAGCTTTTTGCCTCCCAGGATTTCGACCTGCTGACCCTCGACATAATGCTTCCTGAAATCAATGGACTTGATCTATTAAAGAATATTCGCAATTCTTCAGCAATTCCGGTTATAATGCTTACTGCCCGCGGTGATGAGGTTGACCGTATTATAGGGCTCGAACTTGGAGCGGATGATTATTTGCCCAAGCCTTTCAGCCCTCGCGAATTGGTTGCCCGTATCAAGGCTGTGTTCAGAAGAACAGAATCTTCAGTTTTCCATGAACGGGATAAGGATCCGCAAAAACTTTCTTTAGCAGATATTTGCCTAGACAAGAATACCCGGGTGGTTTTGCAGAATGGCCAGACAATTGCCTGCACCGAAGTTGAATTCAGTATTCTTGAAGTGCTGCTGCAAAACGCCGGTGAAGTCGTAGACCGTCAGGAGCTCGCAGAAAAATCCCTTGGCCGCAGATTGGATTACTTCGATCGCAGCCTCGATGTGCATATGAGTAACCTGCGGCGAAAACTTGGCCACCATCTGGGTGATCTTGAACGAATAAAAACGGTAAGAGGCGTCGGTTATCTTTATGTTAAACCGGAATAATAATCCCCGCGCTTTTTTCTATGGCTCAAGGCTGTTTTTAAAGTTTTTTTTCTGGTTTTGGGCAATTGCCTCAATTACCACGATAATTGTTGGCCTGTATGCCTACTACTTTCATATTGAGCCGGAAATCAGGCAATTTGATCGAATTCACCTGGAAAACATGCAGGAAACGGCGATTCTAATGGCCGAAGCCTATGAAAAAGCCGGGGCCGAAGCGGCTGCCATATTTGCAGTGAAGGGAGTTGACTGGTTTTTCGATGAAAATCTTGACAACATTTTAAAAGAATTTGCCGTTTTTCCTGAGATGAATGCCAGAAACCGCTTATTTTCATTAAAAGAAGGAAAACTTGGATTTTCAAAGAGCGATGAAATCGGCCCCATGCACAATGAAAGAGAACCAAACCATCACGGACCGCCGCCGTTTCATGAACCAGGGCAACCGCCACCTTTTTTCTCGAGATTTCATGGGAAAGGGCCGCCGCCAACACCAGAAGAAAGGGATTTTTTTTCTTTCGCTTCTCTAAACAAAGAAAAAGTCAGCGATTTTGCTGCGAGCATTCTAAAGAATAATCAGGACGGCATGCTGGAAATCGAAGGGTTCCATTTTCAGGGCTGTGCGGTCAATTCAAGCAGCGGGAAAAAATACGCTGCGATCAGGTATCTTCACTGGAAGAGCAAGAAAAAACACTGGTTTATGCTGCGACGGATTTTTGAAGCGCTGCCTTTTCTAATTTTAGTTTCAGCTCCATTATGTTTCTTTCTTGGGCGTTTTACCGCCAGGCCAATAATAGAAATCAGCGAAGCAAGCCGAAAATTTGCAGCCGGTGATTTGTCGACCCGAGTGGCAACAAAGACACTATACAGATACGATGAAATCGGTGATTTAGCGACAGATTTCAATCAAATGGCCCAACGCCTTGAAGATTTGGTAAAAGGACAACAGAAGCTTCTGGGCGACATATCACATGAATTGCGTTCACCTTTGGCCAGACTGCAGATTGCCCTTGAAATCCTCGAGAAAAAGTCAACCGAAGCGGACAGGAGCATGCTCAAGCGTATTGACACAGAAGTTGGATGTTTGAATGTGCTTATCGGCAAACTACTTGAACTCAATAGATTATCTTCCGGGTCGCAACCGCTGAAAAAGGAAAAAATCGACCTTGGTCTTCTGCTTGGAAAAATTTGTGAAAATGGCCGTTTTGAGGCTTCAGTTCGTGAGGTTGCCGTCGAACTTTCAGCCCCGGAAAACCTTTTTGTCGAAGCCGACGCATCTTTGATCGAACAGGCGATTGAAAACATTTTACGCAATGCCATAAAGTATTCTCCTGATAATTCTCAAATCAAAGTTTGCTTGCAGGCCATTTCGGAACAGAATCTTGCTTTGATCAGCATTTCCGATCAAGGCGAAGGAATCAGCGAAAAGCACCTTGAAAAGATCTTTGAACCGTTTTACCGGTGCCAGGAAGCAAGAGACCGCAAAACAGGTGGGGTTGGCCTTGGTCTGGCAATCGCCCGCCAGGCTATTCTTGCTCATAACGGTCAGATTTCCTTAAATAATCTTGAAAATGGTGGATTAAAAGCGGAAATCACCATTCCTCTTTGAAAAAAGCCGGCCCGAAAAAGCTTCGAGCCGGCACGATTCATGGGGAAATGGTTCTTAGAGAAAGTCTATATTGGCGGGAGACCGATTGGCGGCATTCCAGTTGGAGGATTAGCGCCAGTTGGCGGCGTTCCAGTTGGAGGAGGAGTACCGGTTGGCGGCATCCCGCCGGGTCCGGTCATCGCAGTCGGTGTTCCCACAATAGTTGTTGTTTCTGTTTGTGTGACTGTTGAAAATATAGTTCCTGAAGTGTAAACCCCCGCCGAATACACCCCATCTTTGCTGACGCCTGTGTGTGAGCCGCCGGTATAGATCGAGTAAGTTTCACCCATTCTAAGGGCATTGCTGCAAAACACTAATGAGTTTGAGTCCTGGGCAGGCAGGAAAGTCAGGATCTCATTCTTTCCAGAATCCTGAATGTGGATTAGCTGGCCTTTAGCAACAAATTCTGCGAAGAAAATGTTTAACGATGGCACTGAAGACATAGAAGAATCCGGAGCGTGTGCCATTTGCGAAGGTCCTGCACCAATGATTGTTCCACCAGTGAACCTGAACGAACCTTGATCGGTATCAAGCGCAGCATTAGCGATGCCAAGAGGATTAGCATTCGAGATAAGTGTCCCACCGGACATTTCCATATCGCTATTGGTATCTACGCCATCACCATTAGATTCGACATAAATGTATCCACCACTGATATTTATCAGGTGAGTTTTACCATCACTTGCATCACCACCGGCATTGATGCCGTCTGAGTCATCAAAAGCAGTGCATATGTGAATATTGCCCCCTTGAATTGAAAGAATCGCTTTGCTTTCCAGTCCTTCTTCGCCATTGTAAACATGGATCTTTGGATCGCCTGATTTTCCAATAGTCAGGTTGCCGGTTGCGGAAATGCCCTTTCCAAGAGAAGAAGTTGTTCGAATCGCCGGATATTCAAAAACTTCAATCGAGCCTTTACACTTGATTGCGTGATCTGTTGTATTGAAGGTAAAATCGCCGCCATTTATGACAATAATCCCATCCTGACTGTCGGTTCCGCTTTTCATGCCTTTGCTGCTTTCATCTTGAGCTTCAAAGTTGCTATTTGTCGTAGTAATGTTAAAGCTTCCGCCGCTGACAACGAGTTCTCTGGTCGCCTGAACTCCATCACCAAAAGCGCTGATGCTAAAGGTTCCGCCACATATGTAGACGTTTCCCTCAGGGGAAAGTGAAGTATCTTCTTCCCAGTCGTTTTCTGCTTTTATGGCATCGCCACCAGAAGAGTCGAGTTTGAAGATGCCGCCAGCAATATAAATGTTTGATTCGGTTGCTTCGAAACATTCCCCGCCATTTGTTGTCGTAACCTTGAAATTTCCGCCGCTTATGGCTATTTTTTTGGCCTTGATACCATTAGATCTGGTTTCAACGGTAATGCTTCCCCCTGTTATCACCAGACCATTGCCCTCACCTTTTGACTGAATGCCATTTTCATCGGCATAACCATTAACTGTCAAAGATCCGCTTCCTTTGATCAGCAGGTCGCCTTTTGCAAATAAGCATGCTCCGGGTTCATCATCTTCATAATAAGTATAAGATGATGCATCGCTTAAAACGTTGTTTGTGCCGCTAACCAGCAGGATTGAAACAGGTGTTGATTTCTTTTCACTGTAAATCGCAGCATGAGTCTGGCCATTTATTGTGACTCCGTTCAGAACAAGATTAACGCCTTCGGGGATTTTTCCAGAGATAAAGATATGGCCATTTAGTTCGCCAGAAAGAACATAGGTGCCAGCGGCACTTATTGTAACAATGCCATTGCTGTATGTTGCACCAGAGCCAGTAATCTGCGTCAAGTCATGGTTTAGGGCAATAGCCGTAGAAAAGCCAGCATCATAAGATGTGTTTGTATCATTTGCAGAAAAGATATACGAAGGCACCCTTCCAGCTGCAGACAATGTTGAGTCTGCGCCGCTGATAGCTTCCCAGTAGGAGATCGTTGGAACAAATTCGCCTGAATTGGTTGTGGAGCCCGGAGGTACAGTTGGGCCATTGGTCGGCGGGGCTGTAGTAATATCTGTCCCGATTCTAGCCACGATTGCATCTAACTGACTGAGTGCATTGTTGGCATTGGTAGAAAAACTCGTTGAAGTAGACCATTCATTGAGAAAGGTAATAACTGTATTAGAAGATTCCCCTGAAACATAAGAAAAGTATTCTTTCAAGTTGTCGCTGAATAGCCTGGCGACAGAATCAATGGCCATCATATCATTGGCATTCAGATTCTGCAGAAAGCTGCTGTAGGTTTTTACAGTTGGATTTTTCGTATTTTTCCACTTCGCAAAAGCAACTCGGTTTGCAGTTGTATAAACATTTGTTGTAATAGCAGTTCCAGAGGCTGACACGACATTTTGCAAGTTTGCAAGCATTATTGAGCCATCCGGGTAGAGAAATTCGGTCAGAAACTCAGTATAGTTGTTTTCTACGCTAAGCTGAGCGTTAAACAAACCATTTGTACCATAATTTGCGGTGACTTCCTGCCAACTCCCAGCTGGTTCTCCGTTATTCAAAGCCTTTACCCTGAACTTGAAACTGTTGGTATCGATGCTAGAAGCTCTCAAGTTAAGCGCCGTGGTTTCATTGCTAAAATCTGCATTTAGAGAAAGATTTTGAGTCGTCGCTGTCAAGCCTGTAGCGGTAATTGAGCTACTGCCCCCGCCTCCCATACAACCAGTAAAAAGCAAAGCTATCGAAATCAATAAAAGGGCCACAGAAATCTTTTTCATCATATCTCCTAATTTTTTTTTGCCAATTTAAAAGTGTTAAAATTTACTAATCCAACTTTAACTGCAGTGATAGCAGATACCTATTTTCGCTATACTCGTCATCATCACTATCTCTATTATTGTTTTTCTGGTATTCAATCTCAGCCGAAAAATCTTTGGCAAGATCAAACTTTAGACCTGACTTGAACTTTTTCTCGCTGCCATCACGATGGTATCTATCGATATCCAGTTGATTATCGGTGGAGTAGATTTCTTTGCGATTAGAATATTCTGCAGAGAACTTTGCCTTTTTCGACAATTTATAGGAAGCGGCAAATTCAAGGGTTTTTCGGGAGCAGGATCTATCTATTAAATTTACAAGGGGTGCGTTACTTTTTACTTTGCCATCACCATTAACGTCAGCCCCGGCAATTGTTTCATCATAGAGAGTAAGTTCCTGGGCTGAGCTCGAATCAAGCTTTCCATATTGATATTTGACTTCAATATCAAATCTTGATTTAAACTCAAAGCCCAGCTTCAGTCCGGCGAAGGGAAGCTTGTAATCACGGTTGTTGAAATCAGAGTTAAAATCACGCCAACGATAGCCCACGAAGGGGGTTAGGCTTAGGCCCGTCAGCGTCTTGTTTTTCTCTTTTATTAAACGATGCCTTAACGATAAGGTTGTTTCAAGTTCATCATAAAAAGCTGCTGAATAAATTCGCTCTTCTCGTGGAATGTTGCCATTTTTATTGGCATCGTTGTAGCCTGAGATGTAGTTTTTCTTTAATTTGCCTGCTGCAAATTCTCCTTCAAACTTGAGATCATTTTTGTCGTTTATCTTCTTTTCAAGCTTGATATGTCCTTCGGTGAAATTGGCTTTCGAATTTTCTTTAAACAGATTATGCCTGATCAAGCCGGTTGCATTGATTTTACCTATGGGGGTATTTTTGAATTTATATTTTGCCATAATGCTGGGAGAAATGCTGTAATCAGAGATTGAATCCATTCCTGAAAATCTTCCAGAAACCTTGTCTTCAGTGGCATTTGCATTTAGCTTGTCTTTTTGTTCCCCCGACAAACCAAAAATGTTGTCCGAATATTCTGTTTTCAATTCTGCAAAGAATTCCACCTTGTCATTTCCTTTTTTGGCTTTCTTTTTGGATTTCTTCTTTTTTTCTCCAGACTCCGGCTGCTTGTCAGTGTCTTTTCTGTCATCTGCTTTTTTCATGCGTTGCTCTTTGTATTCATTCAGCTCATTACCCTGGTCATCAACAACAACCAGAATTGCTCCCGACAAGGGCGCCACAAGCCAAAAAGCCAGCACCCAAAGAAGCCCCACAATTGTGGATCTAAAACACACTCTCTTTTTCATTTTTTCTCCTTATCTTCCATCTTCTTATTGAATTTTTTTGCAAAACAAAGCTATCTTTCCCAAACAGGAAAGATTTCTTTTAAACGCGGTATAGCAGTCAGTTATCGTTTCTTGTAGAAAATAGCTATTTCGGTACTATCTTTTAAAAAATCGATGTCGCCAATTTCAAATCTGGTAATTTCTTTTATTCCAGTTCTTTCTTGCAAATCTTCAAGCAATTTTTCATGGTTTTTGGGCTTGACCAGTTCAATCTTTTCATACTTGATGTTCTTTCGAGTTTCATAGCTGAAACCCCAGCCGTTTTCAAGGACATAGGTGACAGTAATAATACAAATATTAGCAATCACAAGCTGCTCAAACAAAAAATTGTTCAACATTACCGTATTCATGACTGAAACTGTCATTATAATGAACAAGTAGGTCATATCCCTTATTGCCATAGTGTCAGTTCGATATCTCAAAACAGAAAACATTGCGAAAAGGCCAAATCCAACTCCGACCCCAAGCTTAGAACTGGTAACCAGGCCAATGACAAAGAAAATTACAGTGCTGAAAGCAAAGAAAGTAAAAATGTTGTTTTTATCGTGACTCAGAGAACAATAAATGAATCTGGTAATGATAAAAATAATCGTGATATTGAATAAAAAACCGCTAAGGTATAAATACAGGTCAGACATCAGCAAATGCTCCCGCTAAGTTTGTTTACAAGCATCAGTTTTCTTTTAAAGTTATTCTTTTTGACATCTGGAAAAAGACTGGCAACGCCAATGCAATATTTGCTGAATCCTTCGTTGGGCACCGAAAGCTTGTGCATCAATTTAACAAGATCGGATTTGTTTGAAAAAGCTTTCTGCTTGACTTCAGCTATAATTATGCCGGGCAATGCCGCAGATTTTTCCCGATGGAAATCGGAAAACTCCAGATTCATATCAAAGGTCACTCTTTCAATATTATTTTTACTGACCATGGTTATTCGGTCATACCTGTTCCATAGAACTGGAACCAGAGTATCTGGCATGATTCTGGAGTTTTCAGAAATAAATTCATGAATTTTCTGGTTGATATGCAACGGCACCAATTGCGTTGAAATTCTTTTTTTTATAGTTTTTCTTTTATTATCCTTGAATTTTATTTCGAAAAAGCAGTGACTGGTTTCAAGATATTCGCGGATGCGAATCTTGTATCTGTTTAAAAGTCCGTTATGGTGGTTTCTGTACATCTCCATGTCAGTAGAGTCAAAATATAGGGTTTGATATGCGTTTTTTCTCTTTCTGCCTATCTCAAGAACCCGGTAATTTTCTGACAGTTCCATAAGAATCTCGAAAAAGGTCGCCGTGTTCATCACAAATTTTGTTTCAGATCTATCCTGCAAAGCAAATTCTTTCATTTCTTCAAGCGTTATAGGCTCAAAGTGCCTTAAAAGAACATTTGTTTTGATTTGGGATAAGATGCCGAGTTCTTCCATTTTGCTCACCTTTAAAAGAGATAATTTTGCTTAAGAATTGATTTAAGCAGAAAGATCTATCATCAAGCCGCTTTGCAATATGCCTTGAGAACGCAACTGCTCAATAAGCTCAAGCTGATCTGCTTCAGAGAGATTGTTAAGGTCAAAATTCTGCAAGGTTGAAGAAAGCGATTCAAGAACATTGAGATTGAGTTGATCAGCAGAAATTCCTTGGTTGCTGTTTCCATCATTGCCCTCTTTCGGAGGGGGAGGAGGTCGTTTTCCAGTTCCTTCAGGCCCCCGGCCGCCGCCCGAACGTTCATTACCCTCTGGCCTAAGTTCAGCCGGGTCGAATCCGGCAGCAACGAGCATGTCACCCATTCCCTTGCCGGGTTTTATACCTGAGCTTTGCAATTCAGATTTAAGCTTGGAAATACTAGTTTCATCCATACTTTTTGAGTCATAGTTGCTTAGAATCTCTTCTAATTTTTTGGCATCGCTGGCACCAAAAGACTGATCTGCTCTTGAAGCAGGCATTGAAAGTGAATTATTTGCAACACTATTGATAGACATTTTCCCTCCGTTTTTATTAATTTTGATCTCTAATTGAATCCTAATATTGTTTCGGAAAAACGTCTCTCGGCCAATAGTTAAGCGATATTAAGAAATGTTTATTTAGATCTCAAAAATGCGCAATTTATTGGAAGCTTAAACTCTTTATCAGGTAACAAGTCGAAAAGCCAAAAATGCCCAGTCTCATAAAAAAGACTGCCTCTTCGGATAAATCCGTTGAGACAGTCCCCAAATACACAAAAACTCCAGAAATTTTAACCGGCCCAGTCGAATCCGTTCACAAGGGAAGATGAATTATCTGAAAACTGGGCATACTGAGAAATTGCCTGCATTAAACGCATCGCAGTTCCGCCATCTGGCCTATTGTTAGAAGCATTTGCATTGATCTTTTCATATAGTGCCTGATCGACAACTTCGTCCCTAGCTTCTCCTTCCAAGTGACTATTTTCTGAGCCATCCGTTTCGGCAACGGAACCAAACGCTTCTTCTGATTCATTTCCTGAAATTGCGGCCATCATTTCCTGGAGAGTTACTTCACCATCCTGGTTGGTATCCAGAGAATCGAAGGCAGAAATTAGACTTGCAAGTTCGTCAGGAACTTCCATGCCCTGTTCTTCAAGTTCGCTCTGAATGCCGGTTAATTCTTCCATGGTAATTCCCGACGCTCCTTCGCCGGGAGGAGGTCCTGGGGGAGGTCCCGGAGGCCGACCGCCCTGGGGTGGAGTTCCCTGGGCTCCACCGAGCTCCATAGCCATCGAAGGAGGAGGTCCTATTGGGCGCTGTTTTT
>CAZTHA010000145.1:0-10146 GCA_964613435.1 uncultured bacterium
GATGATCATAACCGACACACAAAACAATCTTGAACGGATTCGTGAACTTATAGAAAAACTTGATGTTCCGCCGATTCAGGTCACCATCGACGCTCATATTTACGAGATCGACAAGAACGAAGAAAAAAGACTGGGTATAAACTGGCAGAAATCTATTCCCATTGCCGGAACCAGCGACAATCTGTTTGAAATGACCATTGCTCCGGAAGATGCAACCGCCGGAGGCACTGGTGTTTTCAGATTTGGCAGTCTCGACATCAATCAGTTTACTGCCCTGCTGGCAATGTTAAACACTCACAGTTTCGCGAAAGTTCTGAGCAACCCGGTTATCACAACCCTGAACAACCGTCAGGCGAACATTACTGTAGGGCAATCAATTCCCTATGTGTCTGCCTCTCAGGTTAATGCCGAAACCGGCCAGGTAACCAACACAATTGCCCAGGCCAATGCCAACATCGCCCTGGTGGTAACCCCTTCAGTAACAGGGAATGACGAGGTATTCCTGGACATTCAGCCAACGATTTCAAGCGTTCTGGGCTTCACCGAACTGGGCGGCAATTCAACGCCAAATCTCAGCACCAGAAGCGCGGTTACTCAGGTTATCTGCAAAAACAATCACACAATCGTCATCGGCGGTATGATCAAGACCGACAAGAGCACATCGATAAGCAAAGTACCATTTTTTGGTGATCTGCCGGGGATCGGCAAGCTTTTTCAGAAAAAAACCGAAAGAGAAGTTCGCACCGAGCTGATAATTTTCATCACGCCACACATTGTGAACCGGAATGCAAATCGCAAACGTCAAGGCGATGACAGCAGCGAGGAATTTGGAACGCCACGCCTGACACTGCAACCGTAAAAAGTCTTATCCGGGGTTGCAGGAGAACTGATCAAAGTTTACAATGAGCTCATACATTCAATTAAATGAGCTGAGATTTGTCTAATCAGGAAAAAGAACTCATAGCGCAACTGGCTTCTCAGAAGAGAAGTCTGGTCATTCAGGCGATTGTCAAGCTCACCAGAGCGGGCAAAAGCAAAGATGCCCTCGAGGCTCTTCTGCCGTTCCTGAACGCAAGCGACCGGGAAATCGCTTTTTTTTCGTTTCAAGCAGCCGGAAAAATAGCAGCGAAAGCCGGCATTGATTTCAATGATTTTGTTAAACAGCAAAACTCTGAGCATTCTTACGATGATAGAATCACGAGACACGACCTGCTTTCTCCAGCCAAAGAGCGAATACCAATGCTTCTCAGACATATTCGCGAAGAAAGTGAAAAACTGCCAAAGGAACTGCTTCCAGCGGTGGCGATTTTTCTTGGTCGCCATGGTGATCAAACCGATGCTCCTTTTCTTGAAAAATGCCTGCAGAACGAAAATTCAGCCTTGGCTTTAACCTTTATCGAAGCTGCCGAAAGAATTGCGCCCAATGTACTTACCAGGTCGCTTCCTCAGCTTCTGGCCAGCCGGGAACCGCTTCTTCGCAGCCGATCGATAAGCGCTCTGCGACGTATTGACCCGGAAGAGGCAGAGAGGCATTTTTCCGACCTTCTTGCATCAAGGGATCCTGAAGACCGGCTTGCTGGAATTGCTATTGCCTTTCTTTTTCCCTTCGAACGAGTAAAAGGCTATATTTTATCAATATTGCCAGAAGAAAAAGATGTCGATGTGCTCAAGGCGTGCCAGACATTTTTGGCTTCAAACCCTGAGCTGGATAGTGCCTTAGGTCTACTCGACAGCATCGATGCCGTTTCGGCAGAACAAAAATCAAGGCTGACTATTATTTTCAAAACGGTCTGCCAGGCGTTGGCCGCGACAGGAATAATGAGTGAATCAGAGGCCAGTCCTGATGAAATTGTAAAAATCTGGAAGAAGCAAAGACTGGAAAAGTTTTTGAACGACCTGGAAATTCAACTGTCGTTTTCAGACGAAACCCGTCGGGCCCAGATTATTGAATGGATCGAAAAGAACCGCAATCACCCAAGAGTTCAACTTTTGATCGAACGACTGGGACGAAATCCGCAAACAGAAAAGGTTTTTCTTCAACTCACGCGTCCCACGGGAGATTACAGCTCAAAGTCTTCGGCCAGCCCGACTTCAAATACTACCGAACAGTCTTCAGACAGTGAAAAAATAAAACGAATGCGGCAAATTGAAATAGAAGATTTCGCAGCAAACCGTTCCTGGCTACTCGATGAAGCGACAAAAGCAACGCCGGCAGTTCGAAAAGAAGCACTGTCGACTTTGCTTCGCCTGCATCCGGACAACCGGTTGATCGATCTGGCCAAAGCAGCGATAGAAGAGCAGGACGAAGGGCTCAAAATCGTCGGATTTCAGATTCTGGAAAGGGTTGACTCAGAATATTTAAAAGAAAATATAAGTGCTTTTCTGCAGGAAGATGCGCCAAACATCAGAGTAAGAGCTGTCAGATTCGCGCTGAAATTCAAACAAAATGAAGCAGTGGCCATTTTAAAGAATCTTTTAAAGTCTTCCGAGCAGAGAATCAGAGCCAACGCGGTGGCTTGTCTGGGGTTATGCCCATTCAATCTCGCATACAGAATCCTGATGGATCAGCTGGACACAGAAGATCACCCGGTAATTGCCAGGCATATTACAAGCATCCTGCTGTCAAATCCTTCAAAAACAGTTTTGAAGGGGCTTGACAACATCACGAGAACCTCAAATCCAGCGGTTTCAATGGTGATTTCTCAAGCGCGAAATGATCTTTTTGAAATTCTTGCCACAATGCCTGAAGAACAGGAAGAGGCGCTCAAGCCCGTGGTATCAGAAGAGGCCAAGCCCTATTCAGTTGAAAATGTTCGAAGACTGGCCAGAGACCGGCAAAAAACATGGAAACCCGGCTACAAACCCGAAGGGAATGCCGAAACAAAAGAATCATTCTGGGAAAACATCAATTGGTCGATGGCTATCAGCGGTTTGGTTGTAATCGTTTTTCTGGCAATGCTGCCGTATATGCTCTTAAGCGACAGATCTGACATTGATTTGCGAACTTCAAAACAGGGCAAGGACTGGCGAGCCGACGAACGCAAAAAGTTCAGTCGCTCCGGCATTCCTTCAAAATTTCGCATGAATCGGCCCTGCTCTATTCCGGTTAAAGTAGAAAAAATAACTTCTGATTCAAGCATGGTGGTCAAGCACGAAGACCGGCAAATCATGCTGAAATTTTCCAAACCTGAGGCAGAAAACATCAATCCTGGTACCGAACTGGTTGTAACGATGGTACCCTATCGCGTCAATCCACGCGGTGTAATCCAGGCCAGAGGACTGAATCTGGCCATAACAAAAGGGCAGGAACAATGAACTGGTTGGACCATCTGGAACGCAAATTCCCACAGTTGGCACTCGAAGGACTGATACGCTACGTTTCGTTTCTGATGCTAACTGTTTTCTTTCTCATCAGAAGCGGAATGCTGCCTGAATCCATGCTTTTGCTCAATGGTTCAATGGTAATGCATGGACAGGTCTGGCGGCTGGTAACCTTTTTACTGATTCCGGCAAGCGACAACCTTTTTTTCCTGGTTTTTGAGCTACTGATATTGGTTATGTGTGCTGACGGACTCGAAGCGGAATGGGGAACGTTCAAACTCACCGTTTACTATCTTATCGGCGCCCTTGGCAACATAGCAGTCGCCTTGATCATTCCCGGCATGGTTTTAAATGGTTATTTTATTTATTTAACTCTTTTCCTGGGCTTTGCCAGCCTCTATCCAAATTATGAGATTTACCTGTTTTTCGTAATTCCAATTAAGATCAAATATCTGGCCATGCTTTCCGCAGCATGGATAATTTACGCGGTCGCAGTCGCCCCGCTGGCGATTAAAATCGCCGTATTGATCGCAATTGCCAATTACCTGCTGTTTTTTGGTCCGGAATTTGTAAAAACCATGCGCGGAAATTATCGAGCCCATAATCGCCGACGCGAGTTTGAAACTCAGGCTCGGCCGACCGACGGCCCTCGACATGTTTGCGCAATTTGCGGTCGCACCGAAGTCTCGAACCCAGAACTTCAGTTTCGTTATTGCACCTGCGCAAAATGCGGCGAAAATGGAGTGGCCTTCTGTCTCGAGCACTTAAAAGAACATAAGGCTGAAGATTCCCGTGAAACACAAAGCTGATTCAAAGGGAAAAATCAGGCATCTATACAGCTTTCTTCTTGCGCTGCTGCTATTTTCCGGCTGCGATTTTTTTTCTGGGAATGACCAAAGCAGCAATATTGAAAGCCGCCAGCAGGTTATTTTTCAAGGGACGCTGAACGCTGCCAGCGATTTAAGCTTCAGTTCTCCTGAATTTTCATTGCTTTTCGACAAAACCTCAAGCAAAAATTCTCAATCGGTAAGGGTTACCAGCAATTCGAATTTTGATGATTTTCCATGGAATGATGAATTTCTGATAATTTCAAAAAATTATTCGATTGAACTTGAGAATACGGACTCGATATTCATTCCTTTTGCCAAAATTGGCTTTGCGGCCAAAAATGAATTCAATCCAGAATCGTTGTTCGCTATTTCCTACTCCGAAGAGTGGGGATGGCGCGCCTTTAGTGCCGCCGGGGAACCCGAAGGCGGCAAGCTGACTTTCAGTACCCCGACCTTTTCAAGATGGTTTTTAAGCGCCCGCACCAATCCGGCAAAACATAGCCCAAGTCGTGCCCCAACTCTCACCGCTTCTCCGGCGCTTATTTTATCGGATACTGCCGGCTTTCCTGCAGATGATGCTCTCATCAGCACAGAATTTTTCATCGCCAGTGACAGTATTATCAATCCCGTAAATTTTGACTTTAAAATAACTGCAATCGCAGAAAGCCCCTTTTCTTTTCTTTTGCGGGGTCGCCAGGAGCAAACCAGGGAGATCATTGGCCAACTAGGCCAGCATGGACTTTACGAAGCAACCATCGACCTTTTCCACGATTCATCGGTTGAGACAGCTATAAGCCAAAATCATGCCTCTGCATCGATCCGCCTTAATTTCAGCGGACAACGAACTAAAAACCTGCCGACAAAGATGGTTTTTGCCAGCAAAATCATCGGCTCAGGCAACCTCCCCTACGTTAATCACGCTGCTCTGTCTTTTTCAACCGAAGCCAAACCAACTGAACCGAATGAGCCTCAGGAACCGCCACCATTGATCGTTCCGGCACTGATCAATTCCAGCCCATATTCCGGAGAAAAGGAAGTGGCAATTGACCGGCCGCTCATTCTTGAATTCAACAAAGCAATCGATATGGTCAGTTTTAACGAGTCTTTCACCATTTCTCCTGACCCCGGCCTTGATAAATCAATCCGGAGCTGGAACGAAGAACGCACCCAGGTTACACTTGAATTTCCACCATTTTCAGGAGATACCGAGTATTCGATAAGTCTGCTTCCGGGTATGAAGGCCCAGGACCAGACCGAACTCTCCCAAAGCATAGATGTAACATTTTCGACCCGGGAAAGTCAGGCACCGGCTCTGGTGGAGTCTTTTCCGGCAAACGAGGCGACTTTGCCCCTGAATGGCCAACTACAGTTCGTTTTTGACGAAAATATTGCCGGCACGACTTTTCAGATTGAAATTCTTCCGGCTGTCGAAACCACAATAAGCATTAACGGAAACCTGGTTACTGTCGCACCAGCAGATAAATGGGCTGAAGCAACCAGTTATCAGTTCCGAATTTTACCAGGTCTGGCCGATTTATTCGGCAATCAAAGTGCTCAGGAATTCAGATTAAATTTCTCGACCGACAATGTTATTGCGCCAGCAATATCTGACTTTTCTCCGGCCAACGGTTCGAAAATGTTGCCTGTAAATCCAATGATTCAAATTACTTTTGACCAGCAGATGAACAAAGGGCTGACTGAACAGGCGATTAATTTGTCAGTTGCAGAAATCGCAGCCAATTTTGCCTGGAATCAGTCTGGAACGGTTCTGAACCTTTCTTTTCAAAAAAGCCTTGATTTTGCGACTGATTATCAGATCATCATCGACAAGAAAGCTGAATCAGCAACTGGAATCAAGCTTGCGAACCAATACTTTTACCGTTTTTCGACCATAAACCGGCCGGTTGTCGTTCAAGAGCAGGTATCTCCGGCGATAAACGAAACGAACGTCGCTTCGGACTGTATAGTTATAATTCCTTTCGACCGCCAGATGAACCGAGAAAGTGCGCAAAAGTCTTTTTCAATGCTCGAAGCCTCTGGAAAAATCATAACCGGAAATTTCAACTGGACCGGCGACAAGATGTATTTTACTCCGGCGGCGCAATTAACGGCTGGGCAGAGCTACCAGGTGCAGATTGGTCAGGATGCAGCCGATATCAGTGGTTACAGCATCGGCCAACCATTCAGCTATTCTTTTACCGTAGCATACAACCCCAGAATAACGGTCTTATCGACTTCTCCGGCAAACGGATCAAGCAACGTCGGGCTTGATTCCAGCATCGAAATATTCTTTTCAGGGCCCGTAAAACCGAACAACTTCGGCTTTACAATTTCGCCGACGATAAATGGCAGCATTTTGCAGGTATGGAACCAGGACAACACTAAAATAGTCATTAGTTTTGCTGAAGGCTTCAAAAGTGGAACTAGCTATCAATTCAGCCTCTCTGAGGGCATTGTCGACACTTTCGGTCAACCGATCGCCGACTTTTCGCCGATAGCCTTTAGCTGCGAAACGAGCAATCTGCCGCGAATCATTTATTCATTGCCAACGAACGGGTCCACCGGCATACTTCCAGATACGACTATCGAGCTAAAATTTGATCAAAGCATGAATCAGGAAAGTGTTGCCGCAGCCCTTGCCATTTCTCCAGCCCTGGCAAACGAACCATCTCTGGTTTGGTCCGAGGCAAACCGCACCCTGACCATCACCCCTACCGACTGGCTCGAGTTTGGGCAAAATTATCAGATAACCCTTGGTTCGCAAGCAGAAAACGAAGCGGGAATTCAAACCGGTCGACAAAAACAAATCGCCTTCAGCACCCGCACCCAAACTATAGCAACGGTAATCTCACCCGCTTCTGCGGCATCCGATATCGATTATAGCAGCCCGATTATTGTTGAATTCAGCAGAGGGGTAAACCAGGAATCAGCTCAAACCAACTTTCAGGTCATTGCCGAAGGGCAAACCAGATCTGGTAGTTTTTCCTGGAACGGGAACCAGATGTCCTTCTTGCCTGATACTCCATTTGCGCCAGAAAACAAAGTAGTCTTTGGTTTTGTAAATCAAGTTACTGACATCGATGGTTACCCAGTTAAAATTCCCGACATGCAGAGCTTCACCACAAAAAGCGTAAATCCTCCGCAAATTCTCTCGACAAACCCTGAGAACGCTTCGACGAATCTAGCCAGAGATATAGAAATTCAAATAGTTTTTTCAGAAAAAATGAACACCGAGTCTGTCGATACTGTTTTTTCACCTGCAGTGACCTCTTACAACAAGGTATGGAGCACAGATAAAAAAGTTCTTACCATCAATGGATTACTTTTAAGCGGTAACACCGACTACGTTTTAACGATTGGCGAATCGAGCAGCAGCGATGCGGGCAAACTTATTACCGGAAACCGGAATTTGGCATTCAATACCGCAGCAATTCCTGGCCCGAACGTGGTTCAAACCGAACCAATACCAGATTCGGAAAACATCTTAACTTCGGCGCCAATAAAGATTTACTTCGACCGGGGTATTGTGCCAACTTCTTTTGTTGAGGCTTTATCTGTGCAGCCGGCAATCGATTATGAACTGACTTTTGCCGAAGATGGCAAGCTGGTTACGATAAATCTTCGGCAAAGGGCACAAACAGCAACTCTCTACCATGTCTCAATTTCGCAGGCTCTGCAAAGCCTCGATGGACAAGCCCTCGAAAAAAACTTCAGTCTTTACTTCACCACCGAAAAGGAGCCCGGAATTTTCAGCATTAGCCCGGCCAATGGCGCCGTTGCCATTGCCACTGATTCAAAGATCATTGTCGCCTTCAACAAAGACATGGATAAACCTTCAGTTGAAAATGCCTTCAAATTGACTTCGGGCTTCAACATAATCCCCTGTTCATTTGCCTGGGAAACCCCACAAAAAGCTGTCTGCACCCCGACAGAACTCAGGCCGGGAAAGGACCATCAGGTCTTTATCGGCACCGAAGCGAAAGACAACAATGGCAATCAATTGCTTGAGTCCTTCACAGCAATCTTTGCCACCACTCCCCCACCCCTCTTCAAAGTCGAATTCAACCAGCCAGAGCCAGGCATTACCAACGCTCCCCTCGATCAATCGGTTGTTGCCAGCTTTTCAAACCCCGTCACCCTTGACTCGGTCAAAATTTCCTATCAACCAGCACCACCTTCAGCTTATTCATTGGATCTTTCGGCAGATGCGAGAGCTTTAAGCATAATTCCAAATGGTCATTTAAAAGGCGGGCAAGCTTATCAGGTTAAAATCCTCGCCGACACAATCGATATTTTCGAATCCAAACTTGGTACTGACGTATCATTGTCTTTTACAACCGTTATTCCTGCCGCGCCAGAAGTAGTAGAAACCACGCCGGTTGCGGGAAGTTTCGAAATTCCCCTCGACCAGAAAATTGTCGTAAGCTTTAATCAGCCGATGAACAGGACATCCGTGGAGAATGCCTTTTCGATTATCCCCGTGCTTAGTCAGGCAAACTTTGCCTGGACTGCAGATTACAAACAGTTTACCCTGACCTACCAGGGCAACCTGGTCGACGGAACGGCTTATCAGGCAAAAATTGCTGCTGAAGCTAAAGATCAATTTGACACCAGCCTGGGCATCGACTATCTCTTACCATTTCAAACGGTTTTTCGCCCTGAATTGCTTGTTTCGCAGTTAAATCCGGCTCCGGATTCAACCCGGATTCCGGTGCAGACCGTCATTAAAATGGTATTCAGCAAAACCATGAATCTGGCATCGGTTGAAAGTGCCTTTTCAATGACCAGAGGCGGAACAAGCGTTCCAGGCAACTTCGCGCAAAACCAGCAGACTATTGTCTTTACTCCGGCATCAGCACTAGCTTACAACCAGGTTTATAATTTGTCTTTGAATTCTTCGGCCCATGACCTTCAGCAGAATTTTATCAAGGCACCCAGGAACTGGTCTTTTACAACTGCCCCGGAGCAGGGCAAAGTCTGGGAGCCAGAAGTTTACAAAACCACTTCAGACAATGTTTTCTCAGGGCGAAGCGATCACGCGGCGATAGCCCTGGGCCAATATTTGTACGTTATTGGCGGTTTTGACGGGACCTATCTCAATGATGTCTGGCGCTCGGAGGATGGCAAGAACTGGACTCCAATACTTGAGCCCACTTCTTCGGAAAATACGAACCAGTTCGCTCCCCGCGCCGGACATGCCTGTGTCGTTTATAACGGTGAAATCTGGCTCACCGGCGGATTTGCTGAAACAGACAGTGGAAATCGCTATTTTGATGATGTCTGGCACTCTGATAACGGAGTTACATGGACAAAAGCCATAGCTGAAGCCGACTATTTCCAGAGAGCGTGGCATAATCTCGTGGTATTCAATGATCGACTCTGGATAATCGCTGGCCAGACTCAGGACGCCAATCAGGAAGAAGTTCTTCTCGACGATTGCTGGGAATCATCAGCCGACGGTAAAAGTTGGGTCCAAAGATCTCAGGTTACCGCATTTTTCCCCAGAAAAAAAGCTGCAGCAGCGTCGATCGGCGGCAAACTCTGGGTTTGGGGTGGCTATGGAAGGAATTCTCAAGGACAAATTCAGGTGTTGAATGATAACTGGAGCACCAGCAATGGCGATCTATGGCTGTTGAACAGTTCTGGCAACATGTTTTCCCCGCGCTGCGGCATGGCCCAAACTTTATTTTCAGACCGATACTGGATAGCAGGCGGTTCGGGATCAACAGAAGGCACCGCCAGCTTGTTCAACGATGTCTGGGCAACAAGCGATGGCTTGAACTGGTTCCAGATTCTTGAAAATTCGTCAGGAACGGCATCTCAATTTTCTCCGACCACAAATTTTACCGCGACCGCTTTTATTGGTAAAATGATGGTTCTAGGTGGAGAAAAGTCTGATGGTTTAACTAATGAAGTGTGGTCCAGCGAATGAAAATAGAAAATTACGAAAATCCGGCTTTTGATTTAACTCAGATCGGCATTAACGAAGAAAAAG
>CAZTHA010000146.1:0-9889 GCA_964613435.1 uncultured bacterium
TGCCTGCCAGGACGTCGCCCGCAAAACCCCGGCGACCAACCTTCTGGGAATGCAGCAATTATGGCTGCTGCACCATGTCGATGTTTTTTCTCTCGGCGAATATGCCGGCAAAAAAAGCCTGATTTACGGACGCTTCATCGTCTCGCCTGAGCCGGCTCTCAACAGCGACTCAACTGATGGCTTGATATATTCCGATGCTGGTTACAACCCCTATAAGGTCAATATGCGGGTTCCCGAGCCCAAAATCGGCGACCCGGCTGCTGAATTCGTGGTAAAAAAATACAAGGTGTTCATCGGTCAGAAAGTTGATTTAAACACGATTGTCGCCGAGCTCGATGCTGTTGACGGCTCGCAGACTTCTGTGCCGGTTTTCGCTTCTTCACACGGAAAAATTGCCGGGCTGAACCTCAAACAGGGTGATGGCTGCAAAGCAGGTGACGTTCTGCTGACCATAGAAAAAACGCCGGCTTCTGGCGGAGCGAGCAGCCTGAAAACCCTGAAAAAGATGGTACGAATAACCAAAATCGACCCGGGCCTTTTCCCAAAATTCGACATAAACAATCTTTCCGACCGCCTCGCCGTCGCCGAGTATGTCGCGCAGTCTTCAAATGCTTTTTTGATGAATTTTGTCGCGCACCAGGGCCTGGAACAGGCGGTAGACAAGCTTAAGCACAAAAATATTCCGGTGCAGATGAGCGACAAAGATCTGCTTTCTCTCTTCCCGCCAGATATAACCAACATGAGCCGCGAACGGGCGGAAAACGCTTTCATTACCTATCTTCTCCAGAATTTCGCGCCTCCCGGCTCGAACTGGGACAAAAGAGACCAGGCTAACCGGGAAGCATACCTGCAACTCGACCACGTAAAAACTTCGCCCCCAAAAGAGATGGTAGACTTTCTCGATAAAAACGGAATCAAATGGACATTGGATTCGAAACCTCGCATCGACGAGCGCTATTACAACCCGAAAATGTTCAAGGGCGAATTTCTCAAGCTGCTGTCGCCCAAATTCAATCTCCCGGTCAGCCAGTTTATCGAACAGATTTCCTGGCTGCCAGATGCCACGCGCTCTTTCGATGTGCAGCAGAATGAAAACGGCTTTGGCGAAAGTTCGACGGTCAAAGAAACAGACAGCAGCATCTATATCGTAAAAGAAGACGCCGAACCCTACCCGATCAAGGTCGAAGTTCAAAAAGTCAAAAAAGCCTATTCCTACGTCGATCCTGTAAATGATTTTGCCATACAGATGCAGGATCTGGTCGATTTTTTCAGAAAATACTATTCTTCCAGTGATGCTGAAATGCCCAAAGAACCAAAACGCTATCTGGCTCACATCGACTGGCCTCTTCCGGATGAACCCGGGCCGGCACCAAAACCGCCCGAAGGCTATCAGTCAGTCTGGATTCCTGGCCAGCCAGGCGTACCGCCCGGTCCACCGACCTGGGACTACAAGGGCGGCAAAGAAGTAAAAATCCCTTATCCGACAGCCTCTAATCGCTCTTTCGAGCCATCGGGCGGCGATCCGAATGGCGGGCGCAAAGATTATCCGATTTCAGATACGGAAACCGGATCGGATGGCGGCGGCAATTTCACTGAGGGAAAAGACGTCAACAAGCCGCAGGCACCTTTTTCAACCGCACACCCGCCAATAACCTATGACGATGGCGGCACCTGGAAAGGAACTCCTGGAACCGAGGGCATTCCGCCGACCCAGGGCAAATGGGACTTTGTTAAACTGCCCGATCCGCCGACCAACGACGGCGGTTCAACCGACCATGAATGCACGACCTGCTGTTTTGCAGCCGGCACTCTGATAACCATGGCTGACGGCTCAAAAAAGAAAATTGAGGAAGTGAAAATCGGCGAAATGGTCAGATCATACGACGAAAAGCTCGACAATTTCGGGGAAGGGCGGGTAATGCGCCTTGAAAGCCCGACCCGCGACCATCTTACCTGTGTAAGCTTTGTCAATGGACTGAAACTGTATCTAACCAATGAGCACCCTCTTTATAGCAAAAACGGCTGGGTTTCAATCGACCCGGAAGCGACTCTGGCCGACCATGGCATGAAAGTAAAAACTCTACGCGTCGGCACCGAAATTCGGCACCTTGAAAAGGGCTGGCTTAAAGTACAGAGTATTTTTACCGAAGCCAGACAGGTAAAAGTTTACAATCTGGCGAAGGTAGAGCCGGCCCAGACTTATCTGGCCGAAGAGTTGGTCGCCCACAACAAACCTGATTCAGAATTCAGCAATGAAAATTCCGGCGGCGGCTCGAGCGGCGGCGAGGGCGAAAATACCGGCACCGGCAATCCGGGCCAGGACGGCAATGATTCCGGTGGCAACAACCAGGCGGGAACTGCACCCGGCGGTGGATCCGGCGGCAATGACGGCAATACCGGCAACATGCCCGGCGGCGGCTCAGCCGGCGGCAGTGGTACCGGCAACAATAACAACAGCAACCAGAGTGGCAACAGTTCGTCACCGGGCAGCAACAACCCCGGCGGCAGTGGCGGAACCAGCACCAACAACACCGGCGGCAATAACCCGGGCGGGAATAGCAGTTCCGGTGGCTCCGGGTATAGTCCCGGCAGCTCCGGCAGTGGCTACCCATCTTCGGGTGGATCTTCTTCCGGCGGTGGCAGCTCCAGGCCCACTTATTCAAGCTCTTCTTCGTTCAGCATCTAATTGCCAGTGAAAAAGGAGACAGGCATGAAAAAAATCGCGATATTACTTATTTTTTCATTTTTATTATCAGGACTTCCGCTCTTCAGCGAAGAAGAGAAGTCATGGCTTTTGCAGATAAAGCCTGATAAAGCTGTGCGCTTTCATGGCGAACTGAGTATACAGGCTCGTACCACAATGGCGATGATGTTCATGCCCGAACAAGAATATGATTCAACTCTAACGCCTGTTGAAAAGCCCTGATCCGTTTATGATCGGGGGGGCTTTCAGACTCAATGTTTGGCTGATCAATCAGTTTTGATAATCATTAACCAGAGAAAACCGGGTAAAAACCACAAATTTTTACCAGGACGCATTTCTGTTCGAGATCAGCAAGCAGCTGCTCAAATTTTTCGCGGCTTTCTGGCAGCGACATTTCGATGCTGACGATTTTTTTCCAGGGTTTGCCCTCGAAATCAGTGGTCTGAATTTCAAAAACATTTAAATTAAACGATTTAATTACCTGCAACAATTCGCCAAACTTGCTGTTGTCGCCATTTACCCCGCATAGAACCGAAACCAACTGGGTATTGTCGTATTTCAGATCCGGTTTTTTTGCAAAAGCCATGAAATTCACCGGGCCGAGCAGATCAGATTTGAGCCCGTCACGAATCATAATCAGGTCACTTCGAGTTCGCACCAGATTTGATGGCAGAACCGCGGCAATCGGGTTGGTGCTTTGCAGGTTTTCATAGGCTTCAGATGCACTGCGACAGATTTTTATCTTGATATCGTAAGAAATCGAGATGAAATAACTGCGCAACAGACGCAGCATTTCATTGGTCACGCAAAGTTCCTGAACTTCGGAAAGATCGCGGGCGCGGTTACTAACTACGGCAAATTCCGGCGACCATGCAAATTTTTCAACAATGCTAATCTTTTCCGAAAGCAGGCTTTCAAGCATGGAATTGCGGTCGGAAGCGAACTGAGGCGTTACGCAGGCGAAACCAATGTTACCGGCGTCAGTCTGCATAAGAAAGTCTTCAGAATTATCAACCGCAGAAATCTTTGCCGAACTGCCAAATCTTGACAAGGCCGCATCTTCGACCCAGCCGTTTTTTTCGCCGAAAACGCAGATTTTTTTATGGCTCTGGCGCGAGCGGCAAAGCGAAATAATCTGCAGAAAAATACGGTTCACTTCTTCAGGGTTCAAATGCTCGGCAGCCTTGCGCTGCAAAAGCTGCAAAAGGGTCTGTTCGCGAATCGGATCAAAAACCTGATCCTGGCCGGCTTCCTGCTTGGTCTGACCAATATTTTCAGCGATGGTAAGTCGCTCGATGATCAGATTTAGAATCTTCTGATCGATGTCAGAGATTGTTTTCCTCAGTTCCTCTATTTTTGTCTGGCTCATTTTGATTTTCCCTCATGGTTTTATACATCGGACATTTAGGATCATTCTCACGACAGTAAGGGTTTTGCAGATACCGGCAAGGAGCGCCGGCATTTTTAAAAATATTCGGGGCAACTTTGCGCACTTCGGCCAGCATGGCCATTGCCAGAGCTCTGATTTCCCATTGAGCCTTGAGACAACAGCGCTGCTCAAAGAAATTGAACAGGCTTCGCGCATTCATGGTGAAAACGAATTTGGTTTCAATGGCATTGGGAAAAACATAGCGCGCGTCTTCGGGGGCCACGCCCGCCTCGACCATTTCCCGATATGCCTTCAATGTGTGTTCAAGAGCCTGGTTGTAAATCTGCAGCGCCTTGTCATCATTGGCAATTTTGGGCGGCGTAATGAAAGGCAGCGTTTCAACCTTCATGTAATTGACGTAACGCTGGCTTTCCTGGGAATAGGAAGCTATTCGGTGGCGCACCAGCTGGTGGGAAAGGGCGCGGGAAATGCCGTCAACGCTAAAGCTGAAATCAGCATGTTCAAAGGGCGAAAGATGATTACGCTGACGCAAAAAATCAAGCAACCGTTCAACTTCGGCATCGGAAAGCTTTTCATCGATATCTTCTGCAGAGCGGTTCGAATAACAACGCCGGGCAGCGATTGCCACGAGGCGATCCGGTTCGGGGGTAGTTCGCATCAACACCAGATTCACTTTATCAAACTCCTGTCCAGTTGAATGTACAGGCAAAATCTGCCGTGAGAACAGAACGATCTGTTGTCAACAGCAGATTTCACAATTCCAGGCAAAAGAATTACTGGGCTGCTTCTTCAGTAGTAGCTTTGGGAGCAGCTTTTTTGGCCTTTTTGGCAGCAGCAGCGTCAGCAGCGGCTTTCTTCTGAGCGTCGAGTTTCTGCTGGAATTTCTCCACGCGACCGGTGGTGTCGACAAAACGCTGAGTTCCGGTGAAGAAAGGATGGCATGCTGAACAGACTTCAACCTTCATTTCATTGGCGGTTGAAATTGTTTCAAAGGAATTGCCACAGGCGCAGGTAACATTGATCAGATTGGTTTTGGGATGGATCTTTTCTTTCATGACTTTTCTCCGTTTATAGTATTAATCCGTAGATAGGATTAAAATTCTTTGGAAGCTTCTTCAAGGCTATCGAAGGTTTTAATGATATGCTGAAGCTGAATCAGCTGGAAAATGCCGTAAATGTAGGCATTGAGGTTGATCAGAATCAATTCTCCACCCGCATCTCTGAGCTTTTTCAAAGTGCCGATAAAAAAACCTAATCCTGAAGAATCTATATAATTGGTTTTCTCAAGGTCGAGAACCACTTTTACCTTCTGTTCGTCGATCAGTTTCTGAACTTCTTCCTTGGCTCTCGGCAAGGTCCACATGTCGAGATCGCCGATCAGTGAAAGAACGATGTAACCTTTAGTAGCATCTTTTCTTTCAAAAGCCAGCTTCTGCTTGTCAGATTTTGACGTTTCGTTCATTTTATCCTCCACCTGGATATAAATTACAAATCATTCATGCCTTGGACGGCCATTAACAATATCAATAGCCGCGCACACGGCCATGGTTATGTTCGCTTTACCCTGGGCAGAATCAAGATCAACATTGGTAACTGCATTGCCAATTTCGGTAACGACATACTTCGGTGGCAAAGAATTCAAGGTCAGAGCAATGATATCAAGCTTACAGCGTTCACAGGCACACACGTCCTTTTCCCGCCGCCTGATGATCTCGTCAAGCATTCGCTTGACCGCGGATTCCATTTTGTTTACCAGAATAATTTCTTCCATATTCATCCTCGTAATGCAGATTCTCTACTGTCAGTCGAGTTTGGACCTCAAAGTCTTGGGGTCAATATTCAAAAGCCTTGCAGCTTTGAGCTTGTTGCCCCCGGTGAATTCGAGAACCTTGCGCACGTACATTCTTTCCATTTCCTGGAGAGTGAGGATATGCTCCTCATCAGAAGTCTCGCCAAGCATGGGGCTCGGCTGCCTGATTTTTTCGGGAAAATCTTCAGGCTCGATTTCAACACCACGCGAAAGAACGACCGAGCGCTCGATGACGTTACGCAACTCGCGCACATTGCCGGGCCAGCTGAAGCTCATCAGCGTCTGCATCGCGGCACTGCTGACCTTAAGGTCTGGCTTATTGTATTTTTTGGCGAATTCATCGATAAAATACTCAACCAGGGCCGGCACGTCTTCCATGCGCTCTCTAAGCGGTGGGATATGAATCTCGACGACGTTCAGGCGGTAGTATAGATCTTCTCTGAACTTGCCGCGCTTGATTTCTTCAAGCAGATTCTTGTTGGTGGCAGCGATTATTCTGACATCAACACGAATCGTTTCGTTGCCGCCGATTCTTTCAAACTCCTGTTCCTGAAGAACCCGCAGTAGCTTGGTCTGCGTCATCAGCGACATATCACCGATTTCATCAAGAAACAGGGCGCCTTTGTCGGCCCGTTCGAAACAGCCTTCCTGACGGCTTATCGCCCCGGTAAAGGCACCGCGCTCGTGTCCAAACATTTGACTTTCAAGGAGCTCTGAGGGAATCGCCGCGCAGTTTATTTTCAGAAACGACTTTCCCAGCCTCGAGCTTTGTCGGAAAATGGTTTCGGCAACCATTTCCTTGCCGGTACCACTTTCGCCGGTAACCAGCACCGTAACGTCATTGACAGCCACCTTGGCAACAAGGTCGAGCACATCTTTTATGGCGCTACTGGTTCCGATTATCTGTGCTTTCATGTTATTCCGGTTGACAATTAATAGCCCGGCCGAAAAATCGCTTTTCCGACTAAAAGGCGTTTTCGAATCATATCACAGGGCGTTTCTCCTGTCAAGAAAAGTTGCGGCAGAAATCCCGATTACAAGCAAAATTCACCCACACTCACCGGTACACCACAAGGGGTACCCGGAATTAGGGGGACAGTATAGAATGGCACTAAGTTAAGGTTTCCTTTTGTAACTGTTTCTATGCGGAATCGGCTTGAAGAGATGCCTTTCGCCTGTCAGCAATTGATAGTTTTTTGGTCGCCTCTTTCTCGCTCTTGGCTCAGTGCGATTTTTCCTGTTTCTACATCTTGGGTAAGCTATCATCTTGAGAAACTCATCAAAGTATCTTTCGTATTTACTTTCCGTTTCAGCCTCAGCTAACATAGGCGCCCATATTTGAATAGCTGTTATCGTAGATTTAAAACTAATCTTTGAAAGATCGGCATTGTTTTTTGTGGCAGCCTCTAAGATAAGTAATCTTATAAGGTTGTAGGCAATAAAATATAGAAATATCTCTTTGTCGATAATTTCCGGCTTTTTGCCCTTAAGCATATCCATGCCAAGCGTTGTTTTGATATCTCGTAAAAATAACTCAACATTCCAGCGATGTAGATATAGTTCAGCCCATTCTTCTGCGGAAATTGATTCTTCAAGCACTGTAGTGGTAATTGTAATTGTGTTTGTTCTAAATCCTTTTGGGCGCACGGTAAATTTTATTTCTCTGATCAAAAGGCTTTCTGGTAGCTGCTCCCATTCATCCATTCCAAGCCATTTTGGCGGCTTTAAGGGCTTTTCCCATTTTACGATTAAATCATGCTTGCCAATTTGCTTCTCAGTTGTTTGGTGTCTCCTCATTTGATGTTTTCTCGTCATCATATTTACGCCAAGATTCAGCAAAAAAGCAAAGTATGCAAAACCACAGAAATGTCTATCGCCGACTATTAGGTCGTCGGAGTTCAATAGAGGCCAAAATAGTCTGAAAAGGGCGCTGTCTGATGTTGAAATCGTATCTACTGACCATTCGATGTTTTTTCCGGATTCGTAATCAAAAAGCCCAACAAGCTTAAAGGAAGGAAATCCGCTGTATGTGCCAGCTTTACCATGTTTTGGATAGCGTTCCCTGTTCTCTGGAGTGTCAGGAACCGAAATTCCGGTTCCATCAACGAGTTTAACGGAAAAACCATGAAATTTCTTAGATTCTGGGAAATTCTCGCGCACCTGACAGTCAATTGTACGAAGAAATTCTGTTGGTAAACGGCTCCTGGCTTGGGAAAATGCACTGGTGTTAGAGGAGATAGAAATATCTTCTGCTTCCAGAAGCCAGGCCTTGGCAACCTGTACCATAGCATCTAGACTCAAATTTCCCATCAGAACCTGATATAAAAAAAGCCAAAATGTTCTGACAGTTGTGAACACTCTATTTCTCGAACCGTCCACTGAAGAAAAGGATGCATCTGGATCAATCTTAGAGCCTATTGAAGCGACAAAGCCTGAAAAACACTGTGAACGAAGAAAGGAAACAGACTGGCGCAAGTGAAAATTGCTCATTATTGGCATTCTATTTTCCTCCATGACTAAGCTATTTAAAATAGCAAACGTACTGGACAGAAAACAGATTTAATTAAGTTGTGAAAACTCTTCTAAACGCTATTTAATGGAGCGAACATGGCCTAAAACCTTGAATAATAAAGAGAAGCGGCTTATCTTAGTACCATTCGGGACAGTATACTTAATTCTTCGAATTAAGTATACTGTCCCCCTAATTCTCCCCTAATTCCAAGGAAAAGCTTGAAAATCTTTTCGGTCTGAGAGAAAATGGAACAAATCGGATTCTCACTTAGAGAGTTGTGATATAGCTGGAGGATATAAAAAAAAATGGCTTTCAAGATCTTTGTAGGAAACCTTCCGTTTGCCGTCGACAACAATCGTCTACAGCAGGAATTTGCGCAATTCGGCAATGTCGAAAGCGCAAAAATCATTATGGATCGCAATTCCGGTCGTTCACGCGGCTATGGCTTCGTCGAGTTCTCCGATAAAGCCAGCGCTGAAGAAGCGGTCAGTAAAATGAACGAATTCGAAATGGATGGCCGAAAGCTGACCGTCAGTCACGCCAAAAACCAGGCCTGATTTTCGCCGAAAACTTATTTTCGTTTCTTTGTCTGCAAATTTACAGCATGAGCAGGAGCAAACCAGATGCAGATGAATCATGATTTATTGCAGAAACTTAAAGTCGCTGCAATGAAAAATGCTGACGTCTACCTCGAGAAAATTCTGACTGCTTCGGTAGAGCACGGCAATTTCGGCATGGATCTGCTCGACCGCCTGCACGACCAGTTACCCAGAACCAAATGCGGCAACTGCGGTCAGTGTTGTAATTCCGTCTCCATCTTTTCCCTGGAATACCATCGCATCATCCGCGACCTGATGACCCGATGGGCTCCGGATCGCCTGCGCCGCTTCCTCGTCGCGGCAATGCGCCTGGACCTGCGTCAGGCAGACGTTTCAGATGAAAAAAGATTGCGCTGTCTTTTTCGGGACGATGAAACGAAAGTTTGCCTGATTCATCCGGTCAGGCCTTTTGCCTGCCGAATTTTCGGGCTTCTCAAGGAAGATATGACCCGCGAATGTGACCAGGTCGAAGATCTTCAATCGCCGCCACAGCCGGTAAGCGAATCCTTCATCACCGAACTGCAAAGCAAAGTTCTCGAAAATTCAGAAAGCTTCGAACCATTTCCCGGTTCCGGTGAGATTCATTTTTTTCCTTTTGAATTCTGGGTTTTTCGCCACCTGTTTTCGCCTGAACGGGCGCTGCAAATTTATCGCGAGCTGCTCGTGCCGATGTCAACGCCATTGACCAGGCTCTGGAGCGAAAAAAGGCAATTTGACCGCATCGATATTTACGAATGACAGGCCAGAAATGATCTTTTTGCAACAAAAGCTGAAAAAATTCAAATCTGTGACATCAGTTACCTTAATACTGTTTTTTCTGGTCGCTCATGCGGCTTTTGCCGCTATTTGCCCGATTTGCAACATCGAATTTTCG
>CAZTHA010000147.1:0-9840 GCA_964613435.1 uncultured bacterium
TGACTGGAAGCTGTTGCCATTTTTTCAGACGCAATGGGCTTGAATAAAGCCTGCTCTTCTGCTCAAGATGCGGGGATGGAGCAAATCTGTCAACCAGAATCTGGTAAACGATCGCGCCTATGTGCCAATCATTTTCGCGGGCCAAAAATTTATTCGTCATCGGTTACCTCGCCGGCATCATTTCCGACAAGCTGTAAGGCAGCAAGATCGGCTCGGGTATGCCCCGATAGAAATACCACAGTTCCAAGAATCACCGCAAACCATAAAGTTACTGCCCGAATGAGAAAGGTCGCCGAAACCGCCTGAGCATCGGCAATGCGGGCGTAGACGAAAAACATGCCAAGTGCTCCTTCGGTCACCAGCAATCCGCCAGGCAGGAATGACAAAGCACCGACGATAGAACTGAAAGCATGGGCAAAAATTGAAATAGGCAAAAGCATTGGTACATCGACTTTCAAAGCCTGAAAAATGAAATAAAGAGCCGCACCTTCGCCCGCCCAGGATATAGCACTTAAAACCGTTGAAAACAGCAAAGAACGCAACGTGAACAAATCTTCAAGGCTGTGTTGGATTATTTTTATGGGGTGACTCAGGCGATTCAATCTTGGAAACGCAGCAACAAAACGTTCAAGCGCTTTCCACAACCATGGCCTGGTGATACTTAAAATTGACAGCAAAAGAAACAGGCCGACGAGCAGAATTGTCTTGCCGCCAAAAGCAAACTGCGAAAACCCGATCAAACATAAAACCATCAGGCCCAAAAGATCGGTCAGGCGCTCAGCCATTACCACCGGTGCGGTTAGCGAAACCGGATAATTATAGCGACCTCGCAGCAAAAAAGACTTTACCAGCTCGCCGACTTTTCCCGGGCTCAACACCATGGTAAAAGCACTCAAAAATATCCAGAGGTTTTCCTTAAAAGGAACCTTAACCCCGACCAGACGCAAGAAATAACACCATTTACCAAACCGCAAGAGATAGTTAAAAAGAACCGAAACCAGAATTATCGGTAACCAAAACAGCTCGATACTCTGTAATAGCTGCAAAACCCGCGCGGAATCAGAGAAAATGACCGTGACGGTTATTGCTGCCACGGCAACGGCAAATAACCAGAAACCGAGTCTGGTTAAAACCGAGGAGATGGCGAAAGTCTTTTTCACAGCAGCATTCTTTCATAAATGCCGCAAGATTGCAAGACTACAGCTCAGCGATATCTTGAATAATAATCATCGACAGCTTTTTCTGAAGCCCGCTGAATCGCCCGTTCATCATTACTCAGATAAGGAACTTCATTTCCATACTGAATGAACTCTTCAGGAATCGTTTTCTGCACCTGAGATTTCAATTCGCTTTGAAAAACCGAAACGGTTTTTTTAGACAGTTCTGATTGTAAAAAGCCCAGCATCTTTTTCAGTCCAGGCGAAGCTCCATCATCATAACGCGCCTTTTCGAGACCGGAAGCAAGAATTTCAGCTTTGGTCGCCGTCTGCCAGCTGCCGCCATAGTTGGTTAACATGCGATCATTGGCCTCATTGACTATTTTTCCAAGCTGCCTGTCGATTTGAGCGTCGTTCAAGCCCTGCGAACGCAGTTCATTCACTTTCATATTCACATATTCATTGCGTATCTGTGAAGGCTTAACCATCGCAGCTGAATTGTAAGCTTCCTTGATCAGGCGATCAATTTCAGCCTGTTTTAATTCAGCCGGACTGCTCTTGGTAAGTTTGTCGAACCAGTATGCACCTTCACCGCCCTGATATGGGCGTTGTCTGACATAGTTCCCATCGGCATCACGAATGACCACATAAAGCTTGCCATCGTTGCCCCGCTCGACATCGCCTTTGAGGTCCAGATCCGTTCTTTTCATTTTGGCTTCAAGATAAGCCAGTTTCTCGGCGTTTGCCTTGGCATTGGCCGCAAATTCCTGCCTGATTTCCACCTGAGCTTTGCTTTTGAGTTCTTCTGCCGAAAGATTGCCGTTTTCAGGATTTCTTTGCAGTTCTTTGAGCTTGAATTCAAGATAAGATTCTGTGCCAAGCGCTTTCGCCAGCTCTGATTGCCGATTATATTCTATTTCTTTAGTAACCTGACCGGTAATTTCCTTTATTCTTGCCTGATTTTCCGGTTGTTTCTGAGCATTGGAGGCAACCACCAGGGCTTTTTGATACTCGGTTCTAAGGTTATTCATTTCTTTTGCGTAAGCCCGCAAGGCTGCCGAGTATTCTTTTCTCGTATTAAAATCCGACAAAACCGGTTGATCTGCCCGCATTTTTTCAAGCTTGGCTCTTATTTCGCCAACTTTCTGAAAATCCGGGTCCTGCTCTTCGTAAGTCTGCTGAATCTGCTTGCGCTTGGCCGACGGGAGATCCCAGAGGCGGGTTTTCGCAAGGGATGTGCCGACGATAGCAGTCTGCATCGCGGCATTTGAAATCATCGCTTTTTTTCCAGCCTCGATCAGATTGGTGTTCTTATAAGCTTCAGCCAGATCGTTTATTTTGTTTTCATAATAATTCCAGGCAGGGGTTCCTTTATCGTATTTCTCCTGGAGCATACGATTGTATTTGATCTGGTTGAGCAATTCCTGCTTGTCGACCCCGGCGACGGCAGCACCGGTGGCGAACGCGAAAGGATTGCTGATTACTGCATTGGAAACCATTGCCGATTTTGCAGTCGAGCCGAACAATTTGCTGGAAACAATCTTGGCCCAGTCAGCCTCGGCACCGAACTTGGCCGCGGCGCCGCCAAGCACGCCAGATATGCCGGCCGATACCAGAGCCTTCTTTTCGTCTTTACGAAAGCTATCCCAGGTATATTTTTCTTTGGATATTGTATCCAGCTCGTTCAGACATTCGACCAGAAGAGCTTCCTGCTCCGGAGTTCGATTTTTGATGTTCTCGAGGGTTTCAATGCGATTCTTGAGTATCTTTTCCTTCTGATCGTAATTATAGTAGTGGTTATACCAAAGATTGGTCACCGCTCCCTTGGTAACATTTGAAACAGTGCTGCCAAGAAAGCTCACCGCCCCAGCCTTTGCCGCAGTCTGAACGATGGTCTTGGCGGTAACCGGCCCGATAGCCTGAGCAATACCGGCGGTAGCCATACTGAATGGAGCCATTGCCCCATTTACCGCGGCTGCAATAGTTACGTCACGCCATATCTTGTCCATGGTTTTCTTTTCGCCCTCAGAGCGAAAAGAGTTCTTTCTTAATTCATAACCCAGGGTCATCGCCCCGGCAGCTGTTGCGCCGACAGCAACCGCTCCGACCACAACCCAGGCCAATGGGCAAACAACAGCAGCAGAAAAGGCCATAACCGCCAGAGTTGGCAACAGAGCCTTGCCTATCGTCCAGGCAATCTCTTCGGCCTTGCTCATCTCTTTCTTTTTGGTTTCTTCAAGATCCTTTTCGGTAACCGCTTCTTCAGCGACGGCAGCGCCTTTTTCTTCGGTAGAGACCGCCAGCGGACTTTCCTGATCTATCTTGATCTGGCTTTCAGAAAAAGGTGTTTGCGCTTTTGCAGCGAACAATTCACTGGTGCCGGGTGCTGCGCCAATGAGCGAAAGAACGAGAAATAACGCTGTAAGTCTTCGCAAAAGCGTTTTTTGGTAGGTTTTGAATCGATACATGATCAGACTCCAAAAATTTGGTTTGATACTTAATTTAATATACCAAACATTTTAACTATAGTTTTCGATATTTTTTTCGAACAGCCATGATTCTTTTGCTAATATAATCTGAATTGAATCTTCGGAAAAAAAATTGCCTGAACCAACCAAAAACAAACCGGTTTCCTTTCTGCAAAAGATGCTTCAGCTGATTTGGCTGCTGATTTTGTTACTTTTTCCGGCTTTGATTATTGGCCACGTATTGTCAGGATACCAGCGGCAACTGATTGAAGTTGAACGAAACCGCCAAAACAGTGAAGCTGCAATAGAATTGGCCCGACTTGACCGTGAAATGAATCTAACGTCGGTAGTCAATGCAGCCTTGCTTGATTTCACCGAGCGTTGCCAGATTTTACAAAAAGAGTCAGCGAATAGCCGCGAATTCATCAATTTGGCAGACCGTTTCTTCTTTGACCAGTTCCCCAAATCATCGCAATTATTATGGTTCAATCGCTCTTTTAAAATTATTGATTCAACATCATCAAAAAACATTTTCAATCGCACTGCGTGGGAAAAGTTTCTGCTGGTTATTTCTGCCCCTAGAAGGGCAAAAAAAGTCGATCGAATGATAGCCGAATCATTCATTAAAACTGAAATGAGCGATTTTCTTTCATCTGATTTCTTTGAAAAAATCAGGACAATCCCCGTAGAAATAATTTTTCAAAGCAAGCGGGTAATTTTGCGTCAACTTGAAATTCCTCGTGGTAATTCAACAACTTTACCCAGATACCTTTTGGCAATTCTGCCAACCGAAAGTGCAAAAAAAGATTGGCTGGAAAAAAGAGCCCTGAAAAAAATGGGTAATTCCCGACTCCTTACCGGTGCTCTTCGTTTCAGCAGTCAGACTGCGATTGAGGGCTCGACAATTCCAGAAAACCTTCTTGTTGGATTCTCTGAAAAATTCCAGCAAGGCATACAAAGCCATGAATTCGCAGGGATCAGATATTACTTTTCCGTTCATTTCCGAAATCCCGATCTTTTTTTGTGTGTCGGGTTGCCGTTCAATGAATACTCGTTTTTAAATATTGTTTTACAATTTTTAAAGGCCATCGTCTTTCTACCTTTTGTGGCGGCACTTTTCTGGCTCAGTAGCCGAAACAAAGGCTTCGTTCCAGCTGATTTTTCACTTCGTTCCAGGTTCAAACTGGCCACAATTGGACTCACCAGTGCGCCAATCATCCTGATGACGGTTGCCGGAGCGCTGTATCTAGTTCAACAAGGTCGAGAAATGGAAAAAAACCGCTTCAATCGTCTCGATGCGGCCATAAACAGTTTTTCCGACTCTATCTCTCAACAGACTTCACAATTGGAAAACTACCTACGCAACCAGTTGAATGCCGAGTTCAAAGAATCAGACCAGCTACCGGCGATGGCAAAAAAAGCTTTTGAACTGCTCAAAAAGTCAGGTTGCGAATTAACCATGGCCCTGGGCAAAAAAGGTGAAATTTTCCACGAAACCAATCTAAAAGAAAGTCTGGCGCGAAATCGCCTTTCATTTTTCATCGGCATGATTAAAATGCCACTGATAACCGAAGGTTTTGCTGTTTCTGAAATAGAAAAAAAGATCAGTTCGGCACTGGGAGAAAAATACAGTAAATATCGCGAAAGAAAATTTCGCTACGATTTTTATAACCGGCTAAATTCCATCGAACTCGGTAACAAGACGGCCAATCTTTTTACAACATTCGTTCGTGATCGTCATGGCAACATCCTGGCTTGCCTCGGAGCCGGCTTCGACTCAGAGATTATGCGCCAATTCTTTCTTAAAAACCAACTCAGAAATTTTAATGATTCAGATATAAAAGTTTTTCTGCACCCACAAGACGTTAAAGGCACATTCTTTCACCCCAACTCAGCAAAAGTAGCTGAAATCATCGAACTTTCCGCCCTAACCGGAAAACAATTCGAACATCGTTTCAAGTGGCAGGGACACGAATATCAGCTGCTGGCAAGACTGCTTGACAATTCAAAAACTGCCGCCGCGGCAGTTACCCGCGTTGATTCAGACAACCGCGAATCAACACTTTTTTTTCTGGCCGTTTTCACCCTGATTTTGATTTCGGCCGGCATGAATTCAAAATTTGTTTTGAACATGTTTGAAAACATTTTCCTTGAGCCTGTTTTGTTACTAAATGACTCGGTAAAATCGATTCGCGACGGGAAATACGGTCTGTCCTTCGAAAAGCCCGGAAAGGACGAAATCGGAACCCTTAAAACAAGCTTCAACAAAATGGCAGCGGGCTTGAAAGAAAAATCCGAAATGAAAAAATATTTGAACCAGGATCTTTATAGCGAACCGGCCCTACACCAGGAAGCAGCCTTTTCCCGGAAAAAAATGACAATGATGTTTTGCGGCATAAGAAATTTCACTGCCCTTGAAAAAGCGCTTCCGGCAGAAGAGGCTTTTAGAGTTATGAACCTTTTCCTTTCGATCTGCGATAAATCGGTAAGAGATTGTTCAGGCACCATCGATAAGTTTATCGGTGAAACGGCCATGGCCGGCTTCAAAGATAAAAAGCAATTTAAAAATGCCATTGAAGCGGCTCTGCAAATCAAATCGCAAGTGCAAAACCGAGCCAGTGAGTTTCCCGACTCCTTCACATTTGGTATTGGCATTGCCGGCGGCGAGCTGATCACCGGACCAATCGGTTCCAAAAACAATCGGCTCGATTTTACCGCCATTGGTGATCCGGTAAATCTTGCCGCCCGGTTGGAAAAACTTGCCGGCCGCGAAGGCAAACCGCAGATTCTTGTTGTCGACCAGGCCAGAATCGCCGATTCATTCGTTTGCCGAAAATTTGCGCCAATCAAGGTTAAGGGAAAAACCCAGCCTGTAGAAGTCCTGGAGATTGTAGGAATGATTGAATGAACGGCAAGAACAGAAGTTTTCCTCTGGCGGCTTTTTTAATGATCACCCTGGCAACCTTCTTTATTTTTGCCTTGCAACAGAGAAAAACCAATTCAATTCGCCTGGAAATGGATGAAAACAGAGCTCTGAAAATGCTGCCGGTTATACAGGAAAAAACCAGGCCGGTCAATATTGCTGAAAATTTCCTCAGAAAACAGCTCAAATTGATGAAGCCGATAGATGCCGAATCGGCAGCTGAATTTCAACATGCCCTTGAATTGGCGTTTTCAAAAGACTTTAAACTGCTGGTAATCGATGCCGAAAAAAACGATCTGACTTCTCATGGCATAGACATAGGACAACACGCTGATTTCAAAGCTTTTCTCGTCGACGTCTTTCAATACCACACCGAGAACCGGCCAGACGAAACCAGGCATACCAGGAAATTTTTGCAACGGGTGCTTGAAAACAGCGTTTCACACGGATTTATACCAAACTTCATCAATGTTACGCAATGCCGTATGAATGGGCAAAACGGACTCCTCTTGGCTGCGACCCTGCCGACCCCTGATTTTCCCAAATCGATCAGAAAAATTTATTCACAGATGGTACCAAAAACAGCGTTACCTGAACAGTATCATGGCTCGGTAATGGCCTTTTTTCCTGAAAACTCATATAGCAACATAGATTTTATGCAAAAACACGCTGGATTGACCGGCGACTTCAACCTTGATTTCTACTCAATTTCCACTTTCGCCAATACGAAAAAATTCATTGCTGATAAATTTTCTTCTGAACTATCGGACGTTTTTTCAACAAAACTCAAAACGAACTATCAGGCAGTTTTTAAAAGCCAAAATCAGATCTTCGGTTTTACCCGTGGAGGCCTGGAAATAAGCACAGCGCCGGACAACGATCTGATCGTGGTTTTTGCCCTGCCACCGGCAACAAGAAGCATTTTTGCAGATCATTTGCCGGTCATAATCATTTTTCTGGCCAATCTTGGTTTGCTGATTTTTCTCTTTCTCAGGCTTAAACTGACTGAAAATCAGTGGGATACAGGTCTTCAGAAAAAATTCGTCGTTCTGGCCGTTTCTGCCTGTCTGTTACCGGTAGCAGGCCTTCTATACCAAAACAATCTTCAGTTGGAGCTGCAAAAAAATGCCTTCGAGAGAGATGTATTCTACCAACTGGAAAAGGAAATCGAAAAAATTGAAACCGGGCATCTGCTCAAAAGAAATGACCTGGCGATAATGCTGCAGACACTTAATGCCGAAATCGATCCGGAAAAACCTGTTGATAAAGTCTTAATGGAAAAAGAAGGCGAAAAATTATCAAAGGAAAACGTCATTCAGTTTTATTTCGCTAATCGCGACGGTAGTATAGAAAGCCTTGACTCCCGAGAAACCTGGACTAGCGAGGACACAAGAGCCGGAACCACTTTTGTAAAAGCTCTGCTGCGTTTTATCATTGAAAACCTGAAGCTTGATTTTGCCAGAGTAAACACCGGTGCTGGCAAGATTAATAAAGAAGAGATGCTCATTGAAACAGTTTCAGAAGCTATGGGTGTCGAAACCATTTATCAGCTGGCAATAAATCAAAAACAGTTCCTGCCGTTTAAACTGAGTCATGGGTCAGTCTGGTCATACCTCGAACTCCAGAACGATTACGCTGGCAAGCCGGCAAGACTGATCATGCATGTGGTTAACCGCAACAGCTTTACCCAGGATTTTGTCGACAAATTGCAAAAAGCGCAGCCACAGAATGAACCCGCAATAATCTTTATGAATCGCAGCATGATGCAGATTGAAAAGATTGCACCAACCATCGCCGAATTCAAACCAGAAATGATCGATATTCTAAAAACGGCCAACTCTTCAGGGGGCTGTATGCAGTTGCGACTGGAGAACGGGAACGAAACGACACTTATTGTCGCGCGCCAGTTGAAAGAAATGAACTGGTCATGTCTAACCTTGAAAAAGCTCGACAAATCTAGGCTTGGCGGAATCGGCAGTAACGCACTTCTGCTTTCGGCTTCAATTCTTTCCTACCTGTTTATCATTATCGCCTTTCTGGCTGACTGGCTAAGAAAGTTCTTTCTAAAGCCACTGCTGGAATTAAATCGAAGCGCGCTGGAAATCAGTGCGGGAAATTATGAAATTCAACCAGGATATAAAGGCAATGACGAACTGGGTTTTCTCTTTACCAACTTTGCTGAAATGGCAAAAGAACTTAAAGAAAAAGAATTTTTGAGCCGATTTCTTTCGGATATTGCCCGAGATGCGATTACCGGCCAAAAAGGCACCAGAGCGACCAGAATCGATGCAACTGTTCTTTTTTCAGACATTCGCAGCTTCACGACTCTCAGCGAAACTTATCCGCCCGAAGAAATCGGGATAATGCTCAACGATTACATGACTTTGATGGAAGGAATCATCGAAAAACACGGTGGCAACATTGAAAAATTCATTGGCGATGCTATCATGGCCCTGTTCCTTCCAAGAATGGGAATGGCCCATCCAGCCTTGCGTGCAACTCTGGCTGCCCAGGAAATGACCGAAGCGTTGAAAGGTTTCAATATTCAGAGAGAAAAGAATGGAAAATTCCGCGTCAGCAACGGGTTTGGCATTGCGCATGGCGAATTGCTCATGGGCACCATGGGCAATCTTGAGGGTAGAAGAGACTTTACCGTTACCGGAAAAACGGTCAATATCGCCGCAGAAATGGAAAAAGCCTCAAAATTGACCCAAAAATTTCCGATAGTTTTATGCCCGGTTTCGGCACAAATCGCCGGAAAAAACGGAATGCCCCTTTTGCGAATCAATCATGAAAGAGAAGCCTATGAAATCATCTGAACCAGCTAAGCCAGGTTGGTTGATTGGTTTTTACCTGGTTTTCACCATCGTTGCCTTTTCATCGATAGAGATCATCGCCAATCCAATTCGCAATCAGGTCTCTCCGCAATTGATAACTTTCTGGCGCTTCGCTATCGGATCTATCTTTCTTTTACCTTTGGCCTTTTTTCGCAGGCAGACAAACCAGTTGAACCGCATTGAACTTCTCAAACTCTTTGGCCTGGGCGTTTTAAACATAATTATCAGTATGGGTGCGCACGCCGTCTGCATGAAACACGCAAAAGCTTCGACCGCTGCAATATTGATCGCCGCCAACCCGATCGCCACGAATTTTTTCGCCTGGCTTATACTTCGCGAGGCCATGCCAGTAAGGCGTATTGTTGCCCTGGCAATAGGTTTTTCCGGCATTCTCATGATTGCCGCCAAGCCCGATACCGCTACCGACACTCCTCTTGGCATTGGTGCAGGAATTG
>CAZTHA010000148.1:0-9833 GCA_964613435.1 uncultured bacterium
ATAAGGCTCGTCATGGAAGCCCTAAAAAACGATCTGTAAAAAAAAGAATCATCAACCTAATCAAGGAAATAGCAATTGAAAAACAATTCAAAACTCGATGAATACCTACAAGAGATAAGCAACAGGCTTGCTTCTTTTCAAAGGATTAAGCCAGGCAATCATTATAATTCGCCAACCCCCACCCTTGGGCTAAGCGTGCCCCAGTCACGCTCAGCGTTAAAGAAGGGCTACAGTTTCCTGAAACTTTCACCGGCTGGTGTTTTAGAGGCTTTCGACCATATCTGGAACAACGCCGTCTACTTCGAAGAAATGAGCCAGAGCATCTATTTTTATGAAAAGAAGTCGCTTACAGAAAATCAGTTCAAGGTCATTTCGGGCTGGATCGACCGCTGTGATAATTGGGCTCACAGCGATGGTCTTTCATCTATTTACGCCCAGGCCCTTGAAGAAATGCCCGCTCTGGTAATGCCGACCCTGAAAAAATGGAACAATGACGAGAATCCATGGAAGCGCAGGCAATCGGTGGTCAGCCTTCTTTACTATTCAAGATTGCGCAAAGCAACCCCGAATTTTGCAATTATGACCGCAATGGTAGAAGCCCTGCTCGATGATCCGGAATACTATGTTCAAAAAGGCGTCGGCTGGACTCTGCGCGAGATTTACAACCTACATCCAAAACAAACGCTTGATTTCATCGAGAAGAGGGTGAGGCAGATATCACCCGCCGCCTGGCAGGCCAGCACCGAAAAGCTTCCAACAATTGTTAAAGCTCGACTTCTGAGCCAACGTAGAAAAGTCTAACCCAAATTTGCCGGAAGACCAAAATTTGCAAAGTCAAATTAAACAAAAGAGTTTCTGAGCGTCAAAAAGCAACAGATATGTTGACTTTTAAACACAAGTGTTTCATAATTATATTATGACATCCAAAGAATTCAAAAAATGGCTTGCCAAACAGGGTTGCACATTCAAACCCGGCAAAGGCGGTCATTTAAGGATCTTTCTCGGTGATCGGATTTCGGTTTTACCGATGCATGGCAGCGATCAGGAACTTGGAAAGGGCTTGGTTGAAGCCATAAAAAAACAACTCGGGCTAAAGTGAGGTGTGTTGATGTTTAAGTATCCAGTTGAACTTACAGAAGACGATGGAACCATATTAGTAAAGTTTCCAGATATTCCTGAGGCAATAACATTTGGCCAGGATAGTGAAGAAGCCCTTCTTCGCGCTGTAGATGCTCTTGAAACGGCATTGATGACCTATGTGGAAAAACGCTGGCCTTTGCCGAAACAATCAGAATTAATGGGAAGACCGGGCGTTTCCCCTTCACCGTTATCTTGCCTAAAATTGGCTTTGCATCAGGGTATGATAGAGAAAAACCTGAAGAAATCCGACATGGCACGTCTGCTGGCTTGTCACATGCCGCAAATAGATCGACTTCTTGATCTCAGTCATGAATCCAGGCTGGAACAACTTGAACGCGCTCTTGCTGCAATTGGGCGTTATGTAGTGGTTGAAGTGCATGATCTTGCTGCCTGAGCACGTTCTGTTTTGCATCAAATCATCCAGATTTCGTTTTGATAGATAGATTCTGTTTCCCTGACAATTTTCAAACGATTCTTATTCTGGCGATCGGACGACCATTTGGACGGATTTTGTTGAATGTACAACCTGATTCGATACAATTCCGATTCATCGCGAACGATGTGATCATAAAAATTGCGTTGCCAGACGGTTTTTATCTGGGTGTTTTCATGAAACCACCTGGTAACCGCAGATTTAAAACAGCGAATAATGGCACCAACAGAACCGGGTATAACATGTTGATAACCGGCCTTTTGTTTTGGTTTGACATTACGTTGAAAATTAACATTACGTAGAGGTTCAATATATTGAACCTCTACGGGTGTGGGCGCATGTTGAACCTCTACGGGTGTGGGCGCATGTTGAACCTCTACGGGTGTGGGCGTATGTTGAACCTCTACGGGTGTGGTGTTTTCATGGTTTATAATGATTAAACCATGAACGTGATTGGGCATTATCACAAATTCATCCAATCCGACGGTTGAAAAATGTTTCGGGATTTCCTGCCAACAACGTTCTGCAAATATCCCGGCTATGTTCAATCGCATCTGACAATCTGCAATTTCACCAAAAAAATTTTGTCGGCTGCTGGTGCAGATTGTCACAAAGTAGGCGCCTGGTTGTGAATAATCGTGCCCCCTCAATCGATACGAATTTATTCTCCTATCATTTATCATTGTTAAATCAGCCCCAACAAATCAATTTTTTTGCAAATTATGATTCATCTCAATCATTCAATTATTCATTCAGATTCTTTAACCTCAAATTTTGCGCTTGATTCATTATAAACCAGGTTGGCGGCATTTTTGTCGAGCCAACTGGTGTAAAACCAGACGATGTTTCTGAAATCAATTGGGTATGATTCGGGATTGCGCCCGATAAAAGGTCGATAGCTGATTCCGGTGCGGCGTTCCAATTCTCGATAGCTATGGTAGCGCACTGGGTAAAACTGGTCAGAAAGCCCTTCAATCAGTTCTTTGAGGCAGGCAGGGTCCGATTCGGGAAGCACCCGATAACCGGCCTTGGCAAAGCCTTCCAGAACAATTTCCCGATAAGGACGATCGGCATTCTTTTCAAGCCAATTGCGCAGGTTTGCTTTGGCATTTTTAAATGGCTCATTGTATTTATTACTGTCGTCCTGCTCGAACTGTGGTTCGCGCTTCCTGGTAGTGACTACCGAAAAACCAAGATGACAGTTGATAATGAATTCAATGGATTCCCCTGCTTCTTCGAGAAGAGTATTGCCAAAATTATAACCCTCAACATGAGCATTCTCGACGATTCGTTGCAGCAATGGCAGAGGGCGAAGACTGTCAGAGGTGCTCAAACTGATGATCAGAGAGCGTAGAAAATCTTCTTCCTTATAAACTTTGGGTTTGTTATCGGAAAGATTTTTTATCGCTTCAACACTGAACACTTTTTCGGCTCTGGCTAACAAAGCCTCTTTTACCGCCTGGTCCTGTAGCGCAGCAAGTCGCCGCATCAGATAATCAGGAAATTTTGCCGGATCAACCTCATTAAACAATTTTAACAGCGGCTGAGCAGGAATCGGGGTATCAAGATTTTCCATTTTCCCGAGAACTGCATCGGTGTAACCTTCTTTGGCAAAAAGCTCCATCAGCAGTTTCACCGCCTCGGGAGTATCATCTGACATTGCCGCCAAAGCCGCGTCGACCAGATCAGGATTATCACTCGACAACAACTTCGCCAATTTTGGAAAAATTTCTTGCCGATCGCGAACCGTGCTCAAAAACATTGCTGCATCCATACATTTAGCTGGATCTTCAATAGCTTGCATTGCTTCGGCAATGAGTTTTTTCTCGGCAGCGAGAACCTTTTCTTCGGGAAACTTGTCAAGGCAACCCATGCGTTCAAAGCTCGAACGAACCAGATCGGTAATAAAAGGCGGCACTACCGGCTCATCGAAAAGCTGCAGATAGGTTGCAACCGCCTTATCGGTCGAACCAGTCCGACGGTAAGATTCAGCCAGCATGATCATAACTTCCTGCTTTTGTGGCCCGGCAAATTTGCCGGCGGCGAGAGCCTTTTCAAACCATGAAACTGTCTTAAGCTGGTAGGCTTTTTCCTGCTCGATTGAATTTTTAATTGCCGCAACCAGCTTTTGATAAGCCGGTTCCCTTTTAGCGGCTTTTTCAAGCCATTGCCAAGCAACCGCATTTTCACCGGTCGAACGCAAGAGCCACCCAAGAGTCAGGTAACTGGCTGCCAGTTCAGCCTCGGGAATTGCCAGGCGCGGAAAATCTTCGGCCGTCTTCTCGAGTATCAGCAGCATGTTTTCGGCGCGATTCCTGGAAGGCGCAACCTTGGCCTGTTCGAGAGCTTTAAAAAAACTTGGAGTTTTTTCAGTATCCAAACGCATTTCGGCAGGAAGGTCGGGGTCGGCAGAGATAATGCCAATGTTTCGACAACACCATGCCGCATTTAGAAAAAGCCTGGCGATTTCCAGTGTCGGGGCGTTGTTTTTCACAGCCATTTCTGCGGCTATTTCATAGCGCTGATATGATGGGAATGTGTTGTAAACATTTTCATCACTGCTTTTAATTACTTTAAAAGTCTGAGAAAGCCATTTTTTGAGTTCCTGCTGTTGCTTGGCGTCGAATTTTTGTTCAAAATCATCGGCAAAACCAGAAAAGTGACATTCAGGGCACCCCCAGATACGGATATGCATTGGCGAACTGCCCATGGCATGCGGGCACAGATCTGAATCATAACCACCAAAGTTGTTGGTCGACATCAGCATCGAGGCTGAAAAAACGGTTTGGCAAACCGGGCAGGTAGTTTCGACCCGTTTACTGCTGGTGGCCATGAGCATACAAGGAACCAGAATGGCAAAGCAAAGAAGCCAGAACAACCGCACCCGAGGCAAAGCAAATTTCATATTTTTTTCCCATAAATAGATTTGTTTCATGTTTATCTTACGCTAACAGGCAGAAAAATGAAATTGCCCTAACCTGCCGGCAATTTTTTTCAAGAATCATTAAACGAATAATTTTACTTCAGGGGGCTGGAAAACGTATTTTCAAAGGGGCTGGTTGAACAAAAATTACGTTTTCAAGATTTTTTCGATAAAATTAGAAATAAATGGAGGAATCTATGCGCAATTTTAAAAGCATTGCCGTCTGGTCGATGGTGCTGGCCGTTTGCTTTTTCAGCAGCATATTGTTTGCAGAAGCTGGCGAAGGAATGTCCAGCGGCCTAAAGAGAGGCGGGGCATCAATCTCTGAATCAGGTAATGTTGTCAAACCACCCACACAGGAAGGTGCAAGCCAGAAAAAGATTGATGAAGGGGTCTCTGGCCCTGGTGCGAAACAGATAAGGCCAAAAAATTCCGGGTTGACGGTTGTTACACCGCAAACGCCGGCATCAACCTCGACAGAGAACGCAAATAGCACAAACAACAATAACATTAACAATCTTGAATGGGGCGTTTTCGGCCTGACCCAAAGCGACATGGGCAATCCGATATTCACCAGCACCGGTACAATTGTTAAGAAACCGAATTTCTTCGGAAGTGGCTTTGAAATTGTCTGCCCAGGGAAAATCCTAATTCCGATGCGTTTAAGACCTGAATTTCAGGTGAATGGCCTCGTCGTTCGAGTATGCTACGAACCCGTCGCATATACTGGAGCTGGGTTAGGCCCGATAGTAGTAGACATCAAGGGCATCAGAACCCGAAATATCAATGCCAATCCCTGAAAACAGATACGGAATAATTTAATTACCTTGAGAAAAAGCAGGTCACGAGCCTGCTTTTTCATTTCCGTCATAGCTGTAAACCAGCTTAAAGTTGCTGTTGGTGTAAAAAGAATCGGCAAGATAAACGACCGGTGATGGAATGATGCGAAAAATTTTCCGGCTCAGTGGCTTAATCTCAAGATCTGGATAGCATGACGCAGTGAACTCGTGACAGTAATATTTGCCGGCATCGGGTTCAAAATCAAAATCGTAGGGAATATCCGCAGCTTTGCACTTTCTGGCATGCTCGAGAGCCCATTCCTGATCCTTTGCAGGTCGAAGCACCATAATGCGGTCGGTACGGCAGAATTCGATGATATCGTCATGTTCGAGGCCCTCGGCAACTGAGTGGTAGATTTTGTTTTTTCCGTCATAAACGCCACTGTGGCTGCAACGACTTTCGCCAATCGGAATAAAGTAGCCGTCAAGATAGTTGTTGTAAGCCCGCATCACAACGTCGCCGGGCTGAAGTATTTCGAAAAGTTCCCTGGTTTGTTCGCCTTTTACCAGATATCCCAACGGCGTATAAATGAGGAAAAAGGGCCAGCGGAATATTTTTATATCGCCAAAGATCGTAAGAAAACAGCTTTTGACAATGTAATAATATCTCTGCAGCTTTCTTAGTATGCTCTCGTTTTTTTCCGGCTTTTTTCTCGGCAACATGTTTCAGTATCCTTTTATTTACGATTTTAAATAGATCTTCAAGGTGTGATAGAATTCTTTATCAAATCTGAAAGGATACCTCGATGAGAAAAGAAATGAAAGCAGATATCGGCATTTTTAGCGGCAGCGGCATGTATGACCTGGCCGCCGACCAGATCGAATCCGTCAAAATCAATACACCCTACGGACCACCCAGCGATCTGATCGATATCTGCACCATTGGCGACAAAAAAGTAGCCTTTCTGCCCCGGCACGGACGCAAGCACAGCATTCCGCCCCACAAAATCAACTACCGGGCCAATCTCTGGGCGATGAAAGAACTCGGCGTCAGCCGCATCATTTCGCCCTGCGCCTGCGGATCGCTGCAAAAAGACATCAAACCAGGAGATTTCGTGGTTACCGATCAATTCGTCGATCGCACCAAAGGCCGCGAAGACACATTTTGTGAAGGTCCGGAAGTGATGCACATTTCTGCTGCCGAGCCCTACTGCCCCGAGTTGCGCAAGCTGGCCATCGCTGCCATCAAAGAAGAGGGGGCAGTCGGTCATGAAGCCGGCACCATCGTTGTCATCAACGGCCCACGCTTTTCGAGCAAAGCCGAAAGCAAGTGGTTTACCCAGTTAGGCTGGCATACGGTCAACATGACCCAGTATCCGGAAGTGGTATTGGCACAGGAGCTCGGCATCTGCATCGTAAATATTGCCATGATTACCGATTATGATGCCGGTCTGGTTGGCGATGTTCCTGAGGTTACCACCAAAGAAGTGGTAAGAATGTTTCAAAGCAGTGTCGGCACATTGCATAAAATCCTGCAACGCCTGATCAGTCAGATTCCTGCCGAACGCGCCAATTGTCGATGCCTGCAAAAGGTCGACGAAGCGTTTTTTTGTTAATACAAACCGTATAAGGTTCAACACGTAGGGGCTCAACATGTTGAGCCCCTACGTGTTGAACCCTTACAATGAAGGTGGTTATTCGACAGTTACCATTCTTTTGATGGCTTTGAAGCGCTCTTCAATCGATTCAGACTTAAGGTCGAGATATGAATCGAGACTGAAGTTCTGCACGGTAATCGAACCCATTGCGCTACCGTAAAGCATGCTCTTTCTGAAGCCCATTTCAGAATAATCGCCATGGCGGGCCAGACTGCCCATGAAACCACCGGCAAATGAGTCGCCGGCTCCGGTTGGGTCGGTAATGTCAAGAATTGGGAACGCCGGGGTGAAAAAGCGATCGGTCTTGGTCGCACACATGGCGCCGAGCTCGCCCATTTTAACGACAACGCGATCGGGGCCCATGGCCAGCAGTTTTTCGACGGCCGGCGCGAATTTCTTTTCGCGGGCAAACATCAAAGCTTCCTGAAAGTTGATAAACAGAACATTAACTTTGCTTACTGCTTCTTTGAGCAGATCGTAGGTGGTATCGATCCAGAGATTCATGGTATCGAGAGCGATGACCTTGGGTTTGTTAACCTTTTCAATAACCTTGATCTGCAGTGCCGGGTGGATATTGCCAAGAAAAACCAGTTCGGCATTACGATATTCTTCGGGCAAAACCGGGTCAAATGCTTCAAAAACGTTCAATCTGGTATCGTGGGTGGTAGCATCGCCAAAATCTTCACCATAACTGCCTGACCAGTGGAAAGTTTCGCCATCCTGCTTCAGTTCGAAGCCCTGCAGGTCAACCTGATGTTTTTTCAGGAAATCGACGTGCGCGGGTTCGAAGTCCTTGCCGGCAACCCCGACCAGGCCAACCTTGGTAAAGTAGCTGGCGACGGTAGAAGCATAGACGGCAGAGCCGCCAAGTGCGCGCTCTCTTTTTCCCTTGGGAGTCTGCAGGGTATCATAGGCAACCGAACCGATAATGATCAATTTAACGCTCATCAATTCCTCCAGAATGTCTAAGAATGCAACAAATCAAGTATTTGTCGAAAGATCGTCAGAACTGGCGACCTTCAGCCTTTCGGCATAAAGGCCGGCAATTTTTACTATAACATAAATCTGCACAAGCATCGAAACAAGTATTGTCCAGTCGATCCAGATACCATAACCGAAAAGATCGAGACCACCGATCAGCAACACTGCCGAGAGTCCATCACCAAGCCTGAAAATTACCGTATCGATAAAGCCTTTTCCCTGGTATTTCTGCTCGCGATCGAGGGGAATGTAAACCAGTTCGCGAATTGCCCGACCGGTTGAATAATTGATGGCGCTGCCGATGATCAGCCCCCAGGAAACGATACCCAAAGATGGTGATATCAGCATGAGAACGCTGGCTGACACCTGCATCAGCGGGAAAATGAACAATCCGGTAACCGGGTTGGGAAACATCATGAACAACCGGGTGATGAAAAACTGTGAAAACAGTGAGAGAAGAGTAATTTTTCCGAAAAAGCCGGCAAAGAAACCTGTCGTTTCGTCGGTTGCGCCAGAAAAAGTCTGATTGACCATCTCATAAAGCTGCTGATAAAAAAGCGTGCTGGAAAATGTGAAAATGAACATTTCGCAGGCCATGAAGATAAGAACCGGAGTTTTCATGACCGATAGCAGGCCATCCCAGGGCCGCGGCGGGTGAACCGGCTCTTCGGCCTTCTTTTCGGGTGGCGGAGAAACGACCGGATCGGACCCGGCATAGTTGTTGTGAATATAGCGCATGCACCAGATGGTTGGGTAAAGCAGGACAATCGCCACCAGGAATAAATTGGCGGTCCCGAGAACGGGTACCAGTCTGGCGGTCAAAAAACTGCCGACTGCGCCACCGATCAGGCCGCCATAGCCGATGATGGCGTAGAGCCGCCGACTCTGCCCAACGGTAAATATATCGTTCATGAATGACCAGAACATTGTTACCGCCATCAAAGCAAAGACCCCGACCCAGAGATAAAAAATACCAATGGTAACCGCCCGGGCCGGATCACTTTCGATAAGACTGACACCGACCTGCATGGAAGCACTGGCAGTGACGAGTGTTTCAGCGGGAGCTTCGGCCAGCGGCGCTTCCATTGCCTGACCGGCGGACTGAATATTTTCGACGGCGGGAAACACAAAGGCGAAAAGTAGCCAGAACACCAACAGACAAAGGGTAAAAAATCGGGTGATAAAGGGAATGAAAATATCGCGACGGTATGCGCCGACGATCACGCTATAAACTGCGTTGCTGGCGATAAGCACAATCATCGACAGCAGACTGAGCACCGGAATATTGTCTTTACCCAGTTCAATGCCAAGACTGGCACGAATAGGCTTGATAACGTAATAGGCACAGATCACGAAGAAAATATAGGCAAAAGCAGCCAGAGTAATTCTGCGTTCGCTTTTTTCTACGCCAAGTATGCTTGAATTATCGCGGTTCATTATCTTGTGCTAGTATCCAATCTGCTGCTTCACTCAAGGTGGGAAAATTAACGATCGAGGCCAGGCCGGCCGCGGGCGCGGCACCGATAAAAACCGGAGTAACGCCGGCATTCAGACCAAGCTTAACATCTGAACTCTTGTCGCCGATCATGAACGATTGATCGGGGTCGATCTGCAATTCTTCAATTGCCCGCAGAATCAAACCAGGCTGAGGTTTTCGACAATCACAGGCCCCAACCCCCTCGGCATCGGGAAAATCAGGATGATGGGGGCAGTAGTAAATTCCCGAAAGCTTTACCGAGAACTCGTCCAAAAGGCGCTGAAGCTTTTCGTGAATTGCGGCAAGCTGAGCGTGGGTCAGCAGGCCGCGGGCGATTCCGGACTGGTTGGTGATGAGAACCAGCAGATAGCCGGCCCGCTGCAAACGCTGCAGCGCTTCGCCGGTTCCGGGAAAAAGTTCAAAAAGCCCGGGATCGGAGATA
>CAZTHA010000149.1:0-9830 GCA_964613435.1 uncultured bacterium
TTATTGCCTCCGAGAACGGGATCGATATAATCGTAATTGTAATATAGCTGGTATTTTGCGCCGGTTTGTCCCCGCAGAAGACTGTCGAGCAGGTCGGCTTCGAGTTTGCCGAGAGTTATCGAAAAACCGACATTCTGTGAAGAATAGGGATGATTGATTCCTTTTAAAGCTTCGGCGATCAATTCAACTTCTTGACCGTCAGGCCTTTGCAAGGTAAGTTTCAACGCAGCAAAAGGAACCGGTGAAAGTTTAACCGGTTTTCCTGAACTCTTTCGCAGAGCTTTTTTTTCAAGTTCTTTTAGAGCGAAAGATCCGGGCCCTAGCCCAAGGGCCATTCGAAAATGGGCGCCTTCAACCAGCTTTTCAGGGTCTTTGATATCCCGGCGCTGGAATTTTATCAGTGAAATCTCGGGAATCTGCGTATTTCCCAGATCCCGAAAAAGAATCTGTGGTTTAATTTGTCCACAATACCACAAAGATGGCTCAGCCTTGCTCTGAAACATGACAAAATAGCTTTTTTTGCCAGCTTCTTTTATGCGGATGTTTTTTATAATTTCCTCTGCCGAAACTTCGGCCCGGCAGAAGAATATTACAATAAAACAAAAAAGCGGCCTGAAAAACTTTTTCACTATTTTATTCCAATTAATTCTAGGTCGAGATACGCATCGGAAGCCGTTTTGTCGCATCCGAGAAACACCACGATACTGTTGGTACCCTGTTTCAGCAGGCTGCCGGGAATGCTGTCGAGAGAACGGTTCCAATACTCGAAATCGTGCCCGTCTTTTAGTTTCATTGCCGGATCCTGATCGACCAAAACTCCGTTAATATATACAACCGCGGCATTGTTGCTGGCTACGTTCAATGCCATTGCCCTGAAAAACTGAGGATTCTCAACCTGGAACTCCTTGGCCATGATGAAGCCTTCCGAAGGTATCAGTTCAGTATTGAGGCGCGGTGGCTTCAGGCGTTTTGAAGAACCGAAACCAAATGGCATGTGGCCAAATCTTCTTAGTTTGAGAGTTGCCGGATCGATTTTTGCCGGAATGTCCCACACTAGTTCTTCGATCTCTTTGCGATCGAAGTCGTAATGCCAATCCCGCGAAGCTCTTTCGATGAAGTATTCCTGATTTGCAGGCAGGGGCGCGCGCTTGATGCGCATATTCTTCAAAAGTCCTTCAACGCGATCTTTGAAGCTGGTTTTTTCAACTTTCTGTTTGGTGGCAACCTTAATATCTTCAACCGTATCAAGCACTTTCGGGGTGATGAAAATCAGTAATTCCACCTTTTCATCATTGATTTGCCTCTTGTTGAAGGCTTTGCCAATTATCGGAATGTTACCCAGAACCGGAATCTTGTTTTCAACCTTGATTTTTCTTTCTTCGATAAAGCCACCAAGAATCAGTGTTTCGCCATCAGCCAATGATACGTTGGTTTTAATCTCGCGATTTGACATGTTGGCGGTTCCTTCTTTGGCATCATAGCTTTGTAGAGCATTTATCGCCTGAAAGACTTCCATGTCAATTTGGTTACCGCGGTTGATATGGGGCGTAACAGTTAATTCTATGCCGACGTCCTTGATTTCAAAAGATTTGATTGGCCCGGAATCGGAAGGACGAATGCTTTCGATGATTGGAACGCGATTACCAATTTTGAAGGTTGCTTCACGGTGGTTCGCGGCCACAATATGCGGCGATGAAATAACATTAGCCTTGTTCTTGTCTTTATAGGCATTTAAAAACATCTTCATTCGATTTGGGGTAGTTACGAAAACTTTTAAACGGTCACTGGCGGCGAGTGGGTTGGTTTCACCAATAGTTCCATGGTCCACACCCAAAGTGGTCAGGGTGTTTTTGATGTTGAACGGTTCTTTTACGATGTTTAAAAGCTCAAAATCAAAAAGATCCTCATCGGAAACAGTGAGCTCGACGACAAGAACTTCAATCAATACCTGGCCATTTCGAAAATCAAGACTTACGATGGTATCGAGAATTTCTTGAACTACAGGATTCTCTGGCTCTTTTGATTTGATGATTATTGAATTGGTTACCTGATTCTGGCTAACTTTTATGTCACCTGAACCAATTTCATCTTCAAAGGTTTCCTTTATCGTTTCGACAATGTCATTGGCCCGGGTGTACATCAGATACCAGGTAATGATGTTGCCGCTTTTGCTGCGCGAATATCTGGTCGAAATCAGGTAGTCTGGATGGTAATCATCGGTCATGATTTTTCCGTCTACGGCAGCTGCTATCGGCTCAGGTTGTGTGTTAGCAGAAATGCTTTCCTCTATTGTTTCAGTTTCTGACGATTCATCAGAAGCAACAGAAGCAACATCCTCAGCGTTTACTGCCAGAGCTGAAATTAAAAGCAACATAACCACCACAAGAAAACATTGGCAATTGTCAGTAAAAGATCGGTTTTTCATTGTTTTTCCCTTCAAAATGGTGGTTTAATCAGAAAGATTGGGGCAGAATCCAGATGTTTATTGTGGCAATCGCTCCATGGCATGAGGCAGTAATGTTATCGAATCGCATCGGAGTATCACTTGAAGTGTAGGCAACCGTGGCCTGACCATTTTTGGTAGAAATGGGATTGTCTGAAAAACTGCCACCCTCAGAGCTTGCGAAAAAAACAGTTTCATCATCTCGAATTGGCGATCCATCAGGCTCCAGGATCGTCGCTGTAATTATCGCTTTCCCGCCCACCGAGACGGTGTCAATTGATGATGACAGCTGAATTTTATAACCGGTTTCGCTTGAAAGGGCTGTGGATATCGGGCTTGTTGACCCGCCATCGCATCCAACAAATAACCCGGCGAACAAGATCGCCAAAGCCATGAAAATTTTCCTATTCAAAAAGGATCTAGCCATGAATCTGCTCCTGTATGTGACTTTTACGGGCCAAAAACGGTAACATCTGCAGTATCGCTTGCGCCTGCAGTGAGCGCGGTAATGGTAGTGGTCCCAGCGGTAGAGCCAGCTTCAAGTTCAAAGAATATGTAGCCGTCGCTGTTGGTTGTTTCCTGTTCCGGATTACATGTGCAACCGTTGTTTGCCAGGAGATGTACTTCAGAGCCGGTGATGGGTCTGGAAAAAGTGTCGGTGACCAGTACCGAAACCGGAATTTTCTCACCAATCTTCAGCTTGTCTGAAGAAGGCGAAATTTTGGCAACAATTGTCGGGCGTTCAATCGATAAAATCGTGCTCGCAGAAGCGTCTCCGGTGCTAAAAACCGTTATGGTAGCACTTCCGACCTCTTTGCCGGCAGTAAACTCAGTGAAGAAAAGACCTTCACTCAAACTTCCGCTATTTCGGTCAAATGTGCCATTTAGAGTTGCGCTTAAATAAACACTGGCGTCAGATGGAAAACCTTTTGAATCGACGCCAGAAACTATAACCGCGCAGGTTTGATCTTGAAAAACTGCATCGGGGTTTAGAGTGATTTTTAACTCAGGGGCTTCTTTTTTTGTTTTGACCACCGAAAGGGAGCAGTTGGAAAAAACGCCATTTACCAGGGCGGTAAGCGTGCCAATTCCAGCAGCTGAAGAATCCGGGGTAAAAGAAGTTGAAAACCAGCCCTGATTGATCTCTCCACTTGAATCACTGAATCTGCCCGGAATCGTTGATGAAAGGGCAACTGTTTCATTTTCGGCGTTGAGACCGTCAACCTTGGCGCTGACCACTACTGTGACCGGGGTTTCAGCCAATGTCGAATCGCTGCTGGTAATTATTGAAAGAGTAGTCTGCTCAGCTGTGGTTGCCTGAACCAGAATAGGTTTGCTTTGTATCTCACCGTTAGCAATTGCGGTTATTGCCTCGGTTCCAACCTGTTTGCCAGCAGTGAATCTCGTAGAGAACCAGCCTTTGGTGGTTCTGCCGGTCTGATCTTCGAAGGTGCCGCCCAGAACCGACGCAAGTTGCAAATTGGCTCCGTCGATCGGTTGGCCGAAGGCATTTTTCACGAGAATGGCCAGAGAAATTGATTGCCCAGGTTTTACGGTAACTGATGAAGGACGAATGTCAATTGAAGCAGGGTCTGAGCTGTTTGCGTTGGAGGTGGTTCCCAGCCAACTGCTGGCATAGGAATTTCCCGAGCCGCCACTGCCTCCCCCGCATCCGGTAAAGGCTAACAGGCATAAAATACCCAGAATAACGGCAAAAACTGTTTTTGAGTGCATTTGAATTAACCTCCGGACTTAGATCCTGCTAGTGTGTTTTTGCGATTGGATTATACAAAAATGCTTATTATTTGGCAAATAAAACAATCACTCGGCATTCAACTGAATCTTTCTGGCAGTGAATTAATTTCGATTTCTCAAGAAGATTGAACTTGTCGTTGAATTGGTTTAGACTTCAAAAATACATATTAAAGCGAGGAAAAAGGAAATGAGCGAGAGAAAATATGCAGAACGGGTAAAATATCTTGCCCCAAGCCCAATCAGAAAAATGATGGCTATCGCCAAGGAACTTGTGGCAGAGGGCAAAACAGTTTACGAGCTCAATATCGGGCAGCCCGATGTTGAATGTATTCCCGAATTTGCCAGGGCTATTAACAAAAAGGCCCAAACCGGGCAAATCAACTACTCGCCATACATCGGTGAAAAGTATCTGCGCGAAACCTTTGCCAGATACCTCAACCATTACTTTGATCGCCGTTCGGTTTCCCATTTGGTTGTCGATACTGAAAACATTCTGGTTACCGTCGGTGCGTCCCATGCCTTGAGTAATACTTTTCTGGCTCTTTGCAATCCGGGCGACGAAATTCTCGTCATCGAGCCATTCTTTTCACCATACATCGGCTTTCTGGCTCTTGCCGGCGGAGTTTTGCGCTCTGTCCCGACGCATGCAGAAGACGGTTTCGCCCTCCCAACCGATGCTGAAATCGAAAAACATATCACCCCGAAAACCCGGGCAATTTTGTTTAACAGCCCCAATAATCCCTCGGGCAAGATTTTTACCCGCGAAGAGGTTGAAAGACTCGCCAAACTTGCAATTCGCAACGACCTTTTCATAATAGGTGACGAGGTTTACCGGGAAATGATTCTTGGCGACACTGAAGCGGTCAGCCTTTTGCAGGTCGAGTTTCCCAGCGAAGAAGAAAACGATAAATATAAAGATTCTTTGATTGTCATCGATTCATCGAGCAAATCTTTCTCGCTGTGCGGAGTTCGCATTGGCTTCGTTGTCGCCAAACCATCGATTCTGGAAAAAATAGCCCTGGTCAATGCCCATTCGGTTGCCTGCGTATCTGACCTGGCCCAATTTGGAGTTGCCGGAGCCTATGATGCGATTCTTTCACGACCCGACTATCTTGAAAACCTTCGCAACACCTATCGAGAAAGGCTCGATGCAACGATGAAGGCCATCGAGGAGTTCATGCCCGATGTCGTAGCCCCCAGGCCAGCCGGGGCTTTTTATGTGATGATCAAATTTCCCCAATTTGAAGACATCAATGAATTCTGTTATTTCATGCTCGAAAAATTCAATCTTGGCGGGGAAACGGTTGCCGTAACTCCGGCACATGCCTTTTACCTCGACCCAGAGCGCGGAAAAAACGAAATCAGGATCGCCCTGGTTGTCACTCCAGACAAAATGCGCAAGAGTATTCGCATTATGTCTGAAGCTCTAAAAGCTTACAAGGTTTTCAAAGGCAATCAGACCAAGCCAAGCCTCTAATGTGTGGTCGTTTCACTTTAACCAATAGCCTGATCTGGCTTTTTGGGCTGTTGAAATTGGCACCCATTAATAATCTTATTCCACGTTATAACATAGCACCGGGGCAACCGGTGCTGGTTTTTTTACATAGTCCCGATGCTGGCAAAATCGTTTATGACTTTCAAATATGGGGCTTGATTCCCTCGTTCAGCAAAGACCCAAAAGCATTTAAACCCCTTATAAATGCAAGATCTGAAACCCTGGAGGCAAAGCCATCTTTTAAAAAGGCCTTTCAGTACCGGCGCTGCATTATTCCAGCTTCTGGATTCTTCGAATGGCAAAAGGTTAAAGATGGCAAGCAACCCTGGTATTTCTGCCCCAATGATCCTGATAAAAACTTTTATTTTGCCGGATTATGGGATATCTGGCACGGTCCTGATGGCGAACAGGTTAATTCCTGTGCAATCATTACCACAGTTGCCAACAGACTTGTCGATAAAATCCATCAACGAATGCCGGTTATTCTTGGCGAGGAAAGTCTTTTGCAATGGCTGAACCCAGCTGCTGATACCAGAGGGTTGAAAAAAATGCTGGTTGGCTATTCTGCAGCAGATATGAAAGCCTGGCAGGTTGATCGAAGAATGAACAACCCAGGTTTTGATTCTCCAGAATGCCTGCAACCACCGAAAATCATTCAGCCAGAACTTTTCTAACGATTTTCCGGATGCTTCTGCTTCTGGCGGCCGACTATATTTTAAGCGCCGAGACTTGCAACCTGAATCATGAAGTAGTATTCTTACACCCCTGAAGGCAATTACAACAGGAGGCATGCTATGCTGGATATTAAATGGATTCGCTCAAATCCTGAAGATTTCAAAAAAGCCATGATCAAAAGAGGAGAAGCTTCGCCACAGCACCCGGCAAATGCAAAAATCCTTGAACAGGCCAATACAAACCCGGAAGACCGCGCCGCGGTTTTACAGACTTTTTTGAACAATTCTTCAGCTGTTGTAATTGAAAAAATTCAACCTCTTGAAGAACTCGATGAAAAAAGGCGACAGGCCATTTTTACCGTCGAAAGTCTCAAGGCTGAACGTAACGCGGTCAGTAAAGAGGTTGGGCGCAGAAAAGCCAACAAAGAACCGGCTGAGGATTTGCTGGCCGGCATGAAGGAAGTTTCCGACAAGATCAAAAATCTAGAAAAAGATCTCGAAGAAATTGATCAGACCATGAACGACCTGCTGATGACAATTCCGAACGTGCCTTCTCAAACCGCCCCGGTTGGCCATGATGAAAGCGCAAATCTCGAAGTGAGAAAATATGGCAATCCCCGCGAATACAGCTTCGCCGTGAAAGACCACGTCGACCTCGGCGCAAATCTTGGCATTCTCGATTTCGACCGGGCAACAAAGCTTACCGGTTCAAGATTTTCAGTCCTGATGGGGCAGGGGGCTCGGCTTGAACGGGCTTTGATCAATTTTATGCTCGACACCCATACCCAGAAACACGGCTATAAAGAAGTTTTGCCGCCATTCATGGTAAATTCCAATTCTTTGCGCGGCACTGGCCAGTTACCCAAATTTGAACAGGATCTCTTCAAGCTGCAGGGTTTCGATTATTATCTGATTCCGACCGCCGAAGTTCCGGTAACCAATCTTTATGCCGGCGAAATTCTTAAAGAATCAGATCTGACACTGAGTCTAACTGCTTACACACCCTGCTTTAGAAGTGAAGCCGGGAGCTACGGTCGTGATACACGCGGATTGATCAGACAACATCAGTTCGATAAGGTTGAGTTGGTAAAATTCTGCAAGCCTGAAGATTCTTATAACGAACTCGAAAAGCTTCTGGCCAATGCTGAAACTATCCTGAAACTACTCGAACTGCCTTTCAGGACCGTTGCCCTTTCAAGTGGTGATTTGGGATTCTCTGCGGCCAAAACCTACGACATCGAAGTCTGGCTGCCCTCGCAAAACTGTTATCGAGAAATCAGCTCATGCAGCAATTTTGAAGATTTTCAAGCTCGCCGGGCCGCAATCAGATTCAAAGGCAATGAACCCAAAGCAAAACCAGCTCTGGTACACACCTTGAACGGCTCCGGGCTTGCGGTTGGGCGAACCTGGCTGGCAATAATCGAAAACTATCAGGACGAGAACGGCCGAGTTTTTATTCCCGAGCCATTAAGACCTTATATGGGCGGAGCCACCCACCTTGAACCCGAAAACTAAATGAAAATGACGCTTTTCAGATTGCCGGGCGCTTTAATTGCAGCAGCTCTGGCAATCTGTCTTTTTTTCAGCGGGTGTTCCGGCGAGTCAGGACCAACCCTGGTTTACTCCTTTCCGATTCCGACCAACCTGACCCTTAAAGGCAGCATAAATCTTGCCGATGTCGGCGTCAGCACCAGCCTTGGCGGCATATCGCCTTCGCTGCTCGACTATCGACCCTTCAGCCTGAGCATTCAAGACGATCCTGCCGCAAAGACCAGCGCTGATGAAGAGGGACGTTTTACCTTTGAGCCAATCAGCATTCGCGATCAATACGTAGTTTTTGCCAAAAATGGCAACCACGCCGGATTTGTTCTCGAATACATGGCTGCCGACTCCTCTGGGCTTTATGGCGAACAACAAATAGAGATTTCCATACGTTCGACTGCCCGTTCATATATTGCCAGATGTCTGCGCGATCGCTATGGTCGACGAATCGATCCCAACGCGCTGACGGCAGCCCACATCGATGGCACTGTGCGCGCCATTGCCGATGTTCTCGAAAGTCATCCGGAAAAAATAAGTGCAACAGCCCTTGATCAGGTTCCCGAGGTAAAAGCGGCCTACACGGCGATGGCACAATCCCTCGATTCAGGCAATTCCGGAGTCGTTCCAAACAGCTGGGTTCTGTTGTTTTATCTTGGCGGCGACAACAATCTGGCCAATTATATCAACGACAATATTGCAGAAATCGAAAACGCCGGGTTGCCGAAAGGAACCCAGATTATAATTCAGGCAGACATAGCGGTTCATGGGATGAAAAGGCTGATGTTCAAAGAGGGAAAGTTGATCGAACTGGCGAGTGTCACTAATATCGATTCAAGTTCCGGTGCCGTTATCGCCGATTTTGTCGCCTGGTCACGACGAACTTTTCCTGCCGCCAATTATGCTCTTGTCGTCAGTTCCCATGCTGATGGATGGAAAAGCTCAACGAATGCCGTCGGTTTGCGTAAGTCCCTGATTCTTGATGAGTCCGCAGGCAATCGCGGCAACCCGGTTGAAGTTGCCGCCTGGCTCAAAGGAGCCAACACCCAGTTCGATGGATATTATCGGCCACTGCAGCTGCTTGTTTTTGATGCCTGTAACATGGGATCGATAGAAATCGCAGCCGAGTTCTCTGCATGTAGCGAGTATCTGGTGATGTCTCAGGCTTTCGTTCCCGGCAGCGGCTTTCCCTACGCTTCGATTGTTAAAGAGTTTTCAAAACTTGGCGCAGCTGCGATCAATTCCGAGAAGGCCGGTAAAATTTTCTGTGAAACCTACCGGGACAAGTATCTGGACACCCCTTTGCCTTCTGCCGTTACCGTTTCCCTGCTAAAAACTTCAGAAATGGCCCAATTCATGAATCTGTTGCAGAATTTTTTCACCCAAATCACTGCAAATATCGATAAACTCGGGCCGGTTCTCGCAAATCTGCGTGACAGCAAAATGGTTGAAGCTGAAGGAGTTCATGAACAATACGTCATTCAGGCTTTTGAATCAACTGACTACCGCGACCTTTATAGCCTGCTGAGCCAGTGTCGCGGCAGCATCCCTGAAGCGGCCATCGAGATCGACCTGGCAATGCAGAAGTTTTCTGATCTGATAATAGCCAATTATTATTCCAAAACTTCATTTCCCCAGGCGCATGGCCTTTCAATTTCCTTCCCTGACCGGTCTGCTTGGCTGGCAAGCTATGTGTCGACCGAATCTTTGCTTTACGCCTTCTTTCAGTTTGCGCAAAATAGCAGCTGGGATGAAATACTTGGCCTGATCAATCAGAATTAAGCTTATCAAAGCATTTTTCTCGGCTTGAATCTTGCCTTGACAAGGGCAATGGGCAAATCTATAATGATGCTCAGATTATCCTCACAGGAGATTATTTATGCGCAGCCCAATACACAAGGAAGGCTTTTTCATGGCCGGCATT
>CAZTHA010000150.1:0-9784 GCA_964613435.1 uncultured bacterium
CATGTGCATTTTCGATCAAGCTGGGTTCGAGCAAGGCTGAGCAGTACCAGTTCTCATCATTGATAATGTCTTTGATGATGCAGGATAAGCGCTTTAATTCGATCTTTAGAAGATAAAACTATTTGTTGAGAACCGGTTTAACCAGCCGGGATCAATTGAATATTTAAACTAAGCCGGTTGCCCAATGTGGGCGCCGGCTTTTTTTTACGCTCAAACCTGGTTTTGGCTGTTTTTTCCCGGCAGTTTTCCAACCAGTTTATCGAAGGCGATGATACATGATGGCAGAACGAGCAGATCGCCAACAACACCGATTACCACGATCAAGGCCCCAATCGTGCCGAAGTATTTGAACGGTTTGAAATCGCTGAAAACAAATATGAGATTGCCGAGACCAAGAAGAATGCCGGAATATATTACCGGCCAGGAAAGCTCATGCATAGTGGCTAGCAATCTTCGTTTAGCCGTCTTGTGTCGGGAGTCGAAGAAAAATGTTAGCATGTGAAGCGTGTCGTCAACGATAAGACCGCTCATTACACAACCGGCAATCGCGGTTGATGGGTTAAGCGGTATGCCAATGGCGTTGGCGATGGCATAGGCAAATAGAATCGGGTAAAAATTGATCAGAAGGGCGATGAAGGCAAGCGAAAGGTTTCTGAAAACGATTATGAATACCAGGCTGATTATGGCAATTGCCATTGCGAATGAACTGGTTATGTTGGCTAAAATATCTCTCTGCAACAATGATTGAGCGAATACCTCTCCGGTAAGTTCAACCGTTGTTTCCTCTGGCAGGCTGTTCTTAACTATTGTTTTGATTTTTTCGGCTATTTTAGCTGTTTGAAAATCATCGGATTCGTTAATGGCAACTCTAATCAGCAATTTGCTGAGATCATGCGCCACAACCATTTCTGAGATTCCGCGATCATCAAAAAATGCCAGAATAGATCGGGTCAATTCTTCTCTGAAAGGTATTGTCGGGCCATCAGAAAAGATTTGGTTGAATGCTTTGACCAGGTCGACGATGGAAAAACAACCGTTTACCCCTTCGACCTGTAATAGTTCTGCCCTTGTTTGGTCCAATTTTTCAAGGAAGCTTTTTGAAAGGATTTGCGGATGAGAAATCATTACAAAAATCTGATAGGGGCCGCTAAAATTTTTCCCGATAAAGTGCCAGGATGAAACAATTTTGTCGGATTGGCTGAAAGAGTCCTCAATACGGTTCTGAGTCTTGTAGTTGAGTAAATAGGGAATTCCGAGAATCCCGATAAAGAGCGTTACGACAAGTATCGTTCTGGCCCGTCGAAAAATGAGATTTCTAAGATTTCTTTTTATCCTTTCGCCGAATCGAATTCGTCTTTTCCCAAGCGAAAATCTTGGCCGGTAAAGCTTTAGAAAAGAAAAAATCAGGCCAAAGGTAATGAAATATGACAAAAAGCAGGCCAGAGAGGTGTACAGCGAGAAGAGCCTGATATTGGGTGAAGGGCTGTAGGATAGGGTTAAAAAGCCGATAAGGGTGGTTGTTGAATTGATAAGGCAGGGACGTAGCAGCTTGTGAAAGTTGCTTTGATGCAGTTGGTCATAGGTCAATTTTTCCGCATTCGGATTTCTGACGAAGAAGCTGACCAGGTAAATGATTTCGTTCAATGAAATAATCAGGGCAAAGGGAATGATTGGCGAAGTAAAAATGTTGATTTTGTTGCCATTCGCAAAATATATGGCAAAGGTCATTACGGTTGGAATGCCGATCGAAAAAAGTATCAGGATCAATACCACCAGGTCAGGAAAGAAAAACCAGGCCAGGGCTGAACAGATAATGAAGCCAAGGCTGATGAAAGTTTTATTGTTGCTTTCGATAAATTCAAAGAATCTTTGTTTTAAATACATGAAGCCGAAAACATGATAGTCTTTGCCAGCGAAAAAGCTGGGCAAAACCAGATTGAGTTCCTGATAAACCCTTTTCTGATAGTCTGGGAATCTGGTGTCTGGAACAACTACCAGCTGAATTGCTTTGCCGTCTTCAGAAATCAGAAAGTTTTTGAACAGATCATTTTGTGAAATAAGTTTTTTAAGATTTTTTATTCTGAAATTTTGCAGATAGTTTTTGAACTCATCGGGGTTTTTGATCTTCTTAAGAAGGTCCAGCAGAGATATAACCGACTGAACGCCATGCCTGGACTCCAGTTCTGTCACCAGCCGATGTAATTTCAGCAGTTCATCACTGTTTATTTCTGAAATTGGAAAAGCAATCAGAACGTGCTGCTCATGCCCGAATTTTTCCTTGAATTCCTGAAGTGCCCTGACGGCGGTTGGGTCAGTGATTCCGCTTTCGAAATCATCAGCGGTTTCGACATTGCTAAAAGCTCCGAAACTTATGAAAAAAGCGGCAAAGATAACTAAAATGACCGAAACAGGTTTCTTTGAAACCAGAAAATAAGCAATATCAGCGATTCTCTTCATTGAAAAACGGCCCGCAGGATTTTATTTATTGATTCTAGCAGGGTTTTTCGCAATTAGTAACTAAAAACTGGTTTGGCTTAGCTGAATGAAACTTTAGTTAGGTTCGTCCGGGCAAAGCGTTCCCGATAAAAATTGCCCGACCACAAAGATTGGCTCAAACTGGTCGGGCGATTGTCGTCAAACAGGTCTTCAGTTGGCAGCTTTGGCGGCTTCCGTTTCCGCTCTGTTGCCCCAGACCTTTTGCATGATTCCTGAGTAATTTTCTTCGAGATTCTTTACGCTAAGGTCAATAATGGCGCGAACCATGTTGGGTTCAAACTGTTCGACAGTCGTCGGCAAGCAGGCGTCAAGAACTATTTCTCCGGCTTCAGTCGTATAGTATTTGAAGGTTTTGTAGCTGCGATTCAAATGGTTTAGCAGTTTGGTAACTTCGACCTCATTTTCCTTTTTAATGCATTTCCCGGCGACCAGAGTTCGGCAAAGCACGTAAATGCTGTCATCAATAACCACGACGATTGGCAGTCTCTGGCCTTCTATTTCCATGTTTGAGCGGAACAATACGGTTTTGAGTTCATCTTTGAGCGGCTCTTCCTGAAAGACATTCATTTTGTTGTCTTTAAGCATTTTGGCAAATTTTTTGGCTTTTTCGTTCATTTCAAATCTTCCTCCAGATGTTTATTAAAAAACCAGGCTGATGGCCAGGTCTACTTTATGCGGCGATACCTTTGCGTCACCTATTCGGTTGACCAGAGGGTACCCCACGGTAAGACTTATTGATGAGCTGTCGGCAAAAGAGTGATTTATACCAAATCCGGCGGCATGAATAACCCTGGTGGTTAAAAGGCTTTTACCATATACTCTACCCCAATCGTAAAAGGTAAAAAACTGGGTCGGCTTGCTGAGGCTGGTTGGGCAGATGTAGTCAAGCTTTACGCTCATGCCCGAATCTCCGCCGATAACATTTTCGTTGTAGCCTCTGATGCTGTACAAGCCACCAAGGTAAAACTGGTCAGAAGATGGTAGATAATTGAAGCTGGTCTTTTGCCCATTTACCTTAAGATTCAATAAATGCTTTTCCTGAACCCTTTTTTGCCAGATGCCGTCGAAAGTGAATTTGTTGGCATATTTGTTGGTATTGAGCCCATGAAATTCGCAATAGGTGAAAGTTGGCTTGAAGTATAGAATTTCGCCAGGTGCAAAATGATAGAATGCTTTTCCCAGAGATATCCGGTTTTCGTCATCATCGACGAAATTAGTCCCAAATACCTGGTTAACCGACTTTTGCTTATGGAAGTCGAAAATCAGTTCCTCTTTTTGCCGGGTTCGGGCAATTTGCGGAATCGTTACCGATAAGCCGATAGTGTTTGATTTACCGTTAATCTGAAATCCCGCGCCTGCTCCCTGAAAGAATTGCAATTCATTGAAGCTGTGGTATAGGGAAACTTTGGTTCCTCTGGTGTTTATCGGGCGGCTATAATTGATGAAACCTGCCCTTGAGCTTTTGGAAAAAAGAGTTGTCATACTTATTGAGTCTCTGATGCCGGAAATGCTGCTGTTGGAATAGCTTATACCGCTGCGGGTTCTTCCGGTACCATCGCTTCCTGCCGTGTCGGAAAAAATAACCCACTGGTCCGGTGCGGGTTCAAAGGCTTGTAAATAATAGTCTGTGGTTCCAGGTATCGCTCCGGCCTGAAGTTTTACCCGAAGCTTAAGATCGTTGGTGGCGTTAAACCATTGCAGATCGCGGTCGAGATCTTTTATGCTCAGAACTTCGCCAGATGGGAGGCGGACTCGGTCAAGAATGTATTCGGCTTTTGTAGTATTGTTGCCGGAGATTTTAGTTTGCCCGACCTTGCCTTCAACCAATAGAACTTTCAAGTTCCCATTCTCAATTTTTTGAGGGGGTAATACGGCTAAGGCGGTTATATAACCTTTGCTCCTGTATATTTTATTGATTCTTTCAATCATTTGATAGAGATCGGCAATTCTTACTTCCTTGCCGACATATTCGCGGACCGCTTTATTCAATTCGTCTGGCTGCAGAACCGAGGATTGAGAGAACTCAACCTGATTAAGCTTCAGTCTTGTTTCTGGCGGTTCTTTTCCGGTCGCATCAGATTTTTGCGGCTCGATTTCTTTTTTCTCTTCAGCCTCTTGCGCTTCTTCTGCTTCTTGTGCTTGTTTAAAGATATCTCTTTGCAGTCGTTGTTTCTGGAATTGTTGGAGAATGCGATTCAATTCAACGCCTGGCGCTTCGCGATTGCGCAGTGTGGAGTTTTCCGGTAGCGTTTGTGCATTGGTTTTTACTTGAGAAAAAATCAGGGCGCAAAATACAAGAACTTTAAAGAACTTTTTCATCAGTTTTCGGAATTCTCCTCGTCATTGTCTTCGTTGCTGTCAGTATGTTTTATATCTTTTCCATTGCCATTGCCATTGCCATTGCCATTGCCATTGCCATTGCCATTGCCATTGCCACTGCCATTGCCATTACCATTGCCATTGCCATTGCCATTGCCATTACCGAATGCCCCTTCAGGCGTTTGGTCTGGAAAATCAACTTGTCCGGTTACAAGATAGACAATCTGATTGTTGTGCAGACTGATTGTTCCGTCAGGTCCCTGTCCTTTTTCAAAATCCACTAACGGGCCTGAGCCATAGCTGATCAAGTCATTTTTTGATGGCGGGATGATTTTTATAGCTGTTGGTAATTGCTCAGCGGTCTTTGTCTTTTCTTCTTCTCTTTTTAGGGTCGCAGCAATTTCTTCGGTCTTGGTCAGCTGATCAGCTACACCCGCTATTCCTTCATCACAATAGATCATCACATAGTTTGATCCGCCATTTCCAGAGAATTCGTTTTGGAAAGAGATGTTGGTAAAGTGATTACTTCCGCTTGGAACGAAATAAATTACGATGTCTGAGCCGTCCATTTGTGGATTTCTACCGTATACGCTCATGGTCAGGCTTCTATTGCTTATAAAAGCTTTGTCAATTACATATACGTTTTCAAGTCTGAAATACTCTGACTCAGAATGAATTTCGGCATGGTCGGTCCAGAGGCCTCTAAGCTGAACGCCCCGTCGGGAAGAAATGGTTTCAATGATCAACTCGTCCATCGGGCCATTGCTTACCCCGTTGAAAAACATTTTCAGAAAGTCTGAATTATCAGTCTGTTCAACTGTTTTAAGATCAATTGTATTGGCAGTAACGCTGAGAGAGCTTTCCACTTTGGCTTCATCAATTTTAACTTTGCTATTCTCGTGATTTACAATCAGAGTTACATTTTTGCCGTTAATTTTTGCCAGCATGATGTCGCCGTTTTCAGTAAGACCCTTGATGTCGCCTCGGGCCAGCAATTCATGAACGTTAATGTTGCCATTACCACCGGCAATAAGGTTAACATTGCCTTCATGGGACTCAAATCTGCCTGCTGAAGTGATATTGCCTGAAGAAGTCTGAACCTGAATGTCTTTTTTGGCATCGATGCTACCTAACTCGATGTTGCCGAATTGTTTTGTTTCAAGGCTGATTCCTCCAAGAGTGGAAAGAAGTTCACCAATAAGTATGTTACCGCCACTGTTAATGATTGAAAGGTTCTTGACCAGACTGAAAGATTCAAGAACAAGATCGCCTTTGTTTATCAGGTTGAGATAATCGCCGCCGATATCAAGAGCCTTCTTGATGGTGAATGTGCCCCCGTTGGTGTCAATTGTACTATTGCCTGTTTTTGAAGTCGCATAATCCAGATAAATGTCGCCAGATTCAACTTTAACCAGGAAATCCTTGCCGGCAATTGCCTCGGTTAGATTCACATCACCATTTTTCGCTGCTACATCGAGATTTTTTCCTGATTCAACATGTTTTATGCTTACCGGTCCATTTTCAGCGGTTACCGAAACATGGTTACCAGAGGTCAGATTGGTAATGTTTATTTTGCCATTGGCAGCAGCAATGCAGGCGTCATTCTTTGCCTGAATTGATTCTATTTTTATCTCCCCATATTTTGATTTAATGCACAGATTCCTTCCAGCATTTACATTTGCGCTGTTGATGTTGCCGGTGGCGGTGAAACTGATATCGTTGCCGGCATCTGCTTGTTGGATATTAATGCGGTTGGCATCGACGGCAATACTGCGAGCACCTGCTGAAAAAATTGTGGCACTGCCGGCAATGATGCTGAGGTTATTACCGGCTCTAGCGATGTCAGAGATTACTGTATTTCCTGTCATGTTCAGGTTTGAGCCGGCCATGGTGGTTATTGTCTTGATAGTGTCGGCAGCAAAACTGATGTCATTGATGGCATCAGCATTGCTGATTTTGATTCGGTTAGCATCGACGGCAATACTGCCGCCAGCTTTTGCGAAAAGAAGGTCAACGTTACCGCCTGCAGCTATCAAGGTGTTGTTACCTGATTTTGAATCTGCAAGGTTAACATTGCCGGCGGCGGTCATGTTGATGTCGTTTCCGGCAATTATGCGGGTCACGAAGATTTCGGTCGCATCGATGGTGATGTCGCGCCCAGCGGTAAGAACATCTGTTCTAGAAAAATTCGCGGCATTGAGGCTGATGCTGCCTTCAGCATTGGCATTGGCTGAAGTAATGATGTTCCCGGCGGTGAAATTGATGTTTTTGCCGGCATCAGCATTTTTACTGTTAATATTGCCAGCAGCGGTCATGCTGAGATCATGCCCGGCGTTAACGGTGTTGGTATTAATATAACTGTTTGAATTCAGGGTTATATCATTTCCAGAAACGGTATTTTCTGCGTCGATTGAATCTGCAGTTATGCTGATATTATTTTCCGCTTCAGCAAGGTTTGAATCTACGCTGCTGCCGGCCATATTCAGGTCAGCTCCGGCAATAGCAGTTTCAGAATCAATAATGCCGTCTGCATTGAAGCTGATGCTGCCATCGGCCTTTGCTTTTTGTGAAGTTATGTTCCCCTCAGCAGCGAAGTAAATGTCAGTGCCAGCCTGAGCGTTAATGGAGTCGATGCTATTTTCGGCATTGAAGTTAATGTTTGCGCCTGCATTAGCATTTGTTGAGTTGATGTTTGTCGCTGAGGTGAAGCTGATGTTGGCGCCTGCGTTGGCGTTGGCGCTGTTCAGTGCGTCGGTTGAGTTCATGGCGATATTCTGGCCGGCGATTGCGGATTCAGAGTTAATTGTAGTTGCCGTGAAGGTTAGATTACCATTTTTTGCTTTCGCACTGGTGCTGTTGAGATTCGTTCCGGCGGTCATGCTGATGTTGTTACCAGCTTCTGCGCTATCGTTGGCGATGTTCGCACCTGCGGACATGGTTATGTTGTTTTCTGCTACTGCATTATCGTTATTTATATTCAGACCCGCAGTCATTTCTATATTGTTGCCGGCAACAGCATTTTGGTTGAAAATGTTGCTGTCAGCTTCAAAGTTGATGTTGTTGCCAGCTATTGTATTTTTAGCTTCGATGGCGTCTGCCACCAGGCTGATATCATTTCCGGCTTCAGTGCTGTTGGCAGTGATGTCGGTTGCATGGATGCCGATATCGTTTCCGGCGATAAGCTTGTCGGTGTTAACAGTTTCTGCGGTCATAATGATATCATGCCCGGCGTTAACGGTGTTGGTATTAATATAACTGTTTGAATTCAGGGTGATGTCATTTCCAGAAACCGTATTTTCTGCATCGATTGAATCTGCAGTTATGTCTATGTTATTGCCTGCTTCAGTGTCGTTTGCAGTGAATGTGGTGGCATGAATACTGATATCGTTTCCGGCGGTAAGAACGTCGGTTTCGACCAGATTTGCGGCATTAAGATTCAGGTCGATTCCGGTATCGGCGCTGATTATGTTGATGTTGTTTGCGTCTACAGCCAGGCTGCCACCGGCTTTTGCTGTTTGAATGCCTGCGTTGCCAGCAGCGCTTATCTTGGTGTTGCCACCGGATTCAGAATGTTCAATCGCGAGATCGCTTGCGGCGTTAATGATCAGGTCGCGGGCTGCATTTGCATTGGTCAGCTCGACATTACCAGAAGTCACTGTGGTGATTTCGATATCGGCGCCAGAATTGGTTGTGCTGATATTTTCGATATCGATAAGGCCATTGTGGGCGGTTACGGTTGCTTTGTCGCCACTGCTGATGTTTTGAGCAGTTATCTGAGACGCGGCTTCGATGCCTGAAGTGCCGGCAGTTTCAAGCCTGTCGAGAATTGTAATTGAGCCATTGTCAGCATTTAATGTGGCGTTGCCATTATGTGTTCTTCCTCGGGTGAGATTAACATCACCATTATTTGCGATAAGGCTCAGATTGTTTATTGCCGTGGCCTCAGTGATGGTGACATCGCCATTTGCAGCAGTCATGTTAATGTCATTGCCTGCCTCGGTTGAGATGGCGTTAATACCTGCTCCACTGATGAAGCTTATGTCATTTGTGGCCAGGGATTCATCGGTGTTTATGTCCCCGGTTGCTTCAATACTGAGGTTGCCATTGGTTTGAGCAAATGTCGATACTATGCTTCCGCCTGAGGAGAAACTAATGTCCGAGTTTGCCTGAGCGTGTGTCGAATCAATGCTTGTTCCAGCATCAAATTCAATTTTGCCGCCGGTGTTAGCGTTGCCGGAGACAATGCTGGTTCCAGCATTCAGGGCTATTCCACTACCTGAGAACAGAGTTGTGCTGTTGATATATTCGGTTGCGGCCATACTGAGGCTCAGATAAGCTCCAGCCAGGTTGGAATCAATGCTTCTCGCTACAAAGCTGAGATTTCCATTTTCTGCTCTGGCTTCGCCGCTGGTGATGTTGTCACCTGCAGTCATATTGAGATTGTTATCAGCGAAAGAATTTTCATTGATAATGGTGCCCGCAGCGTTAACAGTTAAATCATTGCCAGAATAAGTGGTGCTGATTGAAACATTGCCGCCGGAGGTCATATTGACATCGCTTCCGGCTTCTGCAATGAAGCTGGAGATGTTACCACCTGCGGTCAGCTCAAGATTCCCATTAAGGGCGCTCACATAAGTGCTTGAATAATCGCCACCGGCATTCAAGGCAATGTTCGTACCTGCTTCAGTTTCAAATCCGTTAATATTTCCACCGGCATTAACTGAAAGGTCGTGCCCTGCCTCTATTGCATGGCTGGTAAAGTTCCCGCCAGCATCCACTGAAACATCATTGCCAGCGATAAGCACAGTATTGGTAACATCACCATTGGCATTCACAATAATGTCATGAAGAGCTGTAGTGTTAGTATTCACCGTATTTCCGGTTGCGGTTACACTTAAATCGTTGCCGGCCACGGTCAGGTCTGTATAGATATTTGCGCCATCTATTGAAATGTTGTTGCCAGCTGACA
>CAZTHA010000151.1:0-9750 GCA_964613435.1 uncultured bacterium
CAAAATCAATGAGGCGGCCAAGAAATTCGAGCAAAGAATCTGCTTTTTCTTCCGAGAAATAGTCTTTGAGTTCAGGCATGGCGCAAAAAAGGACACTGACCTGGACTCTTTCACCGCCCGGTTCGAGAACAAGGTCTACCGAATCAGCAGTTTCGGCCAGAACGTTTTCTGAAACGAAACTGGCCATGCGTTCTCGTTCGTCAAGCCCTTTGACCATTTGATTGAAAGCATCAGCCAGGCTCTCGAATTCGTCGCCGGAAGAAATCAGCAGCCGATGATTGAAATTTCTTTCAGCAGTGGCTTCGGCAGATTTTTTTAGCAGAAACACCGGTTCGACGAAGTATTTTCTCATGAGTGCGAGAATTAGAAACAATACAGCAAGGCTATAAACAATCATTATTGCCGGGTCAGGAAGAATGGCGAAGCTGTCGGAGGTTACCTGTGTAGCCAAAAACACGAGAATGCAATTGAGGTTGTTTGAATATTCAGCGTGGATTATGCGCTTGGGTTCATCATGCATTGAAACAACGGTTTCTTCGGATCTGGTTTCGATAACTTTCCTGGCCATGCTGGTAGCCAGGCCTTTCGGAAAACTGGGGCCACAGATGAAATCCATGGCTGAAGGCAGTTCGCCCTGATTTTGGAGCGGAATGAAACATTTCTGAATGGAAAAGCCGGCTCGATTTTCGTCCTGCAGAAACCTGGACTGGCCGGTAAAAAAGTCCTTTAAAATTAATTTTGAATTATATTTAATCAGAAAGGCCGATGATATGCCTTCATTGTCATCATTCCTGGTAAAAACCGGAATCAAAGAGTAAAAATCGCCGACATTTGTAAAGTTAGAGTTTAGTATCAGGCCAATGCTGGCAAAAATTGTACCAATACCCTTTACCTTGATCTTGAAAAGGCCAAAATGGCCGTCATTTTCTTTGCCATCAGCGTTTTTTTTGCGAAATGAATTTTCTACCGCGGTGAACAGCAAATCTTTCAGTTCAGTTTCAAAGCCAAGGCTTTTTTCATTTTGGCTTCGTGAAATTGTGCCGTTGTTACTTTTGATACGGGTAAAGATCTGGGCAACCGGCCACTTTTCCATCCAGATTTTGATATAGGGAACAAGCTCGAAATCTTCAAGCAGGCCAAGTTTTTCACTAAATCGTGCATTTTCGTTTTCGAGACGGGTTCTGTATGAGGTTATGGCAATATTGAATTCTTCAACCTGATGATTAAGGTAAGTAGAGATTTCCCGGCGGGTAAAACTTTGACGGAAGTCTTCGTGATAGGCAGCAAGAAGATATAAAGCCGTATAGGGAAGCATTGCCAGAAAAACCAGGGTCAGAACGATTTTGCTGCGAATTTTGAATGGTAGATCACTGCCAAACAGATAAAGTCTGAGAAAAACAATTGCTACCAGAATGGCGAGTATTTTTCCGATTGCTTGCAGAGGTTTGAGAAAGCGCCTTAATGGATGTTTCAGGTTCTGAATATCTATTGAGGTTTGAATCAGCGGAAAATCTTCCAGTAACTGATCCATGCGTGTTGGGTAAAAGCCGTTGCCCTGGACAATTCTTTTCAGCAATCTTTGTGGAAAAGAAGTATAAAAAGAAAGTCCTTTATCGTTGATTCGAAAATTGCTGAAAGCCTGGCCCATACTGAAGAGATGATCTTTTGATGGCAAACGGGTGACCACAAATTTCCTTCTCAGGTTATTGTCCTGAATTTGTGAGGCAGCAAAGCGCATGATTTCAACAATTTTGATATCCCGTTCCCGGAAAATACAAATGTATTTTTCTGGTTGTTTTGCTCTTTGAAAATTCGGTGAGGAGGCCAGACAAAAATAAAGGGGGCCGAGTTCCGGTTTGCCTGAAAGCGCAAGGCTTGGCTCGTTTTCTTCAAATTTTAATTCGCCAATTATTTTAAATGTAGATTTTAAAAAGGCCTGGGCTCTTGTTTTTTTCTTGTTGAAAAATTCGTCATAACTTTCATTCTGCCTGTTAATCGAATTTTCAATTTCCAGAGTTTGAAAAAGATTGTTAAGCATGGTTTTTGAAATGAGAAAGCTTTTATCATGTTCAGGGTGAAATGAATAATCGCTTCGGCCAAGGTTGTCGTTTCTGAAAACTGCAAAAACATTGAAACCAAGCTCCCGCTCTAAGGCCAGACGCATTGCTTCAGTTGACGACGGCGGCGAATTCTGGCTTTTATCAAGAATATTGGCCAGTTTCTGTGGCAGATAGCTCTTGAGCAGCGCTTCCGCAGACAGGTCGAGCCGGAAATTGTCGGCTTCGTTCATCAGGATTACTTGGGCTGAATTCTGTATATGCTGCTCTTCAGAACTCAATATTTGTTCGAAAAGCAGGAAAAATGAAAAAATCGGAGCAACTACCAGAATCAGCCAGGCTGAAAGAAGAGCGAAAGCGTTGGCCTGATGCCTGGAACTTAATACTCCTCTTCTGTCTCTCATTGTATGATCTCCAGGGCTCTAAGATCAGAGGTTTCAGAGGCGATAGGACTGAATTTGAACTCTTGTTCAAGAGCTTTTTCCAGCTTTGATTCTATAAGAACGCGCGAAAACCGGCCAAATTTGCTGAGAGATTCGAGTTCTTCGGAAATTTGAAAAGGTTTGCCGATCATGACCATTTCACGTCTTCGACCTTCGTGGCCGGCAACACCGAAAATAGCCTGTCCGGACGCGATCCCGACCCCGTTTTCTATTGTCGTCAGCCCTTGTCTGCTTCTTTCGTTGTTGAATTCTTTAAGGGCCTGACGCATTGCCAGGGCGGCTCTGCAGGCATCGAGCAGATTTTTTTCCTGATTTTTCCCGGAAAAGGTGGCGACGATCGCATCACCGACAATTTTATCCAACGAACCGCCGTGTATGCGAATCTGACGCTCCATACAACTCAGATACTCGTTTAACATGCTTACCAAATCTTCGGGCGCGGTTTTCTCAGAAATCGTCGTGAAGTCGCGTATGTCGGAACTTAGCACCGCAACTTGCATGAGCCGGGTTTCTTGGCTGGCCACTGAAGAGTTTATGCTTTCAATGAGTTTGTCGGAAACAAAGCGGCGCATTTTCTCATTCTGAAGTAGACCGCTGCTCATGCGGTTGAAGGATTGCCCAAGATCTGCGAATTCGTCGCTGACATTCATTTGCAACTTGAATTGAAAGTTTCGGCGTTTGATCTGTTCAACCCCGTCGAGCAAAAGCTTGACCGGCCCAAGGAAAATGCCGGCCAGTCCGTTTGAACAAAAGATGATGGCGATTACGCCGTAGGCTGCCAGCAGCCACGACATCAGGGCCAATGGGAAACCGGATTTCTGGTTTTTGCCTATGCTGGCCTGAGCGACAAGAACGAGAGGGGAGTCTTCCCTGAAAATCCAGCTCATCAAAATAGTTTCACCATCGCGAAATTCTGTGCTTGAGCCTGAGGTCCTCAATTCCATAGCTTTCTCGGCAACTTTTTTCAGGGGATGAAATAAGGTATCTTTGTTGGGCCAGTGAAAGCTTCGCAAACCGAAGGTCATTCTGGAAAAAACTGCAAAATCGATTTGACTGTCATCGACGAACTGCCGTGATTTGATTTTTTGCTGATTTGCCAGGTAATTGAAGAATATTCGCGAGGTTCTAAGCTCGTTGAGCAGGTGGTAAAAAATGGCAAAGGGCTTTTGCGGAGTTGCTTTTTGGGCAAGTAACCGAAAGATACATTTTCTTGTCGTTGAAACTGAGTAAAGGTCATGAATTATTTCATTCTCCGAGGCCAGTGCTTTGCTGGTAGCGAATACTTTCCAGTATTCATCTCCGAATGACCCAAGAAGATATTGTTCTTTGCTCAACTTTTTTATCTTGGGCGCCATTGGATCTGTATAGCCAAGACCGTTGATTATTCTGAAAAGGCCGGCTGCTTCGGTTTTGGTTCTTGGTCTTTGCTGTTGCATATCACGGTTGAATGAATGCAAATCTCCATTTGAATTGAGCAGCAGGCTCATGTTTCCAAGTCCCTTGAAATATTTATAATATTGATGAGAGAAGATTCGGTTCGGCTGAAATGTTTGCGGATGAAGTATCTCTGAATCAAGAATTTTTCGGTTCAGGTTGAGCAATGCGGTCCTGGTCATCAGTTCCTGCTCAAGGTGTGAAAAATGCCGCATCTGCTGGTGAATTCTCGTCTGCACCTTGGCAAGCGAAAGTTTGCCTGAAGCCGAATCGATCAGATGTACCGTAAAGAACATCAAAAACAGTGGAATTAGAAAAACCGCTGAAATGGCCATTCTCAACTTCTGCTTTAGATTTACCCAGGGGAAATCGGGGCGCAAAATGGCGAGTATAGTCAAGGCAAACAGTAAAAGAATCAAAAATCTGATTAAAAATGATAGGGCTGAGAGGAGTTTCCTGGTTGGGCTTACCAGCTCTGCTGCACCAACGTATGTGCAAATTGAGTGCGCATGGAAAAAATCCTTCAATGCCTGCTTTAAACCCGGGCGGGTTGAGCAAAAATCATCTATAGCCTGATACCAGGTCGAAGGCAGGTTTGCATAATGGTACAGGCCATGCTGGTTTCGAACAAAATAAGGCTGGAAAACTTTGCGGGATACAATTGCCCGGGCCGCCCCATTGGAAGATCTTTGCCGGGCATGTCGCAAAATTCTGGCCGGCGAAACCTCTTTTCCAGTTACCAAAAGATAATATAATCCGTAAAGGCCTTCCCAGCCATCGGCAAAGTTGCGGGGAACTTTGAATGCGTAGTCGAAAATGGAAATGTTGTTAAAATGGTTTGAAAAATTGCGCGAACAGCTGTCAGAAACGCTGACTGGCGAAGAAAAGACCGAGATTCTCTTCTGAAAATATTCGGTGAAGACGATATGGAAATTTTCGGCCGGGTATTTTTTCAGGTTAGAACTTCGAATTTTTTCGAGAGGCTCACTATCAGGTAAGATGCTGCGCATGAAGGTGTCGTCGAAGGCAACGCTGAGCACGCCAACTTTGGCAAACTCTTTCCTGAAGCTGGAGTCTTCAATGATTCCGGGAGCAAATTCATAATAGGTGTTTCTAAGGTCTGTGTCGGCAGCAATAAATATGGACGGTTTGAACCCGAAATTTTCCTGGAGATATTGACTGGCCGAAGATATGAATTCTTCACCGATCAACTTTGGGTCATAGCCTTCCGGGAAGTTTAACGGTCGGTCACCACGGTGGTCGAGGGTGAGGCCGAAGTGGCGGTTCATCTGTCTTAGAGCAGTTTCAATATATTTTTCAGGAGCAAGGTCTACCTGAAAAGCCTCCGCTTCGAGTAGAAGCTTTTCCCGGATCAGAGCATCGAGCTGTCTTTCTTCAATGGTAATAAGCTTGGCTGTTACCTGATGAAAATAAATGAACGGCAAAATGAAAAGCATACCCAGAAGAGGTATCGCCGCTTTGCTGAAAATAGTTGCCGCTGGCCTGATCTGTTGCAAATATCGATTCCAGTTTTTATTTTATCGAGATAAATTTAGCATAAACAGCAGGGTTTTTCCTATTAACGATAATTAATATTTGAGTTGCCATTTTTCACATCCTGATCAATAGCAATAATTCGCTTAGTCTGGCGATAGAATTTAAAAAAGGAGTATAATCAGAATTGAGATTGATTTTGGAGGTGAACTCTTATGATGAGGTACAAACTGTTTTGCTGCCTGATGGTTATGCTATTGACCCTTGCTGGTTCGGCGGTTACTGCTCAAAGCCCCCTTAACGATACCGTTGAAGCAACCTTTCTTGGCTTGAATGATTTATTCAAAGACAATTTCAATTCTTCTCAAGCACTAGGTAAGCCTGTTGAAGCAGGTGACTTCGTTTTTATTCCGGTTGTTATCAAAGGTGCCGGCTTTGGTTTCGGCTCAAAACTCAAGGCTGATGACAAAGAAAATCGCAAAGACCAGAATGGTCAGTTCGACAACAAGCATGAAGATCGAATCGGCCTCGGTGGAGGAGCCTTCGTCAGACCTATCGCCCTGATCGTGGTCAAAAAAGGCGGGGATTTTCAGCTGATAAAATTGAATGAAGGCTTCATGAGCCAACTGGCAAAAAGCATGGCTCCGGCCATGTGCAATGTTATCAAAGACAGCGTAAAAAACCTTTTCAAGATGGCCAAAAAAGCCAAAAAAGCCAAAGAAAAAAAGGTCCGTAAAGAAAAACGTATTATCGAAAAGAAATTTAGAGAAATGCCGCCTAAGGGACCGGGACCAATGATGGGGCCAGGGCCACGCGGGCCATTCTGGCGCCAGCCGGGAAAAGTTAGACCCTGAAGTTTTAAGCTAAAACGCAGATTAAGCTGATAAATAGCGTTCGCGGTTCAATGATCTTTATTCTTGCCGCGAACGTATTTTTTCATGAAGCCATTCAGATTTGAAAAAATGCCCATAAGAATGTTCACTTCACGTTTAATCGGCTTGGCACGATGAAAAAACGCTCTGATAACCTGAAAAAGCCCGTCGGGATTGACCAGGGGCAAAAATTCACACATGCCAAGAACCTTTTCCATGTGACGATAAAGAAGGCTTATCTCTTCTACCGTTGCCGGCTGCTCGTAGGGGTCGTCGGCCTGAGCTTTGGGCAGGGGCGTGGTATCACCGAATTTCTGGTAAAGCTCATACGCAACCAGCAACACAGCCTGTGCCAGGTTGAGAGAGGTGTTTTCCGGGGCCGTTACAACGCGAATCGTTCCCATGGTGTGAACCAGGTCTTCCTTTGTGAGACCCCATTCTTCACGGCCAAAAAGAATTGAAACCGGGCCGCTTTCGATCACTTCGGAAATCCTGGCAATTCCTTCCTGAACGGTCATGTTGGGTTCATGATATTCGCCGCGCCGATTGGCGGTTCCCAGGACCAGAACGTTGTCCTGAATTGCCTCACCGATGCTTTGAACGACTCTTGTCGATTCGAGAATGTCCTGGGCATGCATGGCCATTTTTACGGCGTCCAGATCGAGTTCACAGCCAGGCCTTACCACGGTGAGATTGCTGAGACCGAAATTTTTCATGGCCCGGCAGGTAGCGCCGACATTCAAGGAACCCTGGGGTTCTACCAGAACAATTTGAATTTTATTCAAAAGAGAAGCTTGAGCAGACAAAACCTGTCTCCTGAAAAATAGAAATAAAAAATAGGCTCGAGCGGACTTGAACCGCTGACCCCCACGATGTCAACGTGGTGCTCTAACCAAACTGAGCTACGAGCCTTTGCGTAAAATGAATATTATCATTGCCCGCAAAAAAAGTCAATAATTTTCAGTTGTGTAAAACAGCATAACTAAAGTATTTTGTAGCCCAGCGGGAGAAAATGAAATTGAAAGCAAAACAGGCCATTTTTTTAGCGATCATTGCTTTGGCAGTCGTCGCGCTTTTATTGATCAAACCTTCGCCGCAAACGCATTCTGATATGCGTTTTCTGATGAATACCCTGGTAACGATAAAGGTCTATTCCAGGGCAGACCAGGGAAAAGCCGATATTCAACGCGGTTTTGCCGTCTTTGAGCATGTCGAAAAGGTTTCCTCTTCTCATCTCGAAAACTCTGAAACTGCGGCCCTAAACCGTGGCGAAACGTTAAAACCTTCACCAACCATGCTCGAACTCTTGAAGCTTGGGCAAAAGGCTTTTATACAAACGGGCGGTTATTTTGATCCGACCTTTGCCATACTGCAAAAAGCCTACGGATTTTATACTCCAGAGAAAGCCGGGCGAATTCCAGCAGATGAAGAATTGGCTGCTTTGCTCAAGCTGACCGGATATGCCGAAAAAGTTTCGTTCTCGGATAAAGACAATCGGGCGATAATCGCCAGTGGAGCATTGGTTGATTTCGGCGGCATTGCCGGAGGCTTTGCGGTTCAAAAAGCCGCTGAGGCAATGCGCAATGCTGGTTGCGAATGCTTTCTCATCGATGACGCTGGTGACATCTGGTTCGAGGGTAGTAAGCCAGATGGTTCACCCTGGAGAATCGCAGTAAGGGACCCCAGATCCGGTGCTTCAGAATCGCTGGCCGTTATCGAAAGTAATGAAGCAGTGGCAGTCTCAACTTCAGGAAATTACGAACGTTATGTTGAAGTCGACGGCATGCGTCTCGGGCATATCATGGACCCGTTTACCGGAAAACCTGCCGGCCATTATCAGTCGGTGACCGTAGTCGCCAGCAACCCGGTCGATGCAGATGTTTTCAGCACTGCAATTTATGCAATGCCCGAAAATAAAGCGCTTGAATGGGCCGCAGAGAGAAAAATACCGGTTCTGATACTAACCGCCGACAACAGAATAATCATTAACCAGGCTGGGGAAAAATGGTTCAGGACAGCGAAAAAGTAAAAAAAATATTCGCCGGTCGCCTCGATGTGGTGTTTCTCCTGGCGCTTGGATTTATTTCAGTTGTCGCCTGGCTGTTACACCAGGGCGAGGCAAATACCGCGCCCAAAACCGTTAGCGTAAGAGTGTTTACTGAGCCTGAGCAGTTTTTTAGAGTATCCATGCCGGCCAGCCGGACTCTGGTCGTTTCCGGAAAGCTTGGGCCTGCTGAAATACAATTCAGCTCAGCCGGGGAATACCGAATTGCCTCTTCAACCTGCCCGAATCATATTTGTGTCAATTACGGCTGGGTAAAAAACGGCAGCCTGGTCTGTGTGCCGAATGGAATAGTGGTCGTTGCCGAAGAAAAGGAGAGCCGGGTCGATGCCGTCAGCAGATAATCTTAATCAGCATCGCCAAAAAACCAGTGCCGTCGAAAAGATTGCCACAATTGCGATTTTGGCTTCGGCGGCAACGGCATTGCAGATTATTGAGTCGCCGTTACCGCGCTTTTTGCCCTGGCTCAAGCCAGGACTGGCGAACGCGCTGACTTTGTATGCTCTGTTACGCTTTTCAACTCTGGCCGGGGTTGGCGTTGCTCTGATCAGAACCTTTATCGCCGGAACGGTTTTGGGTACCCTTTTTTCTCCGGTTTATCTCATTTCTTTAGCTGGTGCGTTAACTTCAGCCCTGACCATGTCGATAATAAAAAAGCTTTTACCTGAATCGGGTTTGAGCACGATAAGCGTTTCCGGAGCATTGGCAAGTAACTGGGCCCAATTAATGGCGGTACAGCTGATGTTTGCCGGTGGCATTTCGGTCTGGTTTCATCTGGCGGTCATGATCTGGGTTGGTATTCCCTCTGGCCTGATTGTCGCCAGATTGACCGCAGAACTATTAAGGAGAACCTGAGCCAATGAACTCAAGGCTGCCAAAGATATATCTGGCCTCTAAATCACCCCGTCGGCGAGAAATACTCAGCGAATTGAAGATACCGTTCGAATTGATCGATTCGCCTTATCAGGAAAAATTTGAAGATGTCATGGAGCTTAGTCCCGAACAGCAGGCAGCGAAGTTGGCTGGGTTGAAGGCTTTTCATGCCGCCTCTCTCGTCAGTGAAGGAATTGTAGTTGGGGCCGATACTATTGTCGTCCAGGGCGATGCCATCCTTGGCAAACCTGTCGATAGAGAAGACGCCGAGGCTATGCTGTATTCTCTTTCCGGTAAGCGGCACAGGGTTATCACCGGCCTGGCCGTCGTTGATGTCAATGGTTTGCGAACTCTTTCCCACGCCGAGATAACCAGGGTTTTCTTCCGTGAACTCAGCCGCAGCGACGTCGAATACTATCTGAATACCGATGAGCCCTATGATAAAGCCGGGGCCTATGGAATTCAGGGGCACGCAGCACTTTTCGTCGAGCGACTTGAAGGTTGCTATTTCAATG
>CAZTHA010000152.1:0-9742 GCA_964613435.1 uncultured bacterium
AAATCCATCAAAAAGGCCTTTGCCATAGCTGATAAGGCCTTTGCCATGTTGATCGGCGAAATCAAGCCGGGCATGACCGAAACTGAAGTTGCCGCCAGACTTGAATATCACATGAAATGCAACGGCTCTGAGAATCCGAGCTTTGAAACGATTATCGCTTCAGGTCCAAACTCTTCTTGCCCGCATGCCCATCCCACCAGCCGCAAGCTTAAAAAGGGCGAAATGGTCAAGATCGATTTTGGCGCAACCTATAACGGTTACCATTCAGATATGACCCGCACCATCTTCCTTGGTCCGGCAACAGAAAAGTTCAAGGAAATTTACGAGATTGTCGCTTCAGCCCAGCAGGCTGCAATCAACAAACTTGCCGTTGGTGCCCGCTGTCTCGACATCGACAAGACCGCCCGCGACCTCATCGCCGATGCCGGCTATGGTGACAATTTCGGTCATGGCCTGGGGCACTCGCTTGGTCTGGAAATTCATGAAATGCCTTCCCTGTCGGCAAAGTGCGAAATGAAAATCGAACCGGGCATGATTTTTACCGTTGAGCCGGGTATTTATCTGCCAGGCTGGGGCGGAATCAGAATCGAAGACACTTTTATCGTCGAAGAAAAAGGTCTGGTGAAGCTAACCAGAACCCCAAATTCGCTATTACAGCTAAAGGTTTGACTTTTTCCTGGCGCAGATTCGGTAATGATTAAGCTTTCTGCGAAACCTGTCGATAGAGCAGCAACGAACAGTTTTTGTGGAGGTAGAAAATGAAAAAAATCATTCCCGGTTTGCGACTGTTGCTGCCCTTCAGCCTTATGGTCGTGCTGGCCGGTGTTTTTACTTACAGTGTCAGCGCTGATTCGACCATTTCAATTCCCGTGCCTGAAAACATGCGCGATAAACAGGTGACCATTTCGCTGCGTATTCCGCCAAACACCGAGCCTCTGAACCGCAAAATGGAAAAGCCGAAACTAGCCTCAAAGCGAAGCATGATTTTCTGGGAATCGAATCCTTCGCCGAAAATTGATAATCGTGATGAAATTCATCGCGTCTTTGCCACCTTTAACAAAAAGGGTTGGGTAAAAAGCCCGGCAGCACACGGGGCGCTGAATCTTCGACCGATGGACAAATACTTTGCCATAAGAGTTCTGCAGCACATTACCGACAAGGTAATCGAAATTGCTCAGGCGCCCAATTTTTCCCGAATCGTTAAAAAATGCAATCTCACTGTTTCCGATATCGAAGATCTGCGCCGAATGGTTAAACGTTTCGACAAAGATCTGATCAGATTCGGCAGCTCTCCGACCAAGATCGACAAGGATCTGCTGATGATTCAGGAACGCTTTAAAAAGAGCCGCCAGGGAATTCTCAAGGTTCTGCGTGTAGAAGGTGCTGACGATGGCAGCACCCTGATTCATCTCACCGTCGACTGATAGTCGCCCAGACTGTTTTGCCGGTCGAAGTGCCGGTTAAAAAGACAAGCTTAATTTCTAACAGGAAAAACCCGCCCGGTGCGGGTTTTTTTTTTGCATTTTTTTCGTTATAATCAACAGGTCAGTAATAAAGTCAACAAAAGCAGGTTTTCAGGTGGCAGCAAATATCATACTCAGAAACACAGAATTTCGACTGCTCTGGCTCGCCCAGCTGGTTTCTTTCATTGGTGAAGGTATTTTCCAGACGGCAATGATCTGGTGGGTCATCGAAGTTACCGGCTCGGGAACAATGGTTGGCCTGATTACCAGCATCAGTTTTCTGCCCGCAGTTCTAATCGGCCCATTTGCCGGAACCATGGCCGATCGACTACCGCCAAAGGTTCTGCTGATCGGTGCCGATTTTTTCAGGGCGCTGCTGATCGGTTTTTTCGCGGTTAACGCCTGGTCGCAGACACTCGAGGTAAATCATCTTTTCTGGCTTTGCGGTTTGCTTTCCGCTTCGGGAGTATTTCACAGTCCGACGACGCTGACGGTTATTCCAAAAATATTGCCCGAAAAAGATATCGATGAGGCGATGGCGCTTCATACAATCGTAAGAGATATTTCCAAGCTGGCCGGCCCGGCTCTTGGCGGAATGATCATCGCCAAATACTCGGTCGGGCATGCTTTCATGGTGCATGCCATCTGCCTGCTGGTTTCTGTGGTCTGCATTTTCATCATGCGAATTCCTGCCAGCGACAAGCCCGATCAGGAAGGCGAAAGCGTATTGGTTCAGCTCAAAGCCGGCTTCAGATACGTTTGGCGCGAGAAAATTCTTGGGCGCCTTTTAATGAGCTTTGGTGGTTTGAACCTTTTTGTCGTGCCGATTATCGTTTTGTTGCCAATGACCATTGCCAAGGTCTTTGTCACCGGCGGCGCCGATCTCGAAGCGGGTATGGTGCAGTTCGGTGGGTATGCCATCAAAGGTTCGATGGCGCTGGGCATAAGTGAAGGCGTGCTTGCTTTCGGTTCGGTGCTGACTGGCTTTCTTTTTGTCAGGCTTTTTTCGCAAGTTCCGACTTCAAAACTGCTTATTCGAGCCTTGATCCTTAACACCGGTCTTTTTTTGATTTTTGCCGTGACCGGAAATTTTGCTCTGTTCGTTATCGGACTGTTCTTTCTCGGCGGCTGTTTCACCTCAGTTAACGTTTCAGTTTTGACCCTGTTTCAGAAATCGGTTCAACCGGAAATGAAAGGTCGATTTTTCGCACTGGTCGAAGTTATCAGCTTTGCCCTTTTCCCGCTGGCACTCGCAGCTTCGGGAAAACTGACCGATGTCCTCGGCCTGCCTGGCTGCTATCTGCTGTGCGCGACCGGCATCGCCGCAATTACCGTTTTTCTTGCTCTCGACAAAGAGCTGCGCCAGCTCGACCGCACCTGATGTTTGTTGCCAAAAAAGCCTGATCGTTTTTATGCTAAAACCCGGCGATAATGTTGGAGTCAAGCTCTACAAGGAGGCTTCTGCCCAGCTTGATTGCGTTTTCAAGATCTGATTTTTGCGCCAGTGAATAATGGGTGTGAATGTATCTGGCTGGGATGCCGATCACCAAAGCCGGAATTCCCTGTTGGGCAAGATAATACCTGGCGCCATTGGTTTGCCCGGAGCTTCTGGCAATTACCTGATATGGAATGCCATGCTTTTCGGCAATCTTTCGGGCAAAGCTCTGGACCCGATGGTTCGAGACCATGCCTGCATCGACAACCCTGAATTGTACGCCTTTGCCGATTATGCCCCGGGCTTTTTCCGGGCTGCGAAAAGTATCGTCGGCCGGACAGCCTTCAAAAATCATGGCAAAATCAGGCTTTACTGTGTTTGCTGCAACGGTTGCGCCACGCAGGCCAACTTCTTCCTGGGCGCAGATTACTCCGACAGGTTCCACCTCAAGATTGGCGTTGTGAATTTCATTTATCAGGGTTATAACGGCGGTGCACCCAAGCCTGTTGTCAAAGGCTTTTCCTCGCATCAAACCCGTACCGGCATTGAAATTAAATTCAACGTCTGGAGTTATTGGGTTTCCGGTTTCAATGTTAAAATCATTGACCGTTTCGGCATAAGATCCTGAGCCGATATCGATTACCAGTTCTTCAATGGCCGGCAATCGGTTCTTTTCTTCGGGGCTCATAAAGTGAGGCGGCTTTGACGCTACCACCCCCTTGATATATTGTCCCTTAAAGTTTTTGATAATCACCGCATGGGCGGGTATATTCGCCACATGCCAACCGCCGAGGGGCAAAAAAGAAATCGTCCCGTTCTGGTTCACCGCTTCGACGATAAAGCCTACTTCATCGCTATGGCAGTCTAATGCAACTATGGGCCGGCGTTTTTTCGCATTTTTTCGGCGGATGAAAAGATTGTTAAGACAATCGCGCTCAGTCAGGAGTTTTGGCAATGCCTTTTGTACGAATTTGACTACATCATCTTCGTGGCCTGGTGCACCATGAAGATTTGAAAGCTGTTCAAGAAGTTTAACCGTTTTCAATTGAGTCTCCTGATTCTGGCAATTTTTTCAAGCTGATGATAGCAGAAGTTTAAACCATTTTGGCTTATTGGCAACGACAAGGGAAAAAAACGTCAAAAAAACTTTCCCTTATACTGTGGATTTGCAGGAAAAACAGTTATAATTAATAATCAAACCAGATAACTGGAGGCAAGAGATGTCGAGCAATTCCCTGAAAAGGCTGTTTTGTTTTGTTCTGGCTTTAGTTTGTAGCGGTTCTTTGTACGCTGCGACCCAGGTTGAAAATCAGATCGTAAATGATTTGAATCGACTGGCCCGGGATATGCACTATTCAAGCCAGATGCTTTCGGACTCTGAAGATGCTGCCGCCGCAGCTTTCGCCAAAGAAGCCTCGAGCATTGAGAATTTGCGCAAGGCTTTTTCGCGACTCGAAACCCAGAAAGATCTCAACGCTGCAGTAGAGCAGTTGCGTCTTTTCAGCTATCGAATCAGCAGCGAAGCAGAGAAAAAAGCTTTTGAAGAAAGTTTGCGTTTGCTCGAAGCCCGAGTCAAATTTCTGGTTCAGTCTGAAAACCCCTCGTTCATTGCCTCGCTCAATAATCTCAAAGCCCTTCGAAATGAATATGAAAAGAGCATCAGCGAAAAAGAACCGGTTTTTGCTCGACGGGTTCAAAATATCGCCGGCTCTTCTAGAAATCGCCGCAATTCCGCTCCATCGGGCCTGCTCGGCGCCCATGTCAGCGGTGGCAATACCAACTTCAGTGTCTATTCTCCGGCTGCGACCGAAGTTAATCTGGTTCTTTTCAAGAAAGCAACCGACAAAACCGGTAGTTCTTTTAAAATGAAAAAAGGCAACAACGGCATCTGGAACGCTACGGTAAAAGGCGAGCTCTACGGCACCTATTACGGTTTCACTGCCGATGGTCCAAAAACTGATGGTCACCTGTTCGACCCGGAAAGACTGCTTTCTGACCCATACGCCTTTGCCAACGTCGATCATGACGGCAAAAGTGTCGTGGTAAACCGCAATTTCAAATGGACCGATCAGAACTTTAAACGCCCGGCCGCTAAAGATGCCATAATCTACGAAATGCACATCAAAGATTTTACCGCCCACAAGTCGGCAGAAGTTCCGGCCGCAGTGCGTGGTAAATATCTTGGCCTGCTCGAAGGGAAAGGCTCCGATAAAGTCCTCGGCCACCTCAAAGATCTCGGCGTTAACTGTCTCGAACTTTTGCCGGTTCATGAATTCGACAATAACTTCGCCGGCGTGACCAATCATTGGGGCTACATGACCAGTCATTTCTTCGCACCGGAATGCTCTTATGCTTCAGGAAAAAATGGCGAGGCGGTAAAAGAATTCAAAACCCTGGTCAATGGCCTGCATAAAGAAGGCTTCGCGGTCATCATGGATGTCGTGTTCAATCACACTGCTGAAGGTGATCATCGCGGCCTGCCCCTGAACTTTAAAGGCTTTGACAATCCCGGCTATTACCGGTTGATGGACAACAAAAAATACTATTGGAATGGCACCGGCTGCGGCAATGAATTCCGTTCAGACAGCCAGATGGGCGGAAAGGTCATTCTCGATAGCCTCAAGTATTTCCTCGATGAATATCATGTCGATGGTTTCCGCTTCGATCTTGGCACAATCATCGATAAGCACACATTCCAGCGCGTACTTGATGAATTGCCAAAAAGCACAATCATCGTCGCCGAGCCTTGGGCCGCAGACTGGAAAAGAAATCAGTGGGGTAAAAGCGATTTCAGAAATACCAGACTCGGTAAATGGAACGATGACTACCGTGAAAAAATTCGTGGTTTCGTTTCCGGGCACGGTAATCGCAACGATGTAATGACCGTTTTGGCCGGAACCTGTTTCTGGTGGACCGCCAAACCGACTGAAAGCTTGAACTATCTTGAAGCCCACGATGGCTACACTCTTTTCGACCTTTTCCACGGTGATGTCAAGAAAACTCGCCTGGCAGCGGTAACTCTTCTGACTTCCCAGGGCATACCCATGATTCACGAAGGCCAGGAATTCAATCGCAGCAAAAAAGGCAATCACAATTCCTACGACCAGGATAACGAAACCAACTGGATCAACTGGAACGAAAAAACTAAAAAGAGAGATATTTTCGAACTTTATCGTGGTCTGATCGCTCTGAGAAACAAGTATGACAATTTCAAGCGCTCGGTTGCTCTCAACAACCAGAATCTTGAATGGATCCAGCCGGCTAACCAGAACGGTGTCGGCATGATTTTGAAAGACAGCAAAACTTTTATCGTATTACTCAACGGCGATCAGGGTGACTGGGTTAACTTCAAGCTGCCCGGCGGCACCTGGAAAGTTATTTGCGACGGTGAAAAGGTTAAAGAAAGCGGACTTTACACCGCTCAAGGCGATTATAACGTGCCTCCGGTAACCGGTGTCATTCTTTGCCAATAATGACTGATAAAAAAGTTGGCTCGCAGTGGTAATGCTGCTAAAGTAACAGAAAACCATGCAGGAGCAATGGCAATGATTGCACAACGTCGCGGATTCTTGACTTTCGTAATATTCTTTCTGGTCGTGTTTGGTATCGTTGGTTTGTATATGGGTTATAAATGGTACAACCAGCGCTATTATATTGCTCTGTACGATGGAAACATGGTGCGCTACCTCGATGTACCGCCCTTTACCGAAAGAATATCACCTTCGAGTGATGAATTGCGGGGTGAGTGCATTCTCAGCGTCGGCACTTCACTCGATCAGGTAAATCACTTCTTCAAATCGGTTGCCGATCGTTATGGTTACATTTTCTCGGGTGACAGGCAGACTCTATCGCTGGAAGTCCGCAAGAATTACGTAATCAAAGGCGAATTCGATAACGGCAAGCTGAAACTCGAATGGCAGCCGGTTTTAAATGAAAAGTTGAAAAAGAAAGCTGACGCTCTGTTCAAAAAGAAAGAGACCACGAAAAAATAATCAGCCCCCGGCTGAGGTATAAGCCCTGATTGTCTGCCGCCAGAGCCAGGAGCTGCCGGCAATAGCGATCAGGGCTATTATTATGCCAAGCATGCCGATCTGCAGGTCGAGGCGGCCAAGAATTGCGCTGGCGGGAACCGTTGATACAAAAGCAATGGGGAAAAGGCTGTAGAAAAGATGTTTGAGCCAGCCGGGATAAATATCCATCGGGTAGCGGCAGAAAGAAAACAATGACCACATCAGCTGCGACATGTTTTCCAGTTTCTCCAGCCTCACTGCCAGGCTCATCAGGACCATGAACAGGCTGTAGACCAGAGTCATCGAGACCAGCATGGCCGCCGTAAATATAAACAGGTTGAAGCAGGAAAAAACGACCACGCCGCGCCAGGCCAGCCATAACAACAAAACTGCCGAAGCTGCCAGACTGCCGAGCTCTTCAAGGGAGATTCTTTTAAAGGAAAGCAGCAGCTGCGAATTAACCGGCTTGGTCAGGAGCAGATCGAGACTCCCGCGATTGACCATCTCGCCCATTTCGATCAGGTTCGGATAAAGCAAAATGAAATGCAGTGAAAATATGCACATGAAAACGGCGTATAGAGTCAGTATTTCATCGTTAGACCAGCCGGCAATGCTGGTTGCTGCGGTGAAGAAAACGATATACTGCAAAAAGCCGAAAGTGAAATCGACAAAGTTGGCAATTATTGAAAAAACGAAGCTGACACGGTATTCCATCGCCTGAATTATCGTGGCTTTCCAGAGAATCAGAATTGTTTTAAAGGTTTGCATCGATCAGCCACCGTATGCCGTATATGATTTCAAGCCGATTTTCCAGATTATTCGCGAAAGAACGAGAAAGAAAAGGGTCCAGAAAACCGCCACCAGGAAGCCGGTCTTTAGTTCTAACGGGCTCAGGCGGCCGCTGAGAACCTCGATGGGAAAGCTGAGCATGTAGCGGTAGGGCAGGTAGCCGGCGACGGCACGAATGCCGGGCGGAAAAGTGGCCACCGGCACGATCATTCCCCCGAGTAATGCCCAGATTCCGCCATTTATGACCAGATTCAAAGTGGTGACGTTTTCGATCCAGAAGCCGAGCAAGCTTATCGTGCCGGCAATCAGCATGCGTAGCAATGCTCCCGCGACAAGGGCAGCAAAAAAGATCGCGGCCGCGCTGAGTGAAAAATCCAGTTTTGGCAGACTGTCGCCCCAGATGATGAATCCGGCCATAGTCAATGGCAGCAGATAAATCAGCTGGACGGCATTGCCGGCGATGGTCTCGATTACGAACATAGCCGCGGCAGGGTAGGGCTTTAGCAGATCACGACTGAGCGAGCCGTCTCTTATGGCTTGGGTGAAGCGGAAAATGGTGCGGCTGTCGGTGATGTTTAAAATCAGTGGCACCATAAGATAATACAGCAGGTAATCGGCGTTTTCGTAAGGGTTGCCCGGAGCCTTTTCAATTGAAAGCCAGGCTGAAAGAAGCACTATCGGCAGCAGCAGTATTCGCACGGCCTGAATCAGCATCATGCCTCGATAGGTTAGAATTATCTGCCAGTAAGCCTTGAATATTGCAACTGAAGGGCTACTCATTTTTCAATTTGCCTGGTGCTATGATTACCTTCGAAAAGTTCACCGATAACGTCTTCAAGAGGCGGGTCTTCTATGGAGAGATCGGCAACCAGTCCCGTTGAATAAAGGCGGGCGGCCATTTCCGGAACAAGATGGCGTGGAACACTGAATTTGCAGTCGAGCCCCTTTGAACTCCTGGAGCAGCGGCAATTCATGCCAAGTAAAATTTCCTCGGGCGGCGCTTGATTGAATACCACCGAAATCAGCTTCTCGGGGTGTATTTTTTCTGAAAGCTCACGCAACCCCCCGTCGAAAATTTTCTGGCCGAGGTCGATGACGATGACCCTTTGGGCAAGAGCAGCAACGTCGTCCATGTAATGGGAGGTCAGCAAAATGGTGGTGTTGAAACGACGGTGGTAGTCGAGAAGAAAGCTGCGGATTTTTTTCTGCATCAACACATCCAGTCCGATGGTTGGCTCATCGAGAAATAGCACCTCGGGTTGATGCAACAGAGATACCGCAAGCTCGCAACGCATTCTCTGGCCGAGAGAAAGACGCCTGGTCTGAGTTTCAAGACAATCCTCAATCTCAAGCATGGCAATCAGTTCATCTACCCTCTCTTTAAAGGCCTTTGCCTCGATCTGGTAGATGCTTTTATGAATGGCAAAGGTTTCCAGAGGCGGCAAGTCCCACCAGAGGTTTTGTTTTTGCCCCATAACCAGTGATATATTCTGCAGAAACTGTTTCTCGCGCGAAAAGGGGACATGGTTCAGAACCTTGATTTCGCCGCAGGTAGGCAAAAGAAGGCCGGAAAGCATCTTCAATGTCGTCGTTTTGCCCGCGCCGTTGGGGCCAAGAAAGCCAATTATCTCACCTTTTTGTATGGCGATATCGAGACTTTTTACGGCAGAAACTGTTTTATAAACGGGATTGAAGAAATTTTTGACGCTGGCTGCCAGCCCTTCGGATTTCAGTCTGACTTTGAAATCGCGGCAGAGCCCGACCGTTTCTATGACAGTATTGTTCATGTTCGCAATGATAAGGTTTCTGCCAAAATTAGGCAAGCATTATTGAGAGCGGAGCGACAGTAGTTCATACATCGGAAAAGTCCTTGTTCGGCCCTTTATCTCGACCCTTTCAATAAAGCGGAGTTTTCCGACACCCTTGAGCATTCTGATCGTTTGTGGACAGAGCAAGATGCCGGTCTGGTCAGCAATATGTGCCTGGCTTTTCAGCCTTGCTGCCAGATTAACCGGATTTCCGATAACCGTATGGTCGAGTTTGCC
>CAZTHA010000153.1:0-9706 GCA_964613435.1 uncultured bacterium
ATCATCGCCGGTGTCGGGATACTGCTCATAGTTGATGATCTTGGCGACCTGATAGCTGACCCGATCGATAGTAGAGGCAGAAATTCGGCTGATGATAGCATCCGGAACATGATCGTCTCCGGCCAGCTTGACGTAGACAGGGTCTGAATCGGCTCCTTCGTTTTCACCTTTATTGGTGGGAATCTGTTCGGCATCGCCGACGAGCAAAACGTTGGCAAATCCGGTTTCATCGTATTGCTGCTGCAAAAAGCCTTTGATTTTTTCCGGGGTAGCGCCGCCAAGTTCAGAAACCGGCACCAGAACTGTGGTTATGCCGCATTTTCGTTTCCATTCGACCAATGGCTTAACCGCCGCCAGAAATTCGTCGGCGCTGATAATTATCAAACGACCGCTTTCATCGAGAGGCGCCAGACGCGAGGGCATGGTGGCAAAGTTCAGAAATGCCTTGCGATAAATCGGCGCATAGGCACGACTCAGCTCTTTACGGCCACGAAAGACATTCGGCCCGCCGGTTCCTTCATATTTTATCCGGGCACGAATGTAGGAATAAACGCGAAGCTTGTTGCGAACCGGGTTGTACTGAACCGGAAAAACCTGCAGGCGAACGCCGCGCACTTCTCTGAAAATGAAAGGCTCAGAAATGCGCGCAATCTGGTTTGTTGCCGGGAACCATCTGTCCATCTTATATTTAGGTCCTTTTATAAACGGCACTTTCAGTGGATTAACATTACGGTTGATCGCGCCACGTGAGGGTATAATCGACCTCTCAAGGGAGATTTCGGTATACTTGCTATCAAGAATCTCAAGTTTTGGCCGACCATCCTCAGAAATCATCACCAGGCCGGTCATGGTCGGCAAAGCCGGGTCGCCTTTGCTGACCAGCAAACTGGCGTGCGGCATGTACAGGCCGGTATAATCATTTCCACCGACTGAAAAATCCACTTTGCCCAGCTTCGGCACCTGAACATGCACATCTGCCTGCAGACTGCGGTCGGTATCGACACGAATCTGGGCAAATGACGAAACCGAAGACAACAGAAAACAAACTAAAACACCGATCAAAGCACTTTTGCGGGTATGTTTCATCGTTCGCCTTTCCACTTGTAAACTTATTCTGAGTTCATTTTATCACAGACAATTTTGACTTCCCAGAGCAAAACATCAGTAAATCGTTGTTGCTTCAAAAATACGAAGAAAATATAATTTCTTGCAGCTCTGCCTAATCTGGAAGGAAAAAACATGACCGAAACCAAGCCTGCTTTCAAAGTTCCGCACACTCTGGTGATCATCTTTTCGTTGATTTTGCTCGCATCTCTGGTAACCTACCTGATTCCCGGCGGCAAATTCGAACGCATCGAAAAGCAGGTGCAAATGGGCGAAAGCCTGAGCACCCGCGAAATTGTCGTGCCCGGCTCATTCAAAGAAGTTCCCGCAAAACCACAAAACCCATGGATGATGCTTGGGGCGATCATGAAAGGCATGCGGCATCATTCAGCAGTCGACATTATTTTCTTCATTCTTTTGATTGGCGGAGCTTTTGGCATCATTACCGAAACGAGGGCGGTAGAGGCCTCGCTCTCGGGCCTGGTTGGCTTTCTCGGCAAAAATGACAAAATGATCATTCCGGTAGTAATGCTGGTTTTCTCTCTTGGTGGCGCAACTTTCGGCATGTGTGAAGAAACCATTCCGTTTGTGGCCATGGCCGTGCCACTCGCCCTTAAACTTGGCTACGACTCGATAACTGGTGTGGCCATGGTCTATCTTGGGGCCATGATCGGCTTTGCCACTGCCTTTCTCAACCCGTTCACCGTCGGCATTGCCCAGGGAATCGCTGAAGTTAAGCCATTCTCGGGCCTCAGTTTCAGGTTTGCTCTTTGGCTTGGTTTCACTGTGGTTACTATCGCCTGGGTCATGCGTTATGCGGCGCGAATCAAGGCCCATCCTGAAACCAGCCCGGTTTTTGATCTCGATGAGAAAAGACGTGAAGAGGTTATTGAGGCCACCGAAAGCGAAAAGCTGACCAAATCGCGAATTGCGGTTTTATTTATAATCGCGGCTGGTTTTGCGATGATCATCTATGGGGCAATCAAGCTCGGCTGGTATATCGATGAGATGGCAGCAATGTTCATGGCGATCGGCCTGCTGGCCGGTCTGGTCGTTCGCATGAACCCAAGCCTTATCGCCAGCTCATTCGTCAAAGGCAGCAGTGAAATCTGCGGTGCCGCAATCATGGTCGGTTTTGCCAGGGCGGTTCTTATTCTTCTCGAAGATGGCGGCATCATGGACACCATATTGTTCAAGGTTTCAGGGTTTGTCGGTAATTTCCCGGCCATGATCTCGGTTCAACTCATGTATGTATTTCAAACCCTGACCAACTTTTTCGTTCCTTCCGGGTCAGGTCAGGCCGCACTGACCATGCCGATAATGGCCCCACTTGCCGATATTCTCGGCATCAGCCGTCAGACGGCAGTGCTGGCATACCAGTTTGGTGACGGTTTTACCAATGTCATCATTCCAACTTCTGCAGTAACCATTGCCGCACTCGGTATGGCAAAAGTCCCCTGGGAAAGATGGGCACGCTGGGTTGCCCCACTGATCCTGATGCACTTCATCCTTGGCGCAATAGCCCTGGCGGCGGCGGCAGCTTACGGCTGGACGGGTTGACTTTTCGTCGTATTTTTTCCCAAAAAAGAGACTTACACCTCGGCAAAATTTCCTTATAATAAAAAATATTACGGAGGTGTTTCAATGAAATTCAAACCCGGCAATTTACTCGTAGCTCTTGCAGTAGGTGTAGGTTTATCGCTTACTCCCGTAAGTGCTGATGATAGTGTTAAAGCATTGATTATCGATTCAGGCAGCGACTTTACCCACGAGGCTCTCGCCCCGCTCGCGTGCCCCAACCTTGATGAAATGAACGGCGCGACCGGCAAAGATGACGACAACAACGGCTACGTCGATGACGTTTATGGCTGGAATTTTGTCGATAACAGTTCAACGCTGGTCGATTTACAAAACACCCCGCCGAAATACGATGAAGTTCTTCGCTGCATGCAGCTTATCGGCATTCTTCAGGCCTACGGTAAAGAAGGCATGAAACCTGAAGAATTTCAATACCTGATCACCCATTACCAGGATCAGAAATTCTGGCCCTGGGTTGAGTTTACCGGAGGCTGGGCACACGGCACTCACTGCGCCGGCATTGTTTCGACCAAAAACAACAATGTCAGCCTCAATGCGATCAAGCATATCCCAACCGGAAACGGCCCGGCCGAAGAAGCTGCCCAGGCTTTCGCCATGCTCAAGCATCGTTTCGCCCATCGCCGCACTCGCCGCGACGGTGAAGCCAAGCCGGTTCCAATCAGTGAACTAGAAAAAGCCTTTGCCGATCTTGGTGAAAAATACATTGCCGGTGTTCAGGCAAAAGCAGATTACATCGGGTCTTTGCAGCCCCGCCTGATCAACTGCTCATTCGGCTCAGAAAACAGCATGCTCTTGAAAATGATGAAGGGCAACATGGTTCAACATTGGGGCTACGCCAACCCAAGCGATGCCGAAGTTCAGGAAATGGTCAACCTTTTCGTGAAAAAAGCATTTCTGCCCCGCGACAAAGCAATGTTTGCCAAAGCGACCAATGCTCTGGTCTTTATTGCCGCCGGCAATTCATCAGAAAATCTCGATCCCTTCGAAACTTCTCCCAACAACGTTCCCATCGACAATAAAATCGTAATCGCCGCTACCGATGCCGATCAGAAAATTGCCCCCTTCTCATGCTACGGCAAAAACACCGTAGATGTGGCTGTTCCCGGTGTTAACATTTATGCCACCTACCCAAATCAGAAAATGGGCTATATGTCAGGCACATCGATGGCCTGCCCGCTGGCACTCAATTATGGCGCTCAGGTTCTTCACGTGAACCCCGAACTCAAGGCCGTCGAACTCAAGAAAATCCTCATGGAAACCGTCGATAAAAAAGACTGGCTCGCTGAAAAAGTCAGATCGGGTGGCGTAATTAACGTAACCCGGGCAATGTTTGCCGCCGAGCAGATCAAAGAAGGCAAAAGCCTTGAAGACGCAATCAAAATTGCCCGCGAAAAGGTCGGAGACAAGGTAGTGCGCTCGCCAAAACGCACTCGTCCCAATCTTGCCGACCCGATGGTTAAAAAGCTTTATTTCTCAATCATCAAATAAAAGCTCGATCAGCTTTCAACGCTGAAAAGAAAATAAAAAGGCTGCCGCCAAATGGCAGTCTTTTTTTTTCGCCTGACAATTGCGGCCTGGGCGTTGCATGAGTATAATTATGCGTTCACAAAGCAAGACAATCCACAGTTGCCCCGCTTTTGATCACAGCTTATCGCCAATGAAACATCTGGAGCAGCCATCAGCATGAAGTTTTCCTATAGCCTCTATTTTCAGGTTACCGTAGCAATAATAATCACCGCTCTTTTTACCGCAGCGGGAGTGGGCACCCTCAACTACATGGAGAGTCGAAAAGTCATCCTGGCCCAGTTTAACCGTTCGATGCACGAACTGGCCACCTCGATCGGTGAAAGCCTCAGCAGCAGAACCGATGCCGCAACAACTGCAATTATGCGCATTAGCGGCAATGAGTTGCTTCTTTCGGGTGACAGGAAAGAAATTCAGCAGTTTTTACAGGTAGCGGTAGATTCTTCTTCGCTGTTCAACAACATTTACTATTTTGCCCCCGAAGGCGAGCTAATCGCCGCCGCCTATGCCGATGGTCGCAACCTCGACAAATACATTGGCGAAAACTTCAAAAACTATGCTGAAGATCCAAAAACCAGTGCCGTCTATCTCGATCTGATCAAGGCCCTTGAAACCCAGACCCCGGTTTTTTCAGCGTTTTTTCAGTCGACGACCGGAAGGTTGATGAATTCATTCATCGTGCCGGTGGTCAAAGACAACCAGGTCGCCGGACTTCTCAGCTGCGGCGTAGTTCTTGACCGCACTTCCAAGTTGCTTGAACAAATGCAGAGGTTGAAGCCCCACGACAAAGGATTCGTAACCCTTCTTGGCAGTGGCGGGAAAATTTTGCTCAACGCCGGCGAGGCTCCGGCCAGTCTCACTGCCGAGCTTTCCTGGACAGCGCAACCAAACCAGACCTTCTATAAGGACGGTTTCATTTTGTCGGTTTTCAATCTTCCCAGAACCGAACTGGGTATCTGCATCGGCTTGCCTGAAGAAGCGATCGCCGAGTTGCTGACCGATCTGCGCAAAGGCACTCTGGCCTTTACTGTTGGCGTCGGTGTTTTCACCTCCCTGATTGGTCTTCTACTATCTTATATTCTCATTTCGCCAATAAACGACCTGGTTAAGGGCTTAAAACAGCTTAATCAGGGCAAACCGGCCAATCGCATCGATCGCCGCGCTTCCGGAGAAATTGCCGAAGCCATCAGCATTTTCAATGAGATGAACGAGCGCCTCAGGAAAGAGCAGAAGAAAGAGAATCCCTGACTTTGCCTTTTTCATGGTTTGCAGCTATAATGCCTGCAGGAAAAGTCAATGAACAACGTACCCACAGCCCTGTCGGATCAATGGAAACAGCTTGTCTGTGAAACATTGAAAACCGGTAGCAGTAGCGAAAAGAACCTGGCGCTCGATTTTATCAGCCAGCAAAGCTCTTTGAGCCTGGAGTTCTGCCAGGAAATTTTTCCACTGATCAAAAACAACATACTCAGCCCGGACAATCAGGTCAGGTATTTCGCCCGCAAAGCCAGAAATCATCTGCTCGACGATTTCCCTGAGCTGGAACCGGAAAAGCCTTCGGTACAGGTCATGCCGCTAAAGGTAGTCGAAGGGCAAACCTTGACTGCCGAACAGATTCTTTTGCACAAACTGCGCCTCGGCAGCCGCTATGTCGTCTTTGAAGCTCTCGAAAGGCTTACCGAAAGCGGGGACACAAGCATTGTCGAGCCGTTGCTCGATTTCATCAAAGAAGAAAAGGATGAATACAAGATTTCTTTCGCCCTGAAAGTCATTGGTCGCATCGATGACCCGAGAGTCGCCGAATTTTTGCAGACTTACCTCGATCACGAAGACCCAAGAATCGTTGCCAACGCCATTGAAAGCCTATCAAATTTCGATGTTCCGGAAAATTATGAACGACTGACCGAGTTCGCCCTTTCCTCGGACAACCGGATCAGAGCCAATGCCATCATTGGTCTGCACAAATACGACGCCCATCTAGCCGAAAAGCATGTCGCCGAAATGGTTCATAGCGGCAACATTGCCCTTCAGGCTTCCGGGGTTTTTCTTCTCAAATCGCTGCGTCCGGCCAATCTGGCCGAACTTCTCGAAGTAGCCCACCAGTCGAGATTCGCCACCGTGCGCATGAGCGCCCTTGATATTGCGCCGCCAACGAGTGAGGAACTCGAAATCAACCAGTTGAAAAAGAATGAAGATATCGAGCAACCCAATCCGCGCCGTGATTTTTTCCTGATGGAAATGTTTCTGTTGATTGGCGCGGGCATGCTGCTCGTATCAGAAACGCGCAACAAGCATCTGCTCTCGCTGACTTTTCTTTGTATCGCTATCGTAATCATGGCAATGCATGAAAAAACCAGAACCAGCATTCAAAAAATGGCTTTGTCGATGGGTTTCATCAGCTCTCTGGCCTGGGGCAACACCCGCCTGCTGGTTCTGCCGGCCCTCATGGGACTCTGGCTCACCTGGAACAGCAATTTTGTCAACAAGGCCGGCAAACTTGAAAAAGCGAAACCAGAAAGTATTTTTGCCTGGTTTTTTGCTCTGGGTGCGATAATCATCACTCAGGTTATACAAAATGAGCTTTCTTTGGTCATGAATCTGGCCCATCAGCTGTCAGAGACGGCAAGCAAGGTTCCGCCGGCGGTTCAGGATGCGGTAAGCCGGCACGGGCGCTTTGAAATGATCACTTTCGTCATGGTGTCGATGATGACCATTCTCATCATGAAAATGAATGAATGGTTCCCGCCGAAAGGCGAAAAGGAACAGCAGAAACCGATAAAGCGGCTGCTGATCGCGACGGTAATCTGCCTGGGCATTATTCTGCTGATGAATGTCTCGCACGTATTCGGCCTCAGCCTGCATTTCAAGATCAACCGCTTCGGCAACGGCCTGCAAATGCTTAAACAGCTGTTACCCTGACCATCGTCGAAAAGCTGAGTTCAGGTTCCACAAACGAGCCATCTTACCAAGCCACAAAGTGCACGAAGACAAGAACTTCTGCAGATCCAGTTCAGGACTTCTTAGGCTACTCTTTGTGGTCTTCGTGCCTTGGTGTGAAAAATTGACCAGGTGATTTTCTTAAAAGTTAGCGTCTTGAGCGGGTGGCGGCGCTTTTGCCCCAGACGGCGTAATTGTCGCCGCTGGCCAGCATTTTGAAGCCGGCGCCGGGGTTCCAGTCAACCCAGCCAAGTTTGACTGCGATTCGACCGTCGATTACCGCAGCATATAGCCCCTGTTCAGCTTTTTCAATGACAACTTTACTGCCACTATTGATTTTTGCAGCCTTACGAATTGAAATAAGCTTTTGAATCGGCGCAAAAAGTTTCCAGTCGTAGACGTGCTCCCAGAACACACAGGGAATACCGGGATGAGTAAGAATATAAGCATAGCCCTGCATGACTTTGCTGTCGGGAAAAGGCCAGTGACTCTGCTGCGAGCCGGTATCATGGTTATCGATGAAAGTTACGGCGCGGGTTGGCCACCAGCCGATAAGACCGGTCGGTTTGCCCTCTGAATCTTTCAAGCGCCAGTATTCGCCATTGACCGCAACCTGGAGAATGCCTTTGGTAGTAAAGTCAAAAGCGCAGGCAACGTTGGATTTCGTGGCATCGAGCCAGTCACAAAGCTGCTGACGATGAGCGTTCTGATTTGGGTTCAGATATGACCCCTGAAATGACATGTTGGTCCAGATTTCGCCGACTGAAAACGGCACATTAGAGGCCTTGTCGTAAATGCCGGCATATTTAGCCGCATAACCCTTGGAAAAATCGTAACGCCAGGCCTTGAAACCCAACTTTTTGAGCCAACCCAGCCAGTCAACGATATCTTCACGAACTTTGGCGTTGCTGTGGTCAACATCGGGAGCGGCACCATAGTTTTCGCCGGAATCGGCATTGCCGGTTCCACCGTATTCGCCGCGACAGATCGCCCATTGTTCCCATTGGGCTTTGCCTGAAGGAAAATGATAAATGTTCCAGATGCCGTTATTATCCTGTTTACCGGCACAGCGATGATTGATGACGATATCGGCGACGGGAAGAATGCTGGCCTTGTTCAAAGCGGCAAGTGCGCTACCAAGCTGCTCGACATCGCCATAGAAAGTCGGTGAATCTTTGCTGCCGACATCATAATAATCGCCTGGCAGGTAGCCCTGAGGACTTACCGATCTTGATACCGGCGGAAACCATATCATATCGACGCCGAGCTTCTGCAGGCTTTCAACCCGCTGTTCGATCAATTTATACCATTTGCTCGGGGTACCACGCGACTGACTGTTCCAGCCGAATCCCTGAATCAGAACACTGCCGGAAATCTTGGCAGAAGGCTCGGCATAACTGCACGGACTTATAAGAAGAAGGGCCAGAACAAGCAAAACCACAGAAAAGATGCTTTTTTGTCTGCCTAACATATTGTTTTTTTACTCCAGATTTAATCAGGTATTTTTAATTTTACCAGAAAACGGATTGATCCGGGCAAAAAAAACTCACTTCAGCTCTGTACAGGTTAGATCAGGTTAACTGTCCAATAATCGACGCATGCTGCGGATACTCGGCCAAAAGCTCGGCCCGGTCAGCCAGTTCGAAATCGTCGAACTCGAATCCGGGCGCTACGGCACAACCCACAAGGGCATAGAAGTCTGCCTGATCGACGGTCGCACCGAACCAGGTTGCGGCCGGAACGACGACCTGATAACTCTGGCCCGCCGACATGTCAGCGCCAAGCATTTGCCGAAGATAACTGCCGTCAGGAAAAATCATGTGCAGACTGATCGCGCTGCCGGAATGGTAATACCAGACCTCATCCGACTTAAGACGATGAAATTTCGAAACCTGCCCTGAAACAAGCATAAAATAGATCGATGTCATGAAACGGCGATACCCGGAATGGGTATCGGCCAAAGCCAGAGCCGGAATCAACCCAGGTGAACGATAAATTTCAGAGTAATAGCCACCCTCCGGGTGCGGCTGCAACTTGAGATGTTCGATCAAACGCTGGGTTTCATCATTGATTTTCATTTGGTAACCTTTAGAAATAGTAAAAGATACTTTTGTAATCTTCGGGGTTTTCACCAATTTTTTCAAGTCGCTGCAGATAATTGTATATTGGCACATCGCAATGCACGTAAGACTTGGCATGGCGGATAAATTTTTCCCAGGGGTGAAACTCATAAACGCGACGGCCATCGGGAAGAATGGTTAACAGAAGGTGATTCTGCTCGGCCCGCAGATAATTTTTGCCAAGTCCGGGAACATTGTAAACCGGCTCATCGGTTCGCTCGATACCGGGCAACAACCGCGCCTCTTCCTTGGCCTCCTGCTGCAAGCGCGCCAGGGGCACGCGGTAAGCGTCGGTCTCTTTTTTGCCCTTGGCATTGAAAGTATAGTAAGGGTCAACGCCAATTAGGCGCAGGGCCTTTCTCAGAGCAGCCAACTCAAAGCGCCGACTGTTGAAAAAAGTGAAAACAGCCTGATTGTAGACA
>CAZTHA010000154.1:0-9682 GCA_964613435.1 uncultured bacterium
GTTTCACGAATTTCGCGGAAGTTTAACGTGGGTTCCTCCATATCGAGAGGAAATGTTATTTCCGGCGGTTCAGGCAGGTTCTTTGCCTGCTTAAAAACTCTTTTCAAAATTTCATTTCGAAAACTGGCGAATTGATCCGATGAAATGGTTTTGAGTTGATCGGCTATCTTATCGTCGGCAACAAGATTTTGGGGGTAACTGCGACTTTTTAGATCTGAAACATTTTCACCATTTATGGTCATTCCCCCGGGAACGGTAAGTCCGACGAGAAGGTCGGGCGGGTCGGCTCTTCTAACTGGCCCAGAACTGCTACTTCCATTTATCGTTCTCATCGATTCCTTAAAATCGAAGAACATAAAACCGATTCTAATTGCCTGAAAAACAAAAATGAAAATTATCGCCAACATCGTCAGACCAATGTATTTAAAACCCTTGTTCATAAACTGACCTCGCAAAATCTTCTTTGTACCTTTTAAAACTAGCATAAATTGAAGATTAATTGCAGTGATTGTTTTGAAGATAAATCGAGATTTGCCAAATGAAGGCTGGAAGCATTATGATTTGAAGCGAAGATTTAAACATTAGAGGTGCGTTTTGAAAATAAGAGATCGACGAAGAGGTGTAGCCAGTTGTCTTTTGGTTGTAGCTCTGATCTGTGCCTGTATGATCGGTGGCTTCTATTTCATATTGCGTAGTCCCGCAGAAGAAGAGAAGGGACCATCAAAAAAGCCTTTGGTAAAGAAATTCTCCCATGATATCTCTGGGGTCTGGATAGCAAAGGCCGTAAAAACTAATCCGCCGCCTGGACGGCGAGGCAACTACAAGCCATCATTCATGAAAAATAATCTTGGCGATTTTTCCGGTAAAGTTGAAATAGGGAATGATTTTCAGATCAGACAGCTTGAATGGGTCGACGTTTCCATCGGGGTTTTAAACAAGAAGATCGAATGGAAGTCTCCCAATCAATGGAAGTTTTCAATGCAAAGAAAAATGGGTGGATCCAATGAAGAAAGAGGTTCCTCAGAGCGCGACAAAAATCGCTTGAAACTACATTATATTGGCGCAAATGGCAGCGTTAAAGAAGCACGTTTCGTGTTCGACCAGATGCCTGCTGTTCCTGAAAAATATAACTTTGACGGCCGCTTTCGCGAAGGAGATAGTCCTGGCGAAATAGCTGCCGAAGTAATGCTTTACGCGCCGAGAATCAAGAAGCAAAAGCTTAAGAATGGCAGTTTTTTCATTCAACTTAATCCATCATGCCTGGAATTTGAGGTAAGCAAATTTTGGTCTAGAGATAAAAAAATTCAGCATGAGCTCGACAAGATTTTTGGCATGGAAAAAGTTGGTTTTGGCAGGATAAAAAAAGCACGTTTGCACGGCCTGAAAGATGTTGCAATCGAAAAGTTGGCGCTGGGAGGGTATCCTGCGAATCTTGGTCTCGCCTTCAAAAGGGTTGATGTGAGTTTCATTTACGGCCAGCACAAAAAAGATCCTGATAGAGTAGCCCTCGAATATGATGACCGAGAAACCGAACTGATTATTGATAATTCCCATTCCGATGCCATAAAGGCCAGTGTGGTTTTCTTTGCTGGCGGCAAAGGCAAGCTCTTTACCCACAATGCCGAGCTGGAATGGGACCTGATTCGCGGGCAATGACGCCGGCTGAATCGTCCGTAAACAAATTTGGTCGCTATTGACGACAGTATTTCTCTGCAGTATAATCAGCCGCCGGCTTTTCTTAAGCCGAATCAACGATATCGAGGTCATAAAATGAGCCAGACAGTCAGCAAAATTCTCACTATGTCAGCTTCAGATGAATCAGTAACCGTTCGAGGCTGGGTTAGAACCAAAAGAGCCAGCAAGAACGTAATTTTCGTGGCACTGAATGACGGCTCAACCATTCGTAATCTCCAGCTCGTTGTTGATCTGGACAAAGGTCTTGCCGGCCTCGATGAATCGACAATGGCCAAAGTTTCTACCGGTGCTTCTCTGGTTGCTTCAGGAAAACTGGTGGCATCACAGGGAAGCGGGCAGGCGGTGGAACTGCTGGTAGAAAGCCTTGATGTTAAGGGAATCGCTGACCCGGAAGAATATCCTCTGCAGCCAAAAAAACATTCATTTGAATTTTTGCGGGAAATTGGCCATCTGCGTTTCAGAACCAACGTTTTTTCGGCAATTCTTCGCGTGCGCCACGCCATGACCTTTGCCATTCATAAATTTTTCAACGATCGCGGCTTTTTTAATGTCCATACTCCGATCATAACCGGATCTGACTGCGAAGGTGCCGGCGAAATGTTTCGCGTTACTACTTTGCCGCCGCAGAATCCACCGACTCTCGACGATGGCAGTATCGATTACTCAAAGGATTTTTTCGGGAAACAGGCCAACCTTACCGTCTCCGGCCAACTTGAAGCCGAGCTCGCTGCTATGGCCTTAAGCAAGGTTTATACCTTTGGCCCTACTTTCCGGGCTGAAAACTCAAACACTTCGCGTCATCTTTCCGAATTCTGGATGATTGAGCCCGAAGTTGCCTTCTTTGACCTTAAAGACAACATGGACCTCGCGGAAGAATTTCTCAAGTATTTGATTAAATACGCGCTTGAAAACTGTGCCGATGACATGGAATTCCTGAGCAAGCGCCACGCAGACGAAAATAAAACCAGACCGCAGGCCGAGCGTGATGAAATGACCTTGATCGAAAAGCTAAAGTTCGTTTGCGACAATGATTTTGAAAGAGTTACTTACACCCAGGCGATCGAAATTCTGATGAATTGCAATCCAAATAAAAAGAAAAAATTCCAGTATCTTGTCGAAGGCTGGGGCATAGACCTTCAGTCTGAGCACGAACGTTATCTGGTCGAAAAGCATTTTAAAAAGCCGGTTATCGTGACTGATTACCCTAAAAAGAACAAAGCTTTTTACATGCGCGATAACGAAGATGGAAAGACTGTAGCCGCTATGGATATTCTCGTGCCAGGTGTTGGTGAAATAATCGGCGGTTCTCAGCGTGAAGAACGCTTCGATTTGCTCAGGAAGAAAGCTGAAGAATTTGGAATTCCCGAAGAAAGCATCTGGTGGTATCTCGATATCCGTCGATTTGGCAGCGTAGTGCACAGCGGTTTCGGCTTGGGCTTCGAACGTCTGCTGATGTTTTTGACCGGAATGGGTAATGTTCGCGACGTCATCCCCTTCCCGAGAACTCCTAAGTCTGCTGAATTCTAGAAATTTTGCCCGCCTTGTTGAGCAGGTGACCTGTTTGCTAAACCTTGAACCGCCGAAATATAGCCTTGAACGCTAATTTCGGCGGTTGTTTCCTTCTGGGAAAATCGTGTTTATGGAAAAACCTGGTGAAAATTTGCAAAGAGAAGGCCAGCAAGAAGAGAAAAATGGAGACAAATCAGTTATTGAAAGAATGGTCAAGTGTGCTCATAAGATCGACGATGCCGCTAACTCCCCAGCTTCTGAATTTTTCGACTTCAGCTTTTATGCTTCTGGGATTGAATGACCACGTCGTATTCCAGATAGAAACTTTGCCGTAGGGCTCAAGCTTTTTTACGATTTCCGGGGTGACCCATTCCGCTCTAAGAGCGTAGAGCACGGGCTTGCCACAAGCTTTTGAATATTCAATCAGGCGTTCAACCGCTTCTTCGCTATATTTGCCGTTTTTGCTGCTGCCGCTGCCTGGCGACAGCTTGATATAGCATCCAGGAAAATCACGGCGAATCTTCATGATTCTTTCGTCTTCGTCGGCTTTTGGGCGCTGAGAAATTCTGCATGTTGCGCCTGCCCAGGCGCATTTGCAGGCCATAACATCAACAGGGCGAACAAGGCCGTCATTCTTTTTGCCGACATAAAAACCAGCACCTTCTTAAAATAAGGGTTTGAGCCAACCCATTTTCGAAAGAACCTTGATCAACCACATCTTTTTCGCATTTTCGACATCGCCAGGACCGAATTCCGGCGAGTTTTCAGTGGCAAGATGGTATTCAACCGCTTTTCTGATATCGAAAACGATCTCATTGCGTAGTTCCGTGGCAAAGGCATCAGACTTAACCGCGGCAACAACTTCTGAATTGACTTTTTCACTGAGAAAATCAAAATTGTAGGTGCCGACAATGCCGATGCGACTGTCGAAAACGAAATTTTTGCCGTGCAGTTGTCCTTCTTTAACCCTGGCAAAGATTCGCATAGTTGGCATGTCGCGCAGAATGCTGCGCCAGTCTCGATAAAGCATGGCCTCGGTTGGAAAGCTGTCTGAGGTTTCCGGACTGTTGGTATGAACATAAATGGGAACTCTTCTTCGTGCAGCGCGCTTTAATGCCGCCTCAGCCCTTGGGGTCAAAACTACGTAGGGATTTTGAATGATTATTTCGCGTCGACTGCCGTCAATGTATTTAACTATGTTTGCGGTAACGTCATTGATTGGTCCGGTCAGGGATTGTTTGTCGATTATGTGAACCGGTGCCTGGTGCGAATTCTCATCGAGAACAAAATTCTGATACCCGCTCATGTTTTTATACTGGTCGAGCTGCTCATTGAGCTTTTTAACGATAGCTGCCTGGGAGCTGAACTGCTTGCTGACCGGCAGGGGCCCTCTGCGGTTGAGAGCCGCTTCCATCGCACTATATCCGATGCGCATCTGCAGGCTTCGGTATTTGGTAAGACCGATAATCGATCTGCCAACTTCAAATGATTTCAAAACCTCAAATTCATTTTCAAAAGCTTGTTTTAACTGGGCGCAGACCTTTTCACTGGTGATGACCACGTCGGTGTCACGCCATGCTTCGGGCATATCGATCGCATCGACAAGATACTCGTCGGCAATGTTGCGTCCGCCAATAACGGCAATACGACCGTCGGCAATCAGTATTTTGTCGTGATTGCTTGAAACTATCCGGCGTAAGTCGGTAAAAAGGCCGATCAGATTAGCTTCGATCGGGTTGTAGTTCTTGACGGTTATATTGGGGTGTTTTGCCAGTTCTTCGATATAACCTTTTTTGAGAAACTTAAGGCTAAGCTTGTTTGAGCCGCGAGCGTCGACCATCAATCTGACCTTCACCCCATCATCAGCCTTTTTCAGTAACATGCCAAGCAGGCCGAGTCCGAATGCATCGTCTTCGATAATGAAATATTGAACATCGAGTGTTGAGCGGGCTTCGCTCATTATTCGCCAGCGGGCATACCAGGATTTGTAGTTGTTGTAAATCAGCCTTACTGTTGCTTCATCATCGGCTCTGTCGCCGGTGCCGTTTTTTTGATAAGTGTCGTAAACAGCATCAACATTGGTAATGAATGGCGCCTGTGCCGATTCGAACGAAAGCAGAAAATCCTCGTGTTTGTTTTGATAGCTGATATATGAAGCCGATTTAGAGAGATATTTGATTCCGCGCACGGCTTTTACCGGAAAAGCGAGCCAGCTGGAGTTTTTATAGCTGTTGAAAGCATTTGTCATTTCAGAAAACTTGTTTTTCATCAACTGCTGCCACTGTTGGCTGTATTGTTTCCCTTTGATGTAATTCAGGCTGAGCTTTGCCCATGATGCAATCTTGCTCTCAGGGGAGCGACTCAAACCGGTAAAAATTTCAGCGGCCTTTTTCCTGTCCAGATCGAAATTCTCGAGGGCAGTGGCGACTTCGAATTGAATAATCGATTTAATTTTACTCGACGGGCTTTTTCCAGCCAGGTCTTCAAGCTTTGCGATCAGTTGTCTCGCCTGATCTTTCGTTTTGGCTTTTTGCAATTCTTCCACCAGTCTCATAGCTTCTTCTGGCAGCTGGGCATAATGGTCGGCAAGGTTGCGCTGCGCGTCAGATTTTCCTTCGCTAATAGCTTTTTCTGGTTTCTGTTCAGATTTGAGACTCTGATTTTTCTGGGCAGATTCGTTTTCTTTTGCGGGGTTTTCTTGATTTATAGCTGCATTGTATGCCTCTTTAGCCTGTTTATATTCGGCAAGCGCCTGGTCTATTTCGCTTTGAGGGCGATTTTCAGCGATTGCAGATTTGTAGGCCTGGTAAGCAGCCGAGTATCTCTGAAATTCAGCTTCGTAGCTGGAACCCAAGACAGAAGCCATGGTTGAAAAGGCAAATATCATGACCAAGAGAGCTATGTGCAAGCGAATCGATTTATTCACTTTATGTACCCTTTATGTAAGATTAATGTACTAATAATACTCAGAATAGCGGTTTCCCGCCAGACCCTGCTTTTCTCAAAAAAGAAGGGTAATTAAAGAACAGCGATGTAATTGTCGGCTTTGTTCTAGCGTTTATGAATTGCCGGCGGAATTGAGGCGTTTTTGCGATAGACGATGTAAATATCTATAAAAGAATAACAAAAGGTAAGGGCAGCAATACCGACCCAGATAAAACTGGTAGAAGATCCGAAACTTTCATCGAAAGCCTTGTCGTTGGCAATGTCTAGAGCCGCGTCTATCTGATTGCTGATCGCTGAAGCATAGCTATAGCCAGCCATGACTACGCTCAAAACCATAATTACCATAATCGCAATTCCGCGTTTTTTGCCACCCAGCTGCCAGCTGCCAAGCCCAGGGAAAAAAATGTTGGCGACGATTGCCGAGCCAAGATTTGGTTGCTCTTTCTTTTTTTGTGAAACTCTATCTGACAATTTTAATTCTCCTCTTTCTCTGACTTTTGTCGGGCTTGCAGCAACGGAAAACCCTGTCGGTTAAAAGAAACCAGGTGACAAACACGACAATTTAATCAAGCTGGCCACTGGTGTGCAGTAACCCTTCGCCGACCACTAAGTCAAGAGAATAGATAAATGCTACGGCAACAATAAAAGCAGGAAAAAAGGCGATAAATCCAGCAATTTAATAAATACCCGTTTTTTTAAGCATACCCGATGATTATAACAGAGGCCGAGGTGCTGGCAAACTATAATTTCATTACCCGGGGCTTTGTTCCGGTTTGAAGCAAAGCCAATGTTTAAAAGGCTTTTTAAAAAAACTTGCATAAAAAGTAAATCCTATTATAATTAAAAATGAATATGTGGTTCACTAATAAATGCAAATTCTAAAGAAAAACATTCGAACGAGCATTGCCCGGGCAGCTCTTGGGTTGTTTGCCCGGCATGGTTTTGCAGTGGTTTCAGTTGCTCAGATTGCATCTGAAGCGGGAGTGTCGACCGGAAACATTTATCATTATTATTCGGGAAAAAAAGATTTGCTCTATTCCGTGGTTCGGCCACAATTTTTACAGAAGTGCTTTGGCCTGCTGCGCAACAAACTGGAAATCAGTTGTGGAAAACAAAGCGACGATTTGAAAAAAATGCCACAATTTTTCCAGGCAAATACTGAATTGCTTGAGTTTCTCTGTAAAAATCGCCAACCACTGCTGATTTTGCTGCAGGGTTGCGAAGGTACAAATTATGCCAGTTTCAATTCTGAAATCCTGTCTTTGATTGTGAACGCTGTATCAAGGCATTGGGAAATGGTGAATAATGGAAAAAATTTAGAAGCGGGCGAGCAAAGGGTTCTTTTAGGAATTATCTATGAAAATCTTCTCAAGGCAACGGTTGTAATTCTTCAGTCAGGTGTCAGCGAAAAAAGACGCAAAGTTTTGCTTTCATATATGCTTGAATATCATCTTGGAGGGCTCTCGGCGGTGCTCTAATTTTTTTGCATTCTTAATAAAAATGAATTTATTGTTCATTATTATAATTGCAAGGGAGGGTTTTATGAAAATTACTGCATTTAATGGAACAAATCGTTCTGGAATTTCAAACACTCAGGTTTTGATAGATAGTTTCCTTGGGGGCGCAAATGAAGCAGGGGCAGAGGTAAGGTCTTTCCGCCTGGCCGAGTTCGATATTCGCCCATGCATTGCCTGCAAAAGCTGCTGGGGCAAGAGCGACACAAGTTGTGTGATCGAAGATGATATGGCACAACTCATAACTGCTTTCGTTGAATCTGATGTGGTAGTTTTTGCCAGCCCTCTCTATGCTGATAATGTCACAAGTTTACTGAAGATTTTTATCGATCGTCTGATTCCTCTATGTGACTCTCATTGGGAACTTGATGAAAATGGGGAATGTCGCCATGCAAGAAAATTTGCACAACCGCAAAAGATGATGGTTATAAGTAATTGTGGCTACCCGGAGCAAAGCCATTTTGTGGTTTTGCGCTCTCTTTTTCGTCGCATGGAGAGAAATATGCAAATGGATCTTTGTGGTGAAATTTATCGAAGCGCAGGAGCATTGCTAACTACGCCGGTTCCAGGCTTTGCCGCCATAGTCGAAAACTATCTTGACATGGTTAACCAGGCAGGAAAAGAAGTGGTTAAGCTTGGAGGTATTTCGCCTGAGTTAATGTCTAGGCTTGATCAACCCTGGGTCCCTGGTCCAGACTTTAAGAATAATTTTATTTTCCAGGTGAATCAGCTGGCTAAAAATAAAAGGCCGGGTGATAAAAAATAAGTTCCAAATAAAAACCATTAAAAATCTGACTCGGGTACTTGTCAGTAGCAGCAGATTTTCGTTAGAATCTTGCGATCCGGAAATTTTTAGAGGTGGGTGGGTGTGCAAATAGCTGAAACCGGTTCGCGTATGGAACTCTTTGAAAAGACTCCAGCCTAAGCGAAGATATTTAAATTCCTTGCAATAATAGGCTTTTTGGGGTTGATTTTTCAGGTTTTCAAAAAGATTGGTGGCAGTGAGGTTTCACTTGCTGCACCTGGAGGTTTTGCTCTTATTCTGGTTTTCGCTTTGATTATGAAATACTCAATAAAGGGAAAATTAATTCTCGACAATCAGCAGAAAAAAGTTTCGCACCAGGTAAAGGTTTTTTCAAGCGAGCATTTATCTGAGCTCTGCCGGATTTCTGAGATTCACGCAATTGGAGTCAGCAGTTCAACTTCTTTTATAAATGCAAAGACAGGATTGCATGGAGCTCTGGACAATTCTACCGTGAAAAGCTCATTCTTCAATGCTCTTGCTCTTACTGGCTCCGGTAAAATCATTGCCTTGTCAGACGCCAATGATAATTGCGCGTTGATAAATTCCCAGGCAGAAAAAATGGCCGCGGCAATTGGCTGCACTTTTTGTCAGGGTGGCGAAAACATTCGCATTAAACCGCAAAAGCTTGCCAACGGCCGCTGGCGCTTTGAGGCAGAAGATTTTGATCCGATTGTCCGACAAAATTTTATTATGATCGCAATTATTGTGGTTCTGGCGACTGCCGCCCTGATCGCCAAACTGACCGGAAATTAAATTGCGCAAACCCTTTTAAGAAATCCTGATTTTTTGGTCGCTTCGATCGTTTTCTGCGGGTGCCGCGATAGATTCTCTGTCTTTTTTGGTGGTCTTTCGAAGCGTTAAATGGCTTCAGTGACCGATTTTTTATCTTTGTTTGTGTCGGTTTGGACTTGAAGTGTTCTTCGCGCCTGACTAATTTTGTCGAGAAGCAAAACTTATCTTTTTGTGAATTGCCTTCAAAAGTGGCCAAGAGAAAATTAACCATGATTTAACTGGATTTTATTTTAATTGACACGAAGCTTTGATTGGTATATACAAAATAGCAAAGGTATATACCAATCATGTTGACGCTTAAAGTTGATAATACATCGAATCTTCCGGTTTATAAGCAGATCAGTCGCCATGTGATCAAGCTCATCAGAAGCGGTCGCCTGACCGGTGGTGAGCGCCTTCCGCCCGAGCGCGAGCTGGCGCA
>CAZTHA010000155.1:0-9659 GCA_964613435.1 uncultured bacterium
TACAGATATCATCAATTCCCAGTAGCAGCGCTATTGGTGACTGGTTACGTTTTATAGGTGATGTCAAAGGTGGTTTATCCGGCCTTTCAAACTGTAATCGAGCAATTCTGAAAAGAGGCCTGAAGAGAACCGGTAAAAAAGAATTCACTCTTGATATTGACGCAACGCAGATCGTTGCAGAAAAACAATCTGCCAGAATCACATACAAAGGCGAGCAGGGTTATATGCCAATCGTCGGTCATATTCAGGAAACCGGCATGGTTATCCATGGTTTTTCCCTGCTCGAATTATTACTGGTTATCGGTATAATTGCCGCTCTGGTCGGACTCGCCATGCCCTATTATCAGGACTACGTCGGCGAAAGCAAAAATGCGGTAATGCGTGCCAATCTTCAGGTGCTCAAGCGCGCATTGATGGATTACAAGGCCGATAAGGGCGAATATCCTGATCCGACAATTCTTTCTACCGAGCTGGTGCCGAAGTATATCATGGAATTCCCCGTCGATCCTGAACAGGACGCGGTGGCAAGTTGGGGTTACCATTTTCCGGTACCCCTTGACCCGACCCAATATAAACTTGCCGACAAATATTAGTTTAAATATTGCCCGCCGATAAATTTAGGATTAAAATAACTATAGTTGTTTTTTAGAGGGGAAGTATGGAAGTTCTTGAAGTTGCCCGGATTATCCAACAGAATGAACTGCTGATGGCTCAGCTTTATGCTGAGTGTTCCCGGCTTTTTCCTGCCCATGCCGATGAATTTCGCAATCTAGAGCTTGAAGAGATTGGTCACGCGCATCTGGTCGATGAAATCATCAAGGATATTCAGGAAAACCCTGATTCCTGGGCACTGGGTTCGATCAGCCTCCTTACTATCAGGCTCATTTCAAAACAACTCCAGGAAAATATCGAAGAAATTCGCCAGGGCAAAGTTTCGGCCCGATACGCGATAACCTACGCCCTGAGTACAGAACTCAGCCTGAGCGAAAAAGATTTCGGCAATGCCCTGAAAAATACCGACGGGAAATTCAAGGTGCCGATGCAGACGCTCGCCTGTGGCTTTAACGGCCATTATCAAAGATTGAAAAAGCTCGAAAAACAGTTGCTGACCACCGGTCATGCTGGTTTTGATGATTTGAACCGTATATAAAAGTTTCAGGTTTGAAAGGAAAAAACATGAAAAGTTTTCGCTTCTTGACTAGGACTATTTTGGTGTTGGGTCTGATTTTTTCGGTTGCCTGCGTTTTTGCCGGTGATTTGAAAGGGACAGTTTCGGTGAAGAGAAACAACAGTCGCCAGATTGTCGGCGCCTGCCTGCACGTCGGTAACCAGGAATATGAAATTGTTATGGATGAAAACGGCAAATCACTTGCTGAAATGTACGAACACAAAGACCTTCAGGTAAGCGGTTCGGTTGATGGCAACAAAATTACCGTTGAAACCTGGAGCGAAATACGTTCTGCTTCTACTCCAGAACCGGCTTACAAAGAACCTGAACCCCGGGATGAGCCTGAAAAGGTAGAAGAAGAAGAGCCCGAAGAAGAGCCTGAAGAAGAACCCAAAGAAGAAGTCGATGAAGATGAAGAACCTAAAGACGAAGAAGTAAAAGACGAAGAGCCTAAAGACGAAGAACCTAAAGAAGAAGATCAGGAAGAATCAGACGAAGAACCTAAAGAAGAAAGTGAAGACTGATCAAATCTAACCGAAAACGGTATAAGAAGTTTTTTTCAGGCTAATCAAAAAAACAGGGGCTTTACCAGCGGGCAAATGCAGCCGGGGTAAAGCCCTTTTTTAACGTTTTTTCAGATTTTCTTTTTGGTCGGTTTAGTTGGAAAAACCGGTGCGCCAGTCCTTGGTTAATCAGACCTGGCCACTGTAGAGGCCGTCATTGTTCTTGATACTGCCTTTAATCTCTCGGCCCGAAGAAACTGGTCATCGAGGCTGCGCTTGAACGGCATGAGCAAGTGCTTTTCCCGATATGGCTCCATTTGCCGACAAATATTGAAACCGGCGGCAGAAATTACTTTCCCCGCATCTTTCAAGAGGCTGGTTGCCGGGTAAATGTCAAGATGCAGCGCATCAGGTGGCAAATAATCCGGCCGCGAACCCGGAGCAACCACCACGAAAAATGGTGAGGTCTTTTGCAGGCGGGCAGTGTCAAGGGCGTAGTTCCAGAGTTGTTCCAGTTCATCGCCGGAATTGGAATGAATGACCAGCCAGAATCCAGCCGGCAGGTCTGAAATCTTTTCCATGGGTGGATCGATCAATTGTACATCCTTAACCGGGCAAGCGCAGCCCTTTAAAAAGATTTCATGTTCCGGAGAAAGCTCTTCAAGGCGCAGAATTTCGCTGAATTTGGGAAAAGTTCCGCTTATTCGCCGCAGATATTCCTGCCACTTCAAAAGTCGCGCCAGATAAACACATTCAACCTGTTCGAGAATTTTAATATTGCACAATTCACCAAGAATGCCGCCCGGAAAGGCATCGATGAAAAAAAGCGGTGGTTTTCTTTCGACAATAAGCTTCTCGAGCCAGATCGAAAAAGAGTTCTGATCGGCAATTGCTTTTTCATCAGGGACATGTACTTTGACTTCGGTCGGCAGTGGAAATTTTTCGATCAAATCTGCACTCGCGGTTATCAGCTCAGGATTCAGCGAAAAAGTGTGGCAAAAGGCGAGAAACCTCGTCAAATGGCCGTAACCGCCGCCAAGGCAATAGTAAAGCATTTTATTTTCCTTTTTTGATCAGCTCGTTGATGATAATGCAGCGGATTTTAACCGGGATCTCTTCGAAAAGAATAACACCGGGGGCAGCGCTGTTATGAAAATTCTTGAGAATGAGTTTCTCGTTGTTGGCAGCATCTTTAACCTTGAGTTTGCCGGTGTCGGGGTAAAATTTAACATTGCCGATCTCGGTTCCGCTCTTGTCACGAATCTCGGTCTTCTCAGAGCTTTTGCTTTTCAATTCAAATGGCGTATTCATTTCCTCATTGTCGGCGATCTTGATTTTTTCATCCTTGAACTTGATCTTGAACAGCAACTGTTCTTTTTCATCGACAAGCTTGATGCTGTCATCCTTGTATTTGACTTCAGCGATTAATTGTTTTTCCTGATCATTGAGAGCCTCTTTATACTTAACCCGACCGTTTTCATTGGCGCGAGCCTTCAAGACCGATTTTTCGCCAGAGTAATCAATTTCAATTTTTTCATGGTCGGCATATTTTTTTATTACCAGTGCTTCCTGGTCAGCAGCGGTTTTGAATTTGAGCTTATCGGCGGGTTCGTTCGCGGTCGAATTTGCTGCTGGTTGGCTTACCTTGGCATCGGGCGTTGCCGGGGCCTTTTCGCCGCCACAGCCGGTTAGGGTGACAATCACGAGTAAAACAAGCAGTAGAATCGGAAATCTTTTCATATTCTCTCTCCTGTCAGGCTTTCATAAAGCCAATATCAGATTTTTTCGCAAGTTTTTGCAGAAGTTGAACGTAAGCTTCTGTTTCTATTTTGGAGTCAAAATGCGCCACTATGTGCTGCTGCAACGCTTTGCCAATTTGCCGACGTTGCTCAGCAGACGTTTGATCTGCTTGCCAGAGTGCGGCTCGACAACCATGCCGATCGCCAGGGTGGAAAAGCAAGGCCGCCTGTTCTGGTAAGTCGTCGATTACATCGGTAATGCCGCCGACCCGGGCGGCAATCAGGGGAATGCCAAGTGCCCCGGCTTCGAGAAGAACATTGGGCATGCCGTCATAAAAAGAGGGCAGGGCGATGAAATCGCAGGCGGGGTAATAACGCAACAGTTCAAAATGGTCTAAAAAGGGCAATTGGGTGAAGCTAAGTTTCTCGCGATGCTCTTCAAGCCATTCCTGCATCGGATCGGCGACATCGCCAATGAGCAGAAAGTGGAATTTCTCGTTTAAATTGGCTGCCAGAACGTTTCCCAGAAAAAAGGTGCCACCTTTCTTGGCCTTGAACTGGCCAATCAGACCAATAACCCTGCGTTCTTCTGCGACGTTATCTTCGCGCCATTTGTCGGCTGACTGCAAATCGGAAGAATCGGCAACCCAGTCGGCAAGGTCGATGCCGTTGGCGATGCGCTCGATCTTTTCAGGGTCGATAAAGGGCATGATTTTTTCTTCTACTTCGCGGCTCAAAACGCAAACGCGATCAGCGGCTGAAAATGCGTCGAACAGCAAATGGCGCCGGCCAGGCGAGAAAATGCCCAGATCGAAGTCATTTCCCCGCAGCAGTAAGGCAGCCCGGGTATTGAACCAGGCTTTGAAAACCGGCAGGGCCACCAGAGGCAGATAGCCGCCAAAGGCCACGATCAGCGAATAGTCGGTTGCGTATTCCCGGGAACTCAACAAGTTGTAAAGACAGTTGAGCGTATGGCCGGGCCCCTCACCATCGGGCATATTGAACAGTCGGCCATTTTGCTGCTGAACAACTTTTATGCTTCGGTGCGGACCAAAATGAACCACATCGATCGAGAAACCCCGGCGCCTGAGATTGTTGACGATGCGGTCACAGGCCTGGGCCATACCGCCGCGGCGTGGCGGATAATTTTCACTAAGCCACAATATTTTCATGACGATCAGCTGTCGAAAACATTGGCATCGTCGTCGTATTCTTCGGCGAGCACTTCTCCTGAGCCTTCTTGAACCTGGTCGTCAAAAGATCTTACATCGAGATCGGAATAGTAGGAGTCGTCAAAATCATCGCCGTCATACCATGGGGAATAGCGGGTATTGTTATAGTAGCGATGTCGATAGCCGTAGCACCAGACCGAATCGTAGTAGTAATCATCGTCATAGTCCCGGTTTCTTTCGGCTGCTTTGGCTGCCTGCATCTGCTTGCCGAGACAATCGAGGCAGGCCGGCTGGTTCTTGCCGGGCAGCATGCGCATGTGTGCGCTGCAAAATTGTCGCCCGCAGACCGTGCAGGTTGCCACTGCATCTTTATCACATTCCCTGAGGTAAAAAAATCCTTTTTTCATTTGGCATTTTGTCATGGTCTTACTCCTGTTTGGCCGCAGGGCGGGCGCTCATAAGAATCTTGCCGATCAAGGCGAGCATGCTGACCGGTTCAAGGGCGGTTTCGAGGCTGTTGGACAATTCGACGCGGGTAAGGGAAATGACGTTGCGGCGATTTCCCTGCTTTTGTTTGACCCGGTCGCCGGCACCGGTCAGCTCGGCGCTTTCCTGAATCACATAGTCCTTGTTCTTCAGAGCCAGTCCGGTCTTGATAACGCTTTTGATTTTATATTTGTTTTTCGATTTTACCTTGTTACCGCGTCGGTTTTTCTTGTAAACATGGGTGTGGGTAACCATGTCGGTAACCGAGAAAAACAGGCGCGAGCCGTCGTAAAGGTTGGCCGAACCGTCGAACCAGACGTCTTTGTAAAAGTTTTTGGTGGTTTTGGGGTAACTGAACCAGCCCGGATCATTCTTTTCCGTGCGCAATTTCTTGGCGGCGATGCACTTGCCGCGCAAATCGATTTTTACCCTGATTTTTTCATTGGGTTCCATATCCTGGCTGATGGTGTTGAGGACCGGCACGACGAATTCGCGCAGATTGTTGTGAATGTCGACACTCTTGAGAATCAGGTAGGCGACGAGGGTCAGCACGAAAACAAACGCCGGCACAAGAAGAACTGGCGCTAGCATCTGCGGCAGAACCTCTGCTGCCAGAAGGATTATCAGCAGAATGCCGAGCAAAAAACACCCAAACATGATTTTTCCGGCCTGGCCGCGCGCGGCATCGCATTCCTGATCGAACTTGGCCAGAGGCTGAAGAAACTTCAGCAATTCTGCCGGCCTGGTCATGAAAATCCGGTTGCCGGTCTTGATAAATTCTTTTTGCTTGTCATCCAGAGCAAAATACTTTTTAAAAGCCGATACAAGTATCATCCGCTACCCCTCTTCCTGTTTTATAGAATCAGTATAACACCAGTTTTCAAACGGTTCAAAGTTTTGCGTATATTTGTTGTAACCTTTGTCGGGAAGCCTGCCATGTCAGCCTTTCAGCGACCAGTTTTTGCGCAGCGATCCCGAGCTGTCGAGCCTGCTGCTGATTATTCAACAAAACTCTTATGGCTCGCGCCAGTTCTGCCGGACGATCTGGTCTGACCAGCCAGCCTTCCTGTTGATGAGAAATCAGTTCACGCACGACCGGTATGTCTGAGGCGACTACCGGAATCGCATAAGCCATCGATTCGACGATTTTCAAAGGGCAGCAGCCCTGAACCAGGTTGCGCGAGCATTCCACCAGCGGCGCAACCGAGATGGCGGCATGGGCAAGCCAGCGATGGACTTCGGGTTGTTTGAAACGCAGATTCCAGACCAGACGTTCGTTGATGCCCATTCTTTCAGCAAGTTTCTGCAAATATTTCAGACGCGGTTTACTGCCTGAAACGCACAATACCAGTGCGAGATTCGAGAAGTCCTGCAAAAACTGCATGGCCTTGAATAGCACTTCAAGCCCCTGCCAGGGCTGTACCGCGCCAAAGTAGAACAGATACCTGTCTGGCGCCCCTTCAGGTTTCTCTGGCATCTCGACGGGAACATCGGCGCCGTTACTGATGACCTCGACGCGCCCGGCATCGATGCCAAGCGATTCAAGAAAATTTTTGATCGTCTGCGACGGACAAACGATGATATCAGCTTTTTCGAGGCATTCGAGCTCGATATTTCTAATTTTGTCGAGTGTCGAATGACTGACGCCGGGATACTTGGCCGGCAACTCTATTGAAGGCAGGGCATTTACCTCGAAAACCGTCTTAAATTTGCGGCTCTCACAGCGAACTATCGGCAGACCGCCCCAGGGATCACGAAAATGGGCAATCTGCAGACTTTCCTTGACCGTTTCAACATGTCTGCCAACGAACTTTGAAAATTCGATGGTTCGCTGAAGAAAATTGTCGGTTTGCGAAACAAGCCGGCGAATCTGCAGGTCTTCTTCAAGCTGCCAGCTCGGGAGCTCGGAAGTGCCAAGCGTCAGCAGCAGTCCGGGCGGCATCATGCCAAAAAGAGTCTGCGAAAACTCGCGAATATGCACTGCCGCACCTTTTGGTGCCGGAAAAGTGTCGAAAGCCACATAAAGTGAACGAGGCGGTGTGTTTTCCATAGATCCTTACTCTAAGCTCGATTCATTAAAGCTCATTAGTTATCTGCCCGGAGCCATTTTTGAAACTCAGCGACCCTGTGGCCGTCTGCCTGAAAACCTGGTGTGTAGCCAGTCTCGGCAAGGTACCCAATGGTTTCACGGCTAACGCAACCCTGACAAGTCTACAGTCAGGATAGCCTATCGTTTCACAACAAGTCAATTCAAGCCAGCGACAAGGTTGTAAATAAAATAACCGTCCTTACGCACAAATAATTATGCAGCCTCGGCCAAAATATTATAATATTGCCCTATGCAAAAGAATGAGCGCGCAAACAGAAATCGAAAGAAAAGACTTCAGCCACAGCAGATCAGCTTGCCCGGTATGGGTCGCCCCGAGCCAGACATTGCTCTGGATCATCGGCTGGGCCTGGTGGAAAACCCCTTTGTCGATCGCATTCTGGCCTTGCGCCGGAAAAAATCTTTCGATCAGATTCTTGGCCAGATTGAAAAGCGCTATCTCGATGCCGAAACCGTCCTCGGAATCAAAACCGCCTGCGGTTGGCGCATGCGCCAGGGCGAGGTCGCCGCTACGGCGCCGCTCAATCTGCTGTTGAGCTTTTTTCATGAGCTGTTTAAAATTGAGTTTAAAAGCGATCTGCATCCACTTTTTCCGACCGTTCTCGAAGAACTGGGGTTTTCTTCGGATGAAGCCCGGATTCTTGCAATGTGGGAAAACTTTTTTCATGAAAGTTGCCGTAGCTTTTTCAAGCAGCAACCAGGCCTGATAAATTTGCTGGCCCGGTTGCTTTTTCCCGACTCTGAAAAAAATTCAGATGAAGAAAAACTCTTGAAAGTGTTACAAAATCATCTTCAGACCGCCCGGGAAATTTAAAAAGGCGTGCATAATTGCTTTGCTTATTTTGTCTCAATAGGGTAAAATGCCTCCGGCTGCAATTAAAAAAATATCAGCAAATGAGGTACTTTCGATGGAACAAATCGTTGAGCAGATTGCCAAACTCCAGTTTCTGAACCATTTTTGGATGACTCTTTTTTTGATCATACCTATGGTTCTCATCTCCAGATCAGTGGTTGCCGGAACACGCTATTCGCCAATTCTGATCATCGTTCTTTTTGGTCTCGGCATGGGCTATGCCCTTGTAAAGAGCGATATCGGCACCCCAGGCCTGCCTGAATTTCCGCTGATTGCGCTGGTGAGTAAGGTTACCATTGTCGCACTGGTGGTTTCATTTTTTGTCGGCGGTCAGGAGCTGAAAAAGATCTTTCGCGGCGACCATCTCGAACTCGATGATATCGTCATTTATTCAAGCGAAGAAACCATTCTCGGCACCAAACGCACCCAACTTTATTTTTTGATTCGTTCGTTTTTCGTGCTGATCGGCATTGAAGGCATTTTTCGCCTGCTGATCGGTGTCGATACCAAAGATCCGGTTTCGCATTTTTATCCGCTCGTTGCTTACGTTGGTGTTTGTGGTTCGATCATTCTTATCGACAACAAGGCGACGATCAAAAATAAAGGTCAGTATATCCGTAAGGGCCTTTATGAATTGATTGCCATCGCCGGCGTTCTTTTTCTGAGTCATCATATTGCCATGGCGATCAAATCGACGATTGCCCTGCCGCAGATTTTCTTTGCCATGTTGATTTCAGCCGGTTTGGGCGTTGCTTTTTCAAGTTGGATTATGGGGCCGACCGGTCGTTCGCTGCTTTTTGCCGGTATTCCCGTCGTGCTTGCCGCCAACTTCATGATCGGCGGCTCACGAATTGCCGAAGCTTTCAAGCTTGAAGGCATGACCTCGGTAATGGCCTATGGCTTTTTCGGCCAGTTGTTCTGGATGTTCGGCGGCCTGGCTCTGCTGATTTACTTTGGAAAAGCCAACCATGTCCGCAATCTTGCCCCGGGTATGGCCGGTTCTCTTTCGCATTCCGGTCTTACCGGTGCCTGTACCGCCGGCGATCTCGGCAGTGAAGCTGCTGCCCGTGCTCCGATCATGATCAACGTGCCGTTTTTTGGCCATATTTTTGTTTTCACAATTCTCGCGATGAGCGTTGAACGCGGGGCACTCATTGCTCCGGCGGCGTTGACCGTTGCCGTAATCGGCGTTCTGCTGACCGCCTGGTCGCTAAAAACCCTTAATAAGGCCCAGTCGAAAGAATCTGAAGAGGTCAAGGGGTTGATGCAGTTCTCATTTGGTTGGCAGATTACCGCCGTATTTGGGGGCTTCTTTCTATTGCATCTCAGCGGCATGGATATCTCGAGCGCCGCCATGGCCAAGTCGTCTTCGATCTCCCATTTCGGCCTTTTCGCAGCTACCCAGGGCGGAATGTTCGGCGAAACGGCTTCAAGTCTGATTCCGTTCATCTTCGCCATGCCGTTCCTCGTGCATCCTCTGGTGTTCGGCATCTTCGGCGCGGCCATGGAAAAGGAAGGTGAAATGCCCGCAAAAACCGTCGCCACTCTTGCGATTATCGGCGTTATCGGGGTCATCTATTCGTTGACCATGGCATGATATGTACAACTTCAAGGCTGCAAAAATAGAGGTC
>CAZTHA010000156.1:0-6702 GCA_964613435.1 uncultured bacterium
TCACAGTCAGAACAAGCTTTCCGACTATAGATGACTGGAAAAAGAGCGAAATCGATCTGGTTTTTTCCGGAGCACAGATTGTCAATCGTTTGAACCCGGCCGACCGAGTTGAACTCAACGGTCACGCCAGTCTGGCCAGCGGTGTTTTTCTTCTTGAAAATCTTCGCGCCGATATCGAGAATTTTGCGTTGGCAGCAACCGGAAGGATAGATCTCGACAGCACTTCTCCTTTTGTGAAAGATTACCGCCTGGATGTTTTGGGCGGGGTTGAAGGAGGCAAGGATTTCAGAATCACCTCTGAACGTTTGCAGCAGAGCCTGGGGCTGGCATATAAGCCTGATTTCGACCGAATCGAACTTAGCGGAAAAGATATTCTGACCGGGGCTATTTCTTCAACAAATGCCTCGAACAGCCTTGTTTTAAAATTTGACCGGTTGCGCTTTCTGCGTCGAAAGAAGCCCTTGTGGCTTGATAAGCTCAATGCCTGGGTTTCCTGTGATGCATTCAATCTGGCAAAAAAGGAGCTACCCGGACCAGTTTCTGCAGATCTCGACGGCGAACTATTCGGAGTGAACCTCGCTGCTGCGCTCAAGGCCAATGTCGCTGCCGGCAGCATCGATGAGCTAAGTCTTAAAGGTGGCGGCAAAAACTTTTCCAAGATTCTTGAGGCAATCGTTTCCCAACCTGAGGGGCAGGCATTTTTCAAAAAGCATCCGATGAATATCAATGGTGCATTTGATTTTGCATTTTTAGGCTCCGGATTGTTGAAGAATCCAGAATTGAATGGGTGGATAAAGTTTCCTACTCTTGGTTTTTCATACTCTGATGTGCGAGCAAAGTTGCCATTTCATGCATTGGTAAAAACCTCGAAAGAGGAATATGTTGCCGAAATTAATGCTGGAGAGGCTTCTCTGAAGGTTGGGCAGGTTGATTTCGATCTGGGAAAAACTTCTGCCAGTGCCAGGGTTAAGGAGCTTTTCACTGCCGCTGACCCGATTTTAAACTTCAAGGCACAATCGGATATCTTTTCCGCCAAAGTTGCAGCTCAGGGCAATATTGCCTTGGCCAGCAAAAAGATCGATCAGGGCCAGTTGAAGCTAAGCAGTCAGCACATCGAAAATCTGGCAAAAGAAATTGCCCGTATTGGTCAGTTTAAAATTCCATTTGAATTGTCCGGCAGGTTTAACGCCGAAGCGAACATCTATGGCAAGATCAGTAATCCCGATAGCCATGGTTCAATTGATATTACGCAGATGAAACTTGATTTCCCGCTGATGTCGGCCGGGAAGAAAGCTACACTCTCTGCCTCGCAAATTGCCGGGCAGGCCGAGTTCAAAAAGAAGGGAAATGACTTTTTTGGCCTGACCCTCAAAAAGCTGAGCGGAAAAGCGCTTGGGGCTGGATTGGAACTTGATGGGGCAGCTCACCTGAAAAGAGAACGCAATGGTCTCAAGCCGCATATCGAAAAATTGAATGCGAAGCTTAAGGGGTTGCAGATGCCGGTTTTGGCAAACTACCTTATCGGCACTTTCCTTCCTCCGGAATATTCAAAGAGCATTGTCGTTGATTCAGGGGTTATCGATGGCAACTTCAGCCTTAGTGGCAATGCTAACAAGCTGGTAGCTATTGGTCAGGCAGCTGTTTCTAACGGCGCTATTGGCTACTCAGCCCTGAAAGACAAGTTCCGCAACCTTTCTGGAATTTTTAAATTTGAGGGTCGAAGTGACTCGGTTTATGCACGCATAGCCGTAGAAAATCTGGTTGCCGATTTTGGCCGTTCTACTTTCAGGTTAGACAATGGCTACATTGAAGATCCGCTCCTATCAGGAAAAATTTTCCTGGATGGCTCAGTCGAAAAGGTTTTTCCCGCTGATCTCATCAGTTTGCTTGGCGGCATGAAGATACAGGCGCTGAGCTTTCCCGAGGAAGGTTGGCTGGACGGAAAACTGAAAGTCGCTGGGACATTGTTCGCTCCAATGTTGCAGGCGGCTGTAAGCAGCAGCAAAATGCGCGTTGCCTATCAGACCGAGGGCTCTCAATACAGCATTCCAATCGGTGAAAATCTCGTTGAATTTTCTTACAATCCAGGCAATGGTGAATTTAATCTGGTAAAGGGAATTCTGAAATTTCTGAACGGAGAAGTTATTGTCGATCATGGGAAGGGTGTTTTTGCCGGCGATAAGCCATTTTCATTCAACGCCACAGGAAAAATAACCGATATCGATCTTGGCCAGTTGCGAATCTCGGATGCCGAGTCGTTCAAGGGTTTGATCAGCGGCACAATGAAAGCTCTCTGGGAAACAACAGGTGCCAGAGATGCCGTTTTCAACCTGAATTTCAAGAATATTTTCATCCCGAAAATCCCAATTGTCGATCCACAGACCATCGGACAAGTCGGTATAGATTTCATCGAAAAACCCGACTTTCGTGAAGGGCAATTGAACTTTTACGTCACCAGCGAGGAAGAATCCGGTTATGCAGGAAAACTTCTAATTGCCGATGGGCTCTTTGCCGGGCCACACATGCGGCTTGAACTAGGCAACAGTGAATTTAACCCGCTTGCCTTGAAAATTTCCGGCAAACTCATGCTAAATCCACAAAGCCTACGTCACACCAATATTGGTAAAAAGCTCGGCAAACTTTCGGCGACGATACAGGATAAAAAAACCGGGATTCCGTATGTCGATCTGAATCTCGCCGGAACTTGGGATAAGCCGGAACTGATGGCTAAAAGCCTGCAGAAAGCGGCTGAAAAAAGAGGCAAGCGCAACTTTATCAGAAAACTTTTTGGCTCGCGGGGTCCACATAAAGCCAGTGTTGAAGAATTAATGCGCTGGTTTCCCGGCTGGCAAAAGGGGATGTAAGATATTATGATCAGATTTTTTGCAAAGTATTGTTTTTTATTGATGATTTTTTCGTTGAGTGGCGCTATTTTTGCAGCCGAGATCGTCATTCCTGAAAAAATAACCCCGGGCGAACTTTTTGTCGTGCGCATTACTCCGGCACAGGGAGTCGATCGCGTCGTGGTAATCGAAAGCGAACCCGGCAAAGTTCAATTCATGGGCGCGGTTCAGGGCACTCCAGATATTCAGATGCGCAACGATACAACCGTCGAAATTGAGCCCAGGTCAGATGTTGAGCAATGCTACGAGTTGAAATACCTGGCAATGGGAGCTGAGGGTAGCATGGGCGGCTTTTCCGTTCGTGACAGCTCCGGCACCAGAAAAATCGAGGTCAGCTTCGTTCGTGAAAATGAAACGCGAAATTATTCCTGGTTCATATTGGCCGGCGGTATTCTTTTGCTGATCATCGGTTTGAAGCTGTGGCGTTATCAGAAATCTTCGCCATCGATGATGTCGACCAAATCGCTTTTCATGAATTATGAAGAACTTGAAAAGGCGCGAAAAATGTACTTTGACAGTCACCCCGAGGGGCAAGGTGCGACAACTGAAAAAACGGCTGAAAAAGCAATTGAATCGCAGGAAACACAAGAAAACAAAGCTTTTCCGTCGGCCTCGAGTCAGACAGAAGAAAAGCAGTTCGAGACCGGGGTTTCATCACCGAAACTGCCTGCTTCAGATGATAGACTTCCGGTAAGGTCGCCAACCACGGATGACGATGACCTGAAAACCGCCGAAGATCTGGTTATTACCCCCGATTCGCTTTCAACTTCGGCTATGCCTTCTGAAAAAACTCAGCCTGCTTCGGCAGTAGCCGGGCAAAGAACTTCACAACGGCATAGTTTTTCTGTGGAAAAAACTCCGGCAGTTGCGACTCCTTCAAATACGCTTAAAATAGAACTTTGCGACGAATCCGGAAGAATCTTTACCGGAAGCGGAGAGTCGGTAAAGGTTGGCCGCCGTCGCGATAATCAGCTGGTTTTAACCGGTTCAGAAATAAGTCGCGAGCACGTCATGTTCTTGGCCCGCGATGGCAAGATCTGGGTAAAAGCGCTTACTTCCAGCAATGTCACTCAGGTCGACGGCAAGGATCTTAAAAGTGAAGTGAAAATTGAATCCGGTGCGACAATCAACCTTGGCGGAACCAATTTCAAGGTAACCATTCTGTAAGACTGGAATTTATCTTGAAATTCACACTGGATTCTCGCGCTGGACTACTTCGCGGTGTTGAAGAGAAGGCCCCGTATTGTGTGAATTTTAATGGCATTCAATTTTTTATTATAAAATCCTGAAAGGCTGTTTTTTCATTCCCGGCACGGTCAAAGACTTTCAATTGCACCCGGTAAAAGCCATTGGCAAGATCACGGGTGTCGAGGCCGTTATAGCTGTCATAGTCACGCCTGATATCACCGGCGGTGAGGTTTAACAGAAAAAAACGTGGCCCGTCATTGCCATTGGCGAAGATTCGTCTCTGCCCGACAACGATGCTGTCACGGTAGATAGCTTTGGCCAGTTGGGTGCGATCGCCGATTATCGGTAGTCGATCGAAGCGGTAGGCCTGATACCTTTTGAGTAATTGCCATTGGTTCTCGGCGGCAGAAAAGTTCTGCAGCTCAACTTCGGCCGAATAAACACTGTGAAGATAGGCAGCTTTATTCATTCGATCGGTAACCCCGGCAATGATGCTTATTTTACCTTTCACGACCGGGTGCGGGTATTGGGAAAAAGCCTGATCCTGGTCAAAGCTGACCAAATAAATTCCCGCAATTGATGGCGGATAATAATCACGGCTGGTCGCGACAAAATCAGCAGGATTGAGATAATGACCCGATGAGGCTACGATCTCCAGGTGAATGTGATTGTAGAGCGATGGCTCAGGTTTTACGGGTAAGATCCAGCGTGCGACCCGACCAATAACGGTGCCGACTTCGATAGGCTTTCCGGTCAGGGCCAGGTTGAATATTTCATCACTTACCGATCTTGGTTCAACATGGCGAAACATCCAGGTGTTGCCATCTTTGTCGAAGATAGACACTTCGAGATACCTGGTGTCGGAAACTTCGCCCCGGTTAAAGCGGCGGCGATGATAGACAAAGTGGGCGGGTGTCCTACTGGCCTCGATACGGTAGGCATTTACTGTAACTTTTCCGGAAACGGGGGCGAAAATTTCAGTGCCGGCGGGTGCGCAGAGATCCATGCCGCCATGTAGATAAGGAATCTGCTGATAGTTCTGGTAGTCGTAAAACTGTGCACCAACTGTAAAAGGGACTTTGAATATTGACGGCAACTCACTGGCCTGGGCGGAAAATGCGGCAAAAATGCCGATAAAAACCCCAAGCCAGGCAAGAAGTGATATTTGTTTTGTCTTCAGGCGAAATACCATGTAAATAAAAAAAGCTGCGCTGCGAGCGCAGCGCAGCTTTTCAAAAAAACTTATCTGCGAGAAGCGCCAAAAGCCTGAGTTTGTGCTTGGAAATCAATTCCTGTAACATCAGCACCGTTAACTACAACTTCAAGTTCCTGTGGGGTGTAAGTATGATCTGCTTTTTGTGGGAAGACGATGTATGTTCCATTAACTACTGAATCAAACGAATAATTTCCATTTGAAGACATTAGATGTTCTTGCATTTGGCGAGGCTCTTTCGTATAGAGATAAACGGTTGCGTCGCTTTGCCCTGAAAGGCCATCTGCAGTCTTTATGTAGCCCGAAATACTATAGTATATAGTTTCGGGAACGTTTACATTGGCCGCATTCGTAATAGCGGTAGAGTAGTTTATATTTTGTGGGTCGTTAAGAGCTGCTTTAACATTATTTGCTACTGTAACAAAATTAGGACTGTTCTCAATAGTGTTCTTGATAAAATTGTCTTCAAAAACCTTGTAAGAATCGGTGGTGGTGGAACTGTTTTTCCACTGATCATAAACTATTAATTTGGCGGTAGAAGTCGCATTAACTTCAACATTTTTTGAACCAGTTTTATCAGCAGTTTTTACATATACTGCATTTTCAAGGATTACCTTGGTATCATAAATTACCTGAATTCGATATTCATTAAAACCATCGTATTGATTTATAGAAGGATTGGCTTTTATCTGGTCTCCGACCCATTCTATACCCGTAGAAGGTATTACAGTGGCGGTCTGTTCAGCCCCATCTTTAATTGGGATAATTTTCATAGTGACTTTTTCTTTGTCTGTTCCTGTAATTGCTGCGGGTCTAAGGTTCATGCGAGTGTTGGCTGCAAAAACTGGTACTGCTGCAGAACCGCTAGAAGCAACAATTGCAAGAATCAACGCCCCGCCGAGAACGGCTCCGATGCCGTTATCGCCACCAAAACAGCCGGTCATGATGATCATGCTGGCAAAAAAGGACAATAGAATCATTACGCTGATAACTTTTTTCATAGGTCTTTGTGTACCCTCCTGATTAGGAAATTTTGGTCAGTCTAACATACCAAGGCGTGCGCATCAAATTTTTTCGCACCAAATGAAGCGAGTTTAAAGAATTACAATGTAATAGAGGGGGGGGATGCCAGCTATTTGTCAGCCTCTGAGATGGCCTTGTTGCCGGTTATCGGCGCAACTACCGATTTTAGGTAGGCCGGGATCTTGCTGGCATTGAATCGGTAAGATTTTTTTTCTTCCATTTTGCCATTGACTTCGACATTGCTGACTTGGGTTTCAATTGCTCCGCTCTTGATAACGACAAAGGAAATGACGAAGAGCATCAGACTGATAGCGAGAACAGCTTTAAAAAGACCCGATCGATTGTTTGACATATTTTTCCTTCTCTCAATGCTTA
>CAZTHA010000156.1:6802-9619 GCA_964613435.1 uncultured bacterium
ATAATTTCAAAATCTTACCTAGGCCTCTCCTGCAGAGACTCAGCAACTGTATTGGCGGCCTTTACCTGTTTCAGGGCGTGGTTAAAGTGTTTTTACCTTTAAACTGCTGGGCGACGAGGAAAAGTTCGCGGCTACGATTTAAGGAGGCTTTGGGGTTAAAGGATTTGGCAAAGCCGAAGAGCTTTCTGGTGCGGTCGAGCAGCGCTTTATATTCGGAGCCTTCAAAGACTTTGGCCACGAATGAGCCGCCGGGTTTCAAAAGTTTTTCTGCCATATCTAGAGCCAGGTGTACCAGAAGAGCTGAATTTTCAGTGTCGGCATGGTGCACACCAGTTGTGTCGGGTGCCATGTCACTGAGAATGAGATCAAGGCCTTTTGGAGCGAGTTCAAGAATCTGTTGCTGGTTCTTCAAGTCACGAATATCGCCCTGAATGATGGTGACTCCATCTATCGGCGAGATTTCCAGCAGATCGATTGCGATGATTTTGGCTTTGCCGGCAGTTTTCCGCAAAGCATACTGTGACCAGCTGCCGGGTGCTGCGCCCAGATCAAGAATTCGCGCGCCGTTTTTTATCAATCGATATTTGATATCGATTTCTTCAAGCTTGTAAGCGGCTCGTGAACGATAATCATCTGCTCGTGCCTTGAGCAGATAGTGATCGTTAAGCCTATTCTTGAACCAGGCTTTGGCAGCCATCAGTCAAGACTTTCTTCGTTTAGCCTGAGGTTGAACATGCGCTTTTCAGGACGGGCTTCAATTACTTGCAATTCTTCAATATAATTGATTAGCGCATCTCTAACCAGGATTTCGGTTTTTTCACGCAATTCGATGGCTTTCAGATTAGTGAACCCATCGCCACCGGCCGCAATAAAATCATTAAGGGCCACGCGATAGGTTTTTTGCGGGTCGAGATTGCCCTGACCCGGGATTTCAACTTTAACGAGTCTTTTCATCGGTTCTTTCGATGGATCGAAAGTAATTGAAAGGTTTGCAGGGTAGAGATAGCCATAGTCCGGACCCACAACTCTTTTCAGGCCATCAGCCTTAATGTTGAAATGATTCATGGCGTATGCTTTGTCGGCTTCATCCATCGGTGAAAAGCTGTTTGAAACCGCACGCTCAAGCAGGTCAAGGATCTGGGCGCCAGTCATCGACAGAATTTCAAGTCTATTGTCAAAAGGTTGAACCATAAAGGCACTTTCAACATTTAATTCGCCTTTGAATAAAGGTTGTCTGATGCCACCGAAATTAATGAAGGCAAAATCGGTATTCGCAGCCTTGCGCATTGCATCGGCAATGAAAGAACCTTCGGGAGAGTCGCCGCCGTTAACGCCGCGATATAGGTTTACCTTGCTGCTGCCCAGAACCCTTGCCATTTCGGCTCGTATATCGCGCAGGTATTCTTCTTCTACCAGTGCCACACCCATGTCATAACCGATTTCATCAAGATAGAGGGGGTGTGATTTCATTTCTGTCTGAGGCGGCGCGTCTTTTCTCAGTAAAATTCTAACTGCTGAGGTATGCTCAAGGGAAGCACCAGAATGTATTATTGGCGTTTTCTCTGGCCCGGCGCGGGTGACTTGTGACAAAAGGGTATGACTGTGGCCGCCCAGAATCAGGTCGATTCCGCCGACTTTTTCGACAAACTTCAGGTCAGCTTCATAGCCGAGATGTGACAGCAGAATAATGAAGTCTACTCCGCTTTTGCGAAGCTTTTTGACGAGGTTTTTAACCGGCTTTTCCGGTTCAAGAAACTCGATATCCTTTACATTTTTGGCGACCGAAATTGACGGCGTTTCAGGTGTGTCTATGCCGATAACTCCAACTTTAAAGCCATTGTGGGTAAAAATTCTGTATGGTTCAGCAAAGGGCACCAGTTTGCCAGTCGCTTTTTCAATTACGTTGCAGCAGATAACCGGAAACTGCCTTCTTTGCATTTGTTCGACAAGATTCTCATAAGAATAATCGAACTCATGGTTGCCAAGGGTTGTGGCGTCGAGTCCGACTATATTCATCATATCGATCATTACAGCGCCTTTGGTGCGATCAACCACCGGTGTGCCCTGGAAAAAATCGCCGCTATCAAGGTAAAGAATCCTGGAATTGGCAAATTCAGGGTTGGTATGGTAGTCATCCATGAGTTTTTTTAGAATTGCGAAGCCACCCATCATGGGCTTGGGTTCGGTCTTGGCGGTTGGGTCAGGATGAGAAGATATTGCGCCGTGAGTGTCGCTGGTATGAAAGATTAGAAATTCTGCGCTGGCGCATATTCCGACTGCTGGCAGTAATACCAGCAGCAATGAAAGAATTATCGACAGATTAAGCTGCCGAAGTTTGGCGAAAAAAGAGTCCATTTCCTTGCTCCGATTTATTTTTGTTTTATTTGTTCTCTTCGAGGACAAGCTCGATATGATGCTTGTTAACTGAAATAAAGGCTGCTTTTACCGTAGTTGAAGTTTTTAGATTGGTTACTTCCGCATTGGTAATCGGCAGAAAATCCTTGGCGAGACTTTCGGTGTTGAGAATGTCGCTGAGGCGGCTGTTTTCATATAAATGCAGCTGACCGGTTATTTTATGCTGCGGCGTAAAAATGGTTACCCGAAGCTGTTCGTTCTTTAAGCTCATTTTCTCGATCTCCTGGTTAAATTTCGGCAAAGCGGCCTTCGGCCTCTGCCAATACAGTGCCGTCGGGCAAGATGACGCTAGCCCGGGCAAAATGCAGATTTTTTCTCTGCCCAACCCTTGTAGCAACGAATTTTAGGGGTATACCTACCGGAGTCGGTCGGTGAAAGCGCACGCGGATGTCTGCAGTTACT
>CAZTHA010000157.1:0-9573 GCA_964613435.1 uncultured bacterium
AGTGTTTCGCATCTTGCGAGCGAAAGGGCACACACTCGACGCCAGCTTGATCAACCAGGGGGGTAGCGACTACATAGCTCTGGTCTACGCAAAATCTGACACCGAGATTGCGATAGTTACTTTTCCTGAGGGAAATTACAGTTCCCCCACCGTTACTCCGATCACAGTCACGAAATTTTCTCCGATTCACGCCAGAATCATCCAGAATCCCAGAACTGGATTCATTTACCTGATCTGGCTCGACGACGCCTCTCACAAGTATTTCAAAAGCCAGACTCCTGGAGCTTTTGATTTCGATACTTCAGTCGAGCAAACCTTTGACGGGTTGTTTAGAGGCGATTTTGGCTTCAGTGCCGAGGCCTTCGATAATTTCGGAATGGATTTTTCTTTTCTGAAACAGGGCACTTACGAAGTTAACAATCTGGTGTTGAAAGCTGATGACTCAGTCAAAGATGTCTTCACCAACAACGGCCGTTCCTGTCTTTTCCGATATCGGTCGGGTGACCGGCAATACGCCGGACTGCTTACTTCATTAACCGGCATGACTTATTATTTTCGCAAAAGACTGCTTGAGTTTCCACAAAAGCATTCCTGGAACAAAACCGGGAAAATTCTGCATCTCGAAGGACCACCGGTTTTCAACAGCACAGTTACTGCCGAAGTCGATTTTGCTGAAATTGCTACCGCATCATGCATTGCTCAAACAATAAACTCAGCTGGCGCACGCACTTCTTTCGTTTCGGGCAGCAATTTCATTACTTCTTCCGGCAACCTGGTTTCAGTCGTTTTTGACAAAGCCATGAATCTTGACAATTCGCTGATCGGCACAAAAATCAGGATGTTCGATTCTTCAGACAGTGAAATAGCTATTTTACCCGACACCAGTTTCACCTCTGAAATCAGGCTTAGGCTAAACCAACCGCTAAACTTTTCAAGCAATTATTACATTTCCATTGCCAGCGACGTGCTCGATGCCAATGGCTCGCAAATCTGGTCGGACAGCAGACTGAATTTCACCACCCAACCGGCAAAAAGTGCGGTTCTTGCCAGCGAGGTCATCAAGCTGACCGCTCATAGCACCCTTCTGCGTGACAACAGCGACCTTATCGCCGACAACAGCGAAATCAATGCTACGACAACCGTATATTTGCGTCTTGAAGCGGTGGATCCTGCTTTCAACACCGTCGACGTAGCTACAGCCACGGTTTTTCTCAATGGCGCAAATATTGCCGAGGTTCCTCTTACAGAGACGACGATAAATTCAGGCCTTTTTGACGGCATATACAATCTCTCAGCCCCAACCGGCGGCAATAATCTTTATGAATTCGTTTCCGCTCAGGCATCGATAAAAACTTCGGTCAGGGTCGATTTTCCGACCCTTCTCAGTGTCAGCCCCACCGATGGCAGCACCGGCGTCCTTATCAACAACAAGCCACAGTTGACCTTTTCAGAAAGTCTGGCAACGGTTTCGGTGAATCTCGACAACGTCAAACTCAGCCGCGGCATAAATCCGGCGAATTATTCGCTAAGTGTTACTGGCGCGACCATTACCATCGACCCTGCTGATTCAAGCGAAAACTATCTCTTAACCGAAACCCTTTATAAAATTGCCGCTGGATACGGCCTTACCGACGCCAAGGGGAACCCTTTCGTGCATACCCCGGCAACCTTCACCTCAGAATTCACGACCCAGGCCTCACAAACACGCCCACTGTCGATTACAACCGCCAAATTGTTTTCCGATGCCGCCTATTCGCTGCAACTGGCCGATGACGCCGACTATGCCGCAACTGGCACCGTTTATATCGAATTTGCCGGAGCTGACGGGGCCAGCTTGACCAGAGATTACGCGATTGCCTCGATTTCAAACGGAATTTTGATCAGGCTCGAAGAAACTGCATCTTCTTCAGCCGTTTATCACGGATCATATAGTTTTTCCGGCCTTTCTGACCGCTTTCGACTTACGGCGCAATCACTTAAAAGCCCCGGAGTCAGCGCCAGCCTGCTGATAACCTATCCACGACTCAGCCCCGACAGCCCTGCCAGCAATGCCGTGAATATTCCCTTGTCGGCTAACATCATCGTTGCCGCAGACGAAGCTCTCGACCCGGCAACGGTCAATTCAACCAATATAAAATTATTTCAGAATGGAACTGAATTGGTTACGAACCTGAGCTATGCGGCAGGTAAAATAACCATCGACCCGAGTGCTGCACTTTTAAGTGAAAAGACCTATCAGGTTCGCATCACAGGAGTTAAAGACACCAGCGGCAACCCGGTGCAACAAGCACTGGTTTATGAATTTACCTGCGAAGATTTGACCCCACCCTCTATCGCCAGCTTTTTTCCGGCGCAAAACCAGAGCGGAGTAACTATCGACCGGCAAATTCAGGTCGTTTTTTCAGAAAACATGCTTGCCACTTCTTTTGACACCAGTTCGGTAAAGCTGACCAGGTCAGGATCGGCCGTCAGTTTCAGCCAGACACTCAACGGAAAAGAATTAATCATAGATCCGAATGATTCGGCGGAAGGCTATCTGCGTCCAGACAGCAGTTATCGTCTGGAGCTAACCTCTTCGGTCAGAGATCTCGCCGGGAATTCTCTAACTGCGGCCCCCTTCATCCTGAACTTTTCGACTCAGCCGGCCATCACACCTCCGGCCGGCATAGAAAGTCTGACAATTTTCAAAGATCCGCTGTTGCTGGAGGGTTGGGCAACCAACGAGCGGGTCCCTGCCTCGGCAACCATTTATCTTAAGCTTACCGGCACCGATGGAGCGACCCAGACCCGCGACCTGGCCACCGCCGTTCTAGCCCTTTCCTGGGACGGAAACCAACAGATAAGCCTGCAGGAAACAGCGTCAAATTCAAACGGATATTTTATTGGCCAATTCAACCTTGATAGTCTGCCGCTTTACGGGTTCCCGGCTCCACAACCCGCGATCAGCATCGGCAGCCTGACTTTTCAGGCTTTACAATCTCCGGATAAGGCAGCGACTCTGACGGTCAGTTTCCCTGATCTGGATAACGCCGCCAGCCAGGTCGAAACCCTGAGTGGTGCCAGCAACGCGGCCGGAGCCAGCAACGTCAGAATCGACACCACCATTACCGCCGCCTTCAACGATCGATTATTCGATGCCGGTGATTCAACCAGTTTCCGAATCGCTTCGGGCAGCACAACCATCGCCGGCACAAGAAGTCTGTCGACAAACCGGCAACGGATTGATTTTACACCGGCAGCGCCCCTGCCATTTTCCAGTTCTATCGAAGTTAGCGGAAGTTATAGCTCAACTGGACTCAAATCAGAGGTGGGCAATCCGATTTTTCGTGAATTCAGCTTCAGTTTTACTACCCAGGCCAGTCAAACCCTGCCGGTCAGCATCATCCAGGTCAACCTTTTTGCCGACAACAGTTATTCAGCGGCGGCGGCCTACCAGAGCAACGGCGATTTTCCAGGAAGCGGCATAATTTTTCTTGAAGCCAAAGGGGCAGATGGCGCGAACAACACCCAAGATTACACCAGAATCAACGTCAGCAACGGCATGTCGCTGATTCTGCAAGAAACCGCGACCAACAGCGGAGTTTATCGCGGACAATACAGCTATGCCAGTCTGCCCGACTCGACTCAGCTGATTTTTGCCTCAGCATTGAACCCTTTGGCAAGCCAGACTTTGCGGCTCTCATACCCGGTTCTTACTCAGACGGTTCCAGCCTCCGGCGCAACCGGAATTTCTGTTTTCTCGACCCTGGAGATCGAGGCCAATGAGGAATTGCAGCCAATTTCAATCAACTCAGCCAATATCAAGCTTCTTAAAGATGGCATCGAAGAGATTCCCGTCAACCTGAGCTGGAATTCGGGCCTAAGGCGAATCAGTATAGTTCCGCAGTCGCCGCTGGCCTATTCGTCCAATTATCAGATTCGGGTCGATAATCAGCGCGATCTGGTGAGTAACCAGCAACAGAAATTGTTTGTCAGCAGTTTTTCAACCCAAGCCTCTTCGATAAGCCCAACCTTCATCAACAGTTTGCAGGCTTTTGCCGATTCGGCCTTCTTGAACCAGATCGCCGACAATGGACTGGTGCCGCCGTCTTCACAGGTATATTTTGAAATAGTTGCCAACGACCTTTCTGCAGGCACCATCGACAGCACAAAGATCAAGCTGACATCGAGTGTGACCGCCAGCAATGTTGAATTGACTCTTATCGAAACCGGGGTTTCGACCGGCATTTTCCAGGGCAACCTGCAGATTTTCGCCGAAGAGAACGCCACGATCACGGCTACCTCGCTAACCGACCCGAGCAAATCTACCCGCATAAGAACATTGGGCATGCCTTCCGTAAGCTCGATTCAGCCCGCGTCCGGTTCGACCAGCATCTTCCTCGACACCCGCTTTACCCTCACAACGGGAAAAGCAGTCGACGCGGCAACATTAGGAACCTTTTCCCTGGTTATTTCAGATCAGAACGGTATCGCATCCTATTTGCCCATTCTGGCAAACCCCACTCAGATCACTGTCTATTCAGACCTTGCGACTGATTCCGACGTTGAACTGATAGTAAACAACCAGTTACGCGATACTGACGGCATCGCTTTTCCAATGACTATCGCCAATTTTCATACGGTGCAACCTCAGCTCAACAGCCTCGATCTTTTTGCCGATGCCGCTTTTTCAACGCCTGTAGCCGAGAATTCACAGGTTGAAGCCGGGCAAACCATCTGGGCCAGAATCAACGGCAACGATGTTCGCGCCTATAGCCCCGAATCGCAAAACCTTATTCTCGCACTACCCGACGCCACAAGCACAACCACTCTGCCGGAAACCTCGGCGGGAATTTTCAATGGCTCTTTTTCCATACCATTCGCAGCCGGTAAAAACCTGCGGATAATTGCCGAAAACAATCCGGCCCTGAGCCGAAATCTGGCAATACTTCCCGAATTCAGCATCCTGTCTTTTTCCCCGGCAAGCGGTGCCATATCGGTGCCGGCTGATGTCTGGCCCTCATGGAACTTCAGCCGTCCGATAAAAGCTGCAGATGCCAATACCACCAATTTTAGGCTCATCAAAGTTATCGACGGCAGCAATGTCCCGGGAACCGTTTCACAAAGCCCCACCACCCGCCAGATTCGCTTCCAGCCTGACGAAATACTCAAGCTCCTGACCGAATATGAGATGGTCGTTTCAGCGGCTGTCAGAGACGAAAACGACAATCTTCTCGGCAGCGAATTGCGCACCCGTTTCGTTTCGCAACCGCCGCCGGCTCCGCCAACCGTGATAAGCCTCTTCGACAACTATGAATCAGATGCCTACGCTACGGCAACCCGCGTTGTCGCAACCAACGGCACCCTGTATCTGAAAATGGTTTCGACCGACGAATCCTTTTCGACCTATGAAACGGCAAGAGTTCGCCTGGATTCTTCGGACGGCAGCCTCGACGGGCTTGAGCTGACTCTGATCGAAATCTCGCCCCCTTCCGGCATTTTTGTGCTCGCCTACCCCATAAATCTTGCCGCGGGCACCAATTTGAGTATTCAACCGCAGGTCGCGCCAAATCGCATCATCAACGTCAAGGTCGAAAATCGCACCAATCTGTTGAGCATCACACCTGCTTCGGGAAGCCAAAACCTTCTCCTCGACACGCCAATCAAGCTTTCTTTTTCTCAACCAATCAAAGCAGACAGCGTTAATCTGGGCATCGAAATTACCGGTCAGCAAAGGCCATTCAGTTTCAGCTCAGCCAATTCCGGTCGAGATATCATTTTGCAACCGGTTCTGGCAACCGGAACCAGCAGTCTGCTCAAAATCAGCACCAGCCTGAAAGATGAGAATGGCCTGTTTCTTCTGCCCGCCGTCGCCAGCTTTGCTACGCTCGGCGAAAATTTCGCTGAGCTCGAAATGTTCACCGGTATTGCACCAAGGAACAATCAGGCAGTAAGCCTGACTGGCGAAGCAGTTTTTGCACCGATCGCCATCATTGCGACGACAACCAACCTTTTCGGCACCTTGCCAGAGCAAAGACAGGTTACCATCGATGCAGCGACCCAAAGCTTCACTTTGTCCCTCGACGAAGATCAGAGTCGACCGGGGAATTTTTCCGCCACCTTCGACCCACCTGCCGGAATAATCCGTAGCGGCCTGGTCGCCAATCTGAGTTTTGCGACACACCCATCTCTTCAATTCAATATCGCTCCGGAACCACAGCTTCTCGAAACTTTTCCAGCTTCGAACTCCAGTGATGCCGGTGAAAGCCAGAACATCATCTCGACTTTTTCGCGCAAAATGGCCTTCGAGTCGGGGCAAAATGCCCTGACCCTGGATTTCCCCGGCGGACAAACCAGCGCAAGCCTCCTTACCCAGAACGATGCCGAGGTAATGGTCTGGCAACCTCTTTTTCCCTTGCCATTGCAGGCCAGTTGCACCCTGAATCTTTCCGGAATGACCGATTATCTGGGGCAACCGCTTGCCGGGCAGCATATCATTTTTTCAACTGCCGGACTTCAGGGCATAAATCTCTACAACGACAACGGTTTCAGCCTGAGAATAGCGACGAGCCAGCTGCAGCTTCCGGTCGCCTATGCAGAAATTGCCGCTTCATCAACTACCGGACTGACTGGACAAACCTTCGACCTTCAGGTTAGAACCGGAACCAGAGCCACAGCCAGTGTCCGCCTACCGTTACAGCAAGCCGATGCCGCGAGTGGTCGCTTTCGTTGCCAGCTTGATTTCGATGCCGGAAAAAACCTGCCCGGTTACAATGTTCCGCTGCTGCCGGGTGAATGGCTTGAGCTTACCAGCCCTGGACTGACCAGTGACAAGAAGATTTTTTACTACCGCTTTTCAGGAAGCGCGGCGCCTGTCAATATTCACCGAATAAGTTTCTTTCACGAGAAAGATTTTGCACAGCCTCTCGGCGGCACCCTGCCCCTCTCCGGCCTGTACATTCAGCTCGAAGCCGACGACTTGAACTGGTTCACCACCGATTCCACCAGAGTCAGAATTACCTCAGATGCCGACCCAAAAGGGATTATGCTGGATCTCGTCGAAGCCGGAACCCACTCGAACTTTTTCCGGGGCCGGGTTCAGATTGATGGTAATCTCAGCGATGCAGCCTCAACCCGCATACTTGCACAGCCGGGCAATCGTATCGAGGTTCAGTCGGCCACCGATCCGACAGTTTCGGCTTCAATTGTCTACCTTCCGGAAAGTGACCTGAGAGCGGTGTCAGCTTTTCCAAGCCCGGTGCGCGGCGACAGCGTTTTCTTCAGATTTTATCTGAATTTTCCCGGAAATGTCGAAATCGAGATATTCGACAGCGCCGGACACGAAGTCGACAACATGCTGATGCGTGGTCGTGAGGGCGAAAACCGGCAGCGTTGGCGTCTTCCCCGCCATCTGGCCAACGGCGTATATTTTTATGTAATGAAATTGACCGATTCAACGGCTTACCCGAGCAAAAAGCGGAAATATCGTGGCAAATTTGCGGTTTTAAGATGATTCTGCTATGATAATTGCCGACCAAACCCTATAAGGAGACAAGCACATGCGAGGCGGTATGAACATGCAGGGCCTGATGAAACAGGCTCAGAAAATGCAGGAAAAGATCCAGAAAGCTCAGGAAGAACTGAAGCACAAGACTATTGAAGCCACTGTCGGTGGCGGCATGATTAAAGTTGTTTTCAATGGCGCACAGGAACTGGTTTCAATTGAAATCGACAAGGAAGCAGTCGACCCGGAAGACGTTGAAACTCTTCAGGACCTGGTTCTTTCAGCGGTCAACACCGGTCTGAAAAAATCGCAGGAAATGGTTCAGGAAGAAATGGGCGACATCACCGGCGGCATGAACATTCCGGGAATGTTCTGATTATTTGATCTTGTTGATAAAACAGCTGCCCATAGGGTCTGGCTGTTTATAGCCCTTCAGCACCTTGGAGCCCTTACGGACCTTACTGATTTCGGTTTTAACCGAATCTTTGAGGTCCGATATCTTTTTTTCGACCTGTTTATCGGACGCAACCAGCGCACTTAGCGAATCTTTCAGGTTTTCACATTTTTCAGAAAGATCAGGAGCCAGAACCAGCAAAGCCCTGACCGCCTCGGAAAGATTCTTGCAGGCGAAAGAATTGTCACGATAAATATGGTTTATTTCCTTGATCAATTCGTGGGTCAGATGCTCGACATCTTCCATCATCAACTCGCGCTGATCGACCAAAGCGCGAAAACTTTCCGCACCGGGTTCCTTGCCAGAGAACACTTCATTGGCCTTTACCAGCTGTTTGAAGGCTCCGGTAAGGCCAGACAATATTTTCTTGATTTCCATGGTTACTTCTTATCGGCAGAAAGAACTTTTCCCTGAATCTTATCTAACTGATCGAACAAGGTTTGGGAAAAAAGAATGGTTTCTTTGTGCTCGGCGAAGACCTGGTGCCCGTTTCGGTCCGCTCCCCGGAAGGTTTCCATAATTGAAACCCCGGTCCAGCCAAGCTTTTGCACCGCCACCAGAAATTCAAAGGGCCAGAAAAATCCCTTGAAACCGGAGGGACTGCGCGGCATACTTTTGTCGCCGATCATCAGAAAGATCGGAAAGTCTTTCTCTTCGTAGGCTCCGAAAAACCAGTTGGCGTTATCCCAGGCCAGATATGAGTCACGCTTGTTGATCGAAAAAGATCGCTTGGCCCGTTCAGTGAAATTGAGTTTTCCGACGATGATGTCTTTCCCTTCAGTTGTAACCAGCTTCTGCTCGATGGTATTGATGTTGAAGGGAATGCCACGTTTTTCAAAGGCAATCGTTTCCAGTTTAAAAATTGAATTGAATTTATCGATAACCAGCGGCTGGCTCTTAAAGCCCAGAGCCATTTTCAATTGGCTTTCAAGGCGTTCGTAGTCTTGCTGCAGTGTATTGCAGAGCACTTCAAGGTTTTCAACCCTTTCAACGTCAGGCCGCAGGCGCCCCTTTTCCATTTTAAGCTTCTGCCGGGTGTCGATAAATTCGGCCCGGGCCTTTTTGAGCATATTCTGCTCGTCGCTAATAGTGCGTTTCTTGAAACCACGGCGCTCGATCTGAACTCCACGGATGTCACCGGTAATACCACTGATACCCAATCCAGAACGGCCTTGCCGCGTAACTTCAAGCAATCTTTCAAGATCGCCCTGCACCATCTCGGCGGTGGGGTAGCGCTGGTTCGGATCTTTTGCCAGAAGCTTGAGGACAACCTGTTCAAGTTTCTGGGGAATGGATGGATTGAGCTGCCGGGGCGGCGGGAAATTCCACTTGGTTTGCTCGATGAATACCTGCATCGCCCGCTTTCCCTTGAATGGAAGGTGACCGGTAAGCTTTTCGTACATGACCACACCATAGGAAAACAGATCGGAAAGATGGTCGATCGGCTTATTGGTCAATTGCTCGGGGCTGGCATAAGCCACGGTGAACATGCCTTCTGCATTAAGGTTAAGGTCATCATCTTTTTCAACAAATTTGGAAATGCCAAAATCAATCAGACAGGGCTGGTATTCACTGCCACGCAAAATTATATTCTGGGGCTTGATATCGCGGTGAACCAGTCTCTTTTTATGGACAT
>CAZTHA010000158.1:0-9554 GCA_964613435.1 uncultured bacterium
CTGCGGTTGGGCATTCCCATATCTGGGGAACGTCATAAAGGCGCAAGACTGGAATAATACCGCCAAGATGGTCGTTGTGCCAATGAGTTACCACCATGCCATCGATTCTGGTAATGCCCTGGTCTCGCAGATAAAGTTGAATCAGCTCACGATTTTCACGTCGGGCATCGGCAATTGTGTCGGTGCCGCCACCATCGATCAGATAGGTTTTTCCCATGGGGGTACGCACGATAATTGCATCACCCTGCCCAACATTGACAAAATCGATACGCAAATCTTTGCTAAGATTGGTTTCGACCATTCCACCGAGATTGCCGCTAAGCAAAACGGCAAAAATGAAGAGAACTGAAATCAGGAGAACAAAGAATACAAAATTTGTTTTTCGCGATTGAAAAGATTTTTGTTCAAATCCGTATTTGCTCATGATCAGCGCACCTCAACCCGGTCGATGAACTTCTGAATTTTAGCCGGAGTCAGTCCGGGAATTTCGCGCAAATCTTCAAGCGAGAAAAAACCACCGTTACGGTTGCGAAAATCAATGATATCGCGGGCGGTTTTTTTGCCGATGCCGGGCAATGTTTCAATTTCTTCGATTGAAGCGAAATTCAAGTTCAACTTTTCACCCCAGGCCGCCTGCCCCGCATGACCACCGTAGGTTGTCGCATAGAGTTCGAGCGATCTGAGTTTCTTTTTATTCATGCCCTTAACTTCGAGAAGCTCTTCAAGACTTTTTATGCTGCCACGCTTTTGCACGAATTCAACGATACGCTTGGCCAGGGGCCCATTCATTCCGGGAATAGCCCGCACACTAAGCTCATCGGCCCGGTTAAGATTAAGTTTCTTAATGTTTTCCTGGCCGATATTGCTCTTTTCATCCTTGACCAAAACGGTTTGATCAGTCAAAGCGGCGATCTGGGCGATTTCTGCCTTCAATTTCTGGTTTGTCTGGCGCGCCATACCGACTTTGCCGACAAGCAAAAATATGCCAACACCCAAGAGAGCCACCAAGGCAACAAATGCGGCCTTTTCAAGTCTGGTCAGCGACATTTAAAAATCCTTCAAAAAAGATGACATGCGATATCTGCTGCCCTTTTGTTCAATAAAGACAGCGCCATCGGCACCGGTAACATATACCGGAACCCGCCACTCCTTGAATCTGGGCAGATAACTTTTGTTTCGGGCGCTGATTGTTCCGGCAAGATGATAACCATCCATCAGCCATGATGACGGAAATCGGAAACTAACCCCTACCCCTTCCGGATTTCGCGATTTTACGTAGCGCTCGAACTGGTTGTATGGATAAGGCAGATCGGCCACAAATACGTAATCAGGCCGAAAGCCGGCAACCTGATCGATGCCATGTACGTTACCCGAGCAAAAAAGAATATTTTTCTCCCCGGCACGAATTTTCAAAATCAAACCATCGTAATAACTGGAAAAACGCCCCTTGATTTCCTTGGGCGCCAACACTTCAATAATGTCCCCGCCTTCAGAAATCTTGTCTCCCGACCTGATTTGAACGAAAGGCGTCTGAAACCGGCGCACATCTTCAATCAAACGATTATATGACTCATAGGCAGATTCCCAATAATAATCAGGCGGAATGCCGGCGCTATAGCCACGTTTAAGCTTGCGTTCCATTTTCATGTCGGCCAATGAAAAATTCCGCGCATAGTCCTCGAAGGTTACCTTCTTGAGATCAGGGGACAAGGGAAATGGAGCGTAAACCTTTCCTATCTTGTAGGTTGTAAAAACTGAAGCCAGCCCAGAAATTCTTTCAGGCAAGCATGAGGTCAAAATTACCGCGTCGATTTTGGCGATTTTTTTCTCGGACAAAGCCGGCTGAATAACCCTTTCACCCCTATCTACCCCAGCGAGAGTATCGTTTAAACCGGCATCGACAAGGATTGTCGCATCGCCTTTTTCAATTAACAGGGACGAACCAAAGCCGACATCGAGCAGAGTTGCTCTGAAGTCTGGCCTGGTTTCGATGTTTGTAAGAGCCCAGACTCCTGAACCGGTTAAAAAAACCACAAAAAGAGCGGCGACCATGGTTAACGACATGCGATAGTCGGGCTCTTCCCATAAATCGAGGACAGCGGCGAAAATGGCGCGGCCATAGTTGAGAATTTGAGCCCGGAAAAAGAACAGATGCAAAATCAGATAATAGATTGCCAGTTCGGCAAAACCTGGCTGAGAGACTCTTGGAAAGGGAATTAAAACTGCAAAGAAACTGGCCATAGACATGAAAAATTTTACTGCCAGCCAGTTTGCAGCATTCAACAGCAAAGCGATATAGATACCGACTACCGGAATGAATGCCCCGGCCAGCCCTGCAATCAGGCCGATCTGCACGATCAATCCGATCAATGGAATCGCGATCAGGTTTGCAACCGGTGCCGCAAGCGATAATTGCCCGAAATAAAAGGCCGATAAAGGGCCCATCATGGCGATGAAAATGGCGATCTGGGCGCCCAGAAACGCCTGAATCCAGTTTGGCAGCATTTCAAATGCAAAACTTTGAAAAGATGAAATGTCGGCGAGCTTGCCGCTGACATAGCAGACTGCAACAATGTAAACGAATGTCCCGGTAAAAAACCAGGGTTCGAGAACCAGGGACTTTCGGATGATTACAGCGAGAAAGAAAGCCAGGGTCGCGAGAAAGGCAAATGCCAGACCTGGTCCGCGCAATATTTTTCGCAGATATTCACCTGATGGCTCAGAAAACATTGCCAGCGCATAAATTGCCATCACCGACAAAACGAAACTTGGCTCTGTAAGCTGAAGTGGCGAAGAAAGAAGAATGAAGTCCGAGGCCACACACAGAGAAAAAACCACTGAAAGCTTGAAACCACGATCTTTTAGATAAGCCCGCGAAAGAATGAACAGACTGTTCATAAGCGCCGCACGAACCGCAGAACTCGGCCAACCGACAATCAGCGCGAAGGTAAACAGCGAAAATACGATGATTGGAGCAAAAAGCCGCAATGGAACCTTGAACATGGCAAAAATACCATAAAGAAGTCCGGCAATGATAGTAACGTGCAGGCCAGAAACGGCAAGAACGTGCGAAACACCGGTCATTCGAAATTCCTGGGTTACTTTTGCCGGCAAGCCACCTTTCAAACCAAGCAAAACACCACCCAGGAAGCTTGATTCGGGATAAGGCATCGTTTTTTTAATTACCTTCAAAACTTCATCTTTAATGTACAATGCAAAACGGTACCACCAGGAACCGCCCTCTTCAGCTGCTAAAACTCGCAAACTCGCCTTTCGGGGAATAATGCGGATAGTTCGGTAAATTCCGCGATTGCGCAGATATTTTTTGTAGTCGAGAGACCCGGGATTGCGTCGCTCAGAAGGTTCGGAAAGTTGCCCTTCGATCTCAACCATCTGGTTGAAATCAACCTGTCGAAAAGACTCCGCATCTTGAAAAACCTGGGCAAGAATCAATCCGCCCTTGACTGTTTCAGGTTCGGTTAGTGAAACGACGGTCTCGTAACCAGAGCGACGCTTTTTACCTGTATCCTGCGAAGTTTCAGCCACACTCACTCTTTTTCGCTCAACTCGGCGAATAACTTCAGGTCTGATTAAAACTTCGAGGTGATCGTTCTTAAGCTTGGGTTCTTCCAAAATCTGCCCACGAACGTTCCACACGGTAGAGTCTTCGAATTTTTCGCAGATTTTGCGCAGATGCCCGCTGTAGTCCGAGTCAAGAACCGAAATATAGCGAAAAGAACCGATGCAGCCACAGGCCAGCATCAGAAAAAAGATAGACAAAACCGGCAATGGTTCTTCATCCTCGCGAATTTCATCAAAATCACCGTTTACGAGGCGATTGCCATGTCGAAACCAAAATGGGATGACGCCACAGGTAAAAAAAACGGCGGCGAGCAGTAACGAAAGGCCACTTGAAGTGGCTCCGGCCAGAACCGCCACTCCCATACCGGAAATAAGCGACAAAGAAAGCAGAATAAAAATCAGCAAACTATTTTAATCCTTCTTCGCTGGCTACATGAGGGTAATAATCGAGATTAGAAAGCTGGTTTTCCTGAATGCGGTAATCGGATTTGAAAATCAGCACCAGGCCACCGAGCATCATAGTTATGAGCAACAGCACCACCAGAAATCTCTTGGCATCGATTTCGTCCTGCAATGTTTACCCCTGACTATTCCATTGCCGTCCAGGCATTGGTTTTTTGTACCCAATCGTTGAAAAGAGAAAAGAATTTTTCAAAATCAAATGAAGTAATCTGTCTGAAGCATTCTTCGGCCTCCATGTCTTCGAGGGCCCCCATCAAAGTTGAATATTTGGTAAAAAAGCTGTCGCAATAAATGCCCAGCAGAAGCCTGACCATATAAAATGCCTGATACAAGGCCAGTTGCCTTCGTGAGGGGTCTGGAATAAGATTTATGTCTTTAACCATTATTCCCGGCTTGATCAGCTGATTTGCTTTTTGCGCTTCCTGAAGACGAGTCCATCCGGTTTGCAGCCACTCTCGACTGTCACGGCGTATCTTATAGGCAGCCTGAAGAGCGAAGCCTTCGCGCAGCCATGACGGGGAGCGCCATTGCCTGATGCGCAATTCGCGTTCATTTACCCTATTATTGAAAAAAAGGTGGCCAAGTTCACGCAATGCAACTTCGCCGGTACCTTCTTCAATCCGGTCGAGCAGGAGAAAAACCGCGTTGTCCTGATAAACCAACCGAATATTTTCACCAGTTTTGGCAGGTTGTCCGGTTGCTTTTTCGAGTTCAGCCTCATTTTTCAGCAGGTAAAAAGAAGCGGCCGGCTCTTCCGGAAAATTGAAAACCTGCTTGAAGACAGGGGTCGCCCGGTCAAGGCTGTCGAGCAACTCTTCTGCGGCAAGGCTATCGACAATATCAAAATATACTGAGTATGAGCGCAACTCAAATTTCTGGTTCAAGGTATCTATTGAATACGCGGACATAATTCACCCCCGCAAATAGAATAACATACATTCTTTAAACGTCAAACTTCTCTTCTTGAAATTGAAAAATAATGGTATATATTTAATTTAAGACCAAAAAAGGCGAGGGGGCACACCTATGGACTTTACCCAGATTGATCTATTTCAATCTTTAACTACCCAGGAACTGAACGAAGTAGGGAAGATTGCCAAGTCCTGCCAATATGGCCGCGGCGAAATTGTCTTTCAGGAAGGTGCTTTTGAAAGAAATATCTATGTAATTGAAACCGGGCAGGTTGAAATTTACAAGCGCAGCCCTGTACACGGCGAACAAACCATCGCCATTTTGAAAAATGGTGATTATTTTGGCGAAATGGCCTTCTTTGAAAAAACCACAGCCCGCTCAGCCTCTGCACGCGCTCTGCAGGCATCCAACATCGTTACCATCGAGGGAAATGATTTCGAAAAACTCCTGCACTCTCATCCATCTATAAGCTTGAAACTGCTTTCTACGCTCTCGCAACGACTTAGAGAAACCAACCGCATGGTGGCAATGACACCGACGAGAACTTCCAATGAACCAATGCAGGGCCGCGTCATTACCATTGCCTCCGCCAAATCCGGATATGGTAAAACAACATTTGCTGCGGTTCTCGCCAAGATAATCTGCAACGAATTGAACAAAAAAGTTTTATTCATCGATCTTGACCTCTACTTCGCCGGCGCAACCCAGGTTCTTGGCTTGCATTCGCCAAAATCGATCATCGATGTCAACAAAAAAATCAAATTCGATGAATCAAAAGCAGACATCATGACTGAAACTCTTCGGGTAAGCGAAAACCTGTTCGTCGTTCCTGCTCCACGCACATTCCTCGAGGCAGAACAGGTTCACGCTGATGACCTGTCGAGAGTTGTCAGACTGGCCAAGAAAGTTTTCGACTACATCATCATCGATACCGGCGCAAACTTTGACGAAAAGATGTTTACCGCTTTAGACACATCTGACACGATCTTCTTTTTGCTGAATTTTGCCAACCTTTCTACCATTACCGACAATGTCAGATTTTTTCAGGGCATAACCAAACTGAATTATCCCCGTGAAAAACTCATCCTGCTTGCCAACAATATCAGCAGTGAATTTTCAACCGGAAAAACCAGCAAAATCTTTCCTTATCCGATCATCGGCCGCCTGCCCCGACTTGCCGAACCAGATCCACAATACGGACGAACCGCCTACGAAAGCAATCCCAAGGGCCCTTACTGTGAAATGATTCGCCTGCTTGTTCGCCAGGTCCTTAAAGAAACTACTCTACAGAAACCCCAGCCGAAGGGCAGCTTCCTCAATATGCTTTTCGGCGACAAAGACCCGGAAATGGCTATCAACGTCCAATTAGACGAACTTTACCACACCCCCGACAGCCCGTTCATGCCTGTGATCAGCAGTAAGGATGTAAGGTCTCAGGTAAAATATATTCGCTACAATATGATGTTCGGTTACCTCGACGAAGCCCGCGAAAACCTCTTCAAATTCATGGAATATTCCCATAGCTGCCCGCCGCTTCTCGAACTTCTCGGTGAAATAATGCTCATCCAGGATGACAAGGCCCAGGCCATAGAAGCTTTTCAAAAAGCGGTTAACCTCGACCCCGTACAGCATCTGGCCCTTGGATATCTCGGCGCAATGACCGGTAGCCATCCAAAAGTCGAAGAAGCAATAAAAATAGTAAAACAAAAAATTGAAAAGAACCCAAAACATCTTGACCTGGTCAATGATCACGGAAAAATCCTTTTCCGGGCTCAGAAATACAACGAAGCCCTGGATCAATTCAAGGCCGCGCTCCAGGAAAATCCTTCATATCTCGATGCCAAAATAAACCTGGCCCGAACCCTGGCGCACCTTAACCGGGCCGATGAAGCCATTGAAATTCTTTTGGGTATTGAAACCAAAAACCCAAGAATTTTCTTCGTGCTCGGCGAGATTTTCTACATCACGGGCAGAATGTATCTGGCCTACAAAGCCTACAATAAGGCACAGAAACTTTATCCAACCTATCCCGGCATGCAGGCACGCATCAGCGAATTGAACAACTACATTCAAAAACTCGAAACCCTTATCGATCTTCATGAACGTTTCGTGAATACCAACCCCAACTTTCCTGATCTGCACGCCAAACTCGGTAACTTCTATCACCTCGCCGGCAAATCGGAACTGGCTATCGAAGAATTCAAAAAGGCCCTTAAACTCAACCCCGAGTATCAGTATGCCAGCGTTAAACTCGATGGGGTACAAAAAGACATGATCTGGAGACTTGCTAAAACCCATCTTGAAGAGCATCTGCCAGAACATCGGGCAATTACCCGCAGCCTTACAGTGAACATCTACTGTGAATGCAAAAATATGAAACAGGGCCTATTCCCCGCCGATGCAGTTTTGCAGATCAAAAATGTCCGCACCGGCAAAGTCATGCAAAAATCTATTAACGCCAGACAAATCGAAGAAGGATTTACACGCGTAGACTGCGCTCCTCTCGGAATAGTTGCCTGTCAGGACATTCTTCTTTTCCAGGTCATCGATGTTAAAACCAAAAGAGTTTTACGCTTCGAACCCCACTATCTGGAAATGGATGAAATAATGTCCAGCAGCTGTGATATCAAGTTGAATATCGACCTGACCGTAGAACACCAGGAAGACCTGCTCCTGCCCAAATACTTCCTGGTTCATCTAGATTCAAAACAGTTCGCTGATATTATATCCGGTGAAGAAAGCCTCTATAAAGCCTGCCTGCGCAATAAAACCAACGGACTTGAATCGATTGGCCACATCAATCCAGAGAATGATGGACAAATAAACTTCGTTCTCAATGGTTCATCGTCAGGCAATGGCAGTGCTGCCGTTGCTCCCGGCGACAAACTTTCCATCAAGATCGAAGACCAGCAACAGGCTGAAGTCTTCTCAATGGAATTCGCCATCGGCAACGCCGACGTGAAAAATTTCAGCAAAACCATTATTCCGCAGGATATCAGTTAATCGAAAGCAAGGGGTGCCCCCCCTTAGCCCTATGAATCTTTGAAGCTGTCCCTTCAGGGGCAGCTCCTTTTTTTCGTCTAGAAATCTATGGCCTAGATTTTTTCTCTAAATTAGGCAAAGAAACGAATCTTTTGTCGACCTCGGCAAGAACACCGGCAAACATACCCGCAATCAGAGCCCCTGCCCTTACCAGGCAGAATGTCGGGATCATCATCATCTGAACCGGACTTTTACTATAGGCGATGCGCAAAAGTGGCAGACAAGCAAAAAGCCAGGCAGTTTTCCACCAGAACCAGATTTTGCGTGAAAAAACAGCAAAGGGCAATAATAGCGTTAAAAGAAGCTGGGCTTTCAAAGAAAAAGGAGTATAAGAATCTTTCAGAGCCTTTTCAGGATGCCGGCCATAAACCTTCATTCGCCAGAATCCCCGCCAGAATTTTAACCTGGCATATTTTTTCAAGCCTTCACGATGTTCATGAAAAACCATCGCCTCTCGAACGAATACAAAACGCCCACCCAGCTTTTTGATTCTAAAAGCGAGATCGACGTCTTCGTTCTGCTGCAGCTCCTCGGCGAAGCCTCCGACACCCAAGAGGTCAGATCTTCGATAAGCTCCTGAGTATGTGTCGATAAAATCTATTTCAGGCTGAGATTCCATCAGTTCATAGCGCTCGATAAACTCCAGCTGAGCCAACTGCGCCCAGGTGTCCTGCTGGTCGCAGTCATAGGCCCCTTTAACCCCGGCAATGGAATCATCGGCAAAGGGAGCAAGCATATTTTCCAGCCAGTCTTCTTTGGGCCGGCAATCAGCATCGGTAAAAACCACAATTTCGCCGACCGCCGCCCTGATTCCGGTGTTTCGCGCCGCACCCGGGCCAAGATTCTTTTCATGGCGCAAGAATTTAAGTCTCAATTGCCTGCCATATTTTTCGACTATCGGCGCAAGCTCTTGCTGAGAGCAATCATCAACAATTACAACCTCAAATTCAGGACAATTCTTTTGTCGGGTCAGGCAAACCAGCAATTGCTGGAGACTCTCGCCAGAATTGAAAACCGGAACAACTATTGAAGTTTTCATTCTTTAAAGCTTAAACCTGCTCCTGAATGAAGCGGATCATTTCATATATTTCTTCTTCGACCGGAGATCTGACAATATAGGCTATGTTGCCCATCACTTCGGCGAAAACCAGAGGAACCTCAGTGAACATGGCAATCTTGTCGGCAAACTTCTGCATGATTTCTTCATGTGAATGTCGGTAATTTTTTCCCCATTTTCGAGAAATATGGGCGGCAAAATATTTCCGCTCTATTTTGGCAAAAAAACGGTTGCTGGCGATAATGTTCGCCCATTCCTGGTATACATTTACATCTGCCGAAAAATTCATCAGATCGACGGTATAGCCTCCGGGAGGTCGACAATTCATTTCAAGGACATAAAGTCTGTTGGTCTTTCGATCGCGTAAAAATTCAAGATGAAAGAACTTGGCGCGAATATCAAAATCTTTTACGATCTTTTTTCCGATTTCCACTGCATCTTCAGGAATATCGCGAACAAGATAAAAGCTGAGATCCTGATTGAAGGCTACCAGATCATA
>CAZTHA010000159.1:0-9540 GCA_964613435.1 uncultured bacterium
TAGCTGTGACCTGGTCTTTTTGCCGGATAATGCGTCCGTAATTGCCTGGCTCAGCCATTTCTAGCGTCATCATGGTAATCGCCGGCTTTTCCTTTAAATGCAGTTCAATCATTTCTTTGAGTGTCTGGCGTGATATCAGGGGTGTGTCGCCACAGATAACCAGAAGATGATCGGGAAGCTCAGGTTTTGTTTCGGCATAGCATTGCACTGCATGCCCAGTACCAAGTTGCTCGGTCTGTTCGACAAAGTCGACCTTGTAGTCGGCTAAAGCCTCTCGAACCACTTCACTTTTGTAGCCGGTAATGACGATTGTCTTTGCCGAACCCACAGCCTGGGCAGCGTCAATGACATAAGAAACCATTGGGCGCCCAAGAACCGGGTGTACCACCTTGGGGAGTTCAGATTTCATTCTCGTGCCTTTGCCGGCAGCTAGAATCAGGGTGTGAATTTGTGCTTTCATAGTTTACCTCCCCAGATTTTTACCCCGCCATTATACACAAAGTCCGATCGTATTTACAGAATTACCTCGATAATTTTCTTTCAAGTTTTTGTTTGGACTTTGTTGGCGGCGATTCAAAATGCCATAGATAGATCACTTTTTTAAGTCGATCAATAGAAAACGAAAGAGGCTGCCCTTTACCGGACAGCCTCTTCGATTCAGGGGCGGGAGGATTCGAACCTACGAATGCCTGCTCCAAAGGCAGGTGCCTTACCGCTTGGCTACGCCCCTAAGTTGGTATTGTGAAAATAACATAAAACCGCCCGGCTTGCAACCCCGATGTTGGCAGTTCTTAAAGAGTTTTAGAACGCCTGACAGAGTCAAGGTCGGTTGAGACTGTTTTCGGGGCGGTTGATTTCATCATCATAGGCCCGCAAAATTGCGCTGGAAATCGATCGAGCCAGATCGGTGTCGATTGGAAAAACCGTTTCCCGCCAACTTCCGTCAGGCATTTTCCGGCTTGGCATACCGACAAAAACACCATGGTCTGAAGCAAAAATTTGAAAGTCCTTGATCACCAGAGCTTCGTCGATAGTAATTTCTGCAAAAGCCAACAGCTTATTTCGGGGGCTTTGGATCAGTTGAATTCTGATGTCGGTAACTTTCATCAGCAGTTCAGAACTTTAAAATGAACTCGGTCCAGACCTTGCTGTCTTTGGTGGCTTTGGGCTCATTGACCTCTGGGCGGGTTTCGTTGTTGTAACCGGCTTTGATCAAAACATTGCGATTGGCTTCGACAATACCTTCGACCTGCAGTTCTTCTTCAGATTCGATCGTGTCGATCATTGAGCGTCGATAAGATAGTTTACCCTGTATAGAAGGTTTGAAGCTATAAATTGCCTCAAGGTAATAGCGCGAAGCAAGGGCTGAATTTTTGCTCTGTGGGTCGTTTTCGGGCACCGGCGCATTCAACAATGAAGCCCGAGTGACACTGGAGTTCGCATTGGCGCTAAAGCTGGGAGAGCTCTGCGGAAGAGGTATGCGGGTGATTGTTTGCTTTTCAAATTCGCCAAGAATTTTGAATTTTCCGAGTTTTTTTTCGAGACGAAGCCCTTCATTGCGATTTTCGACAGGGGAAAGCTGCGAATAGCCGGTGGTCAAGGTTAGCGTCGATGGAAACCTTCTTTCTTCGGCCAGAGAGGAGATGGTAACTTCTTCTGAAATTACGGGCTGAGATTGAAGTTCAAGCGGCAACTTCAGAGATTCGAGTTCAAGCCCGGCTGAAACGTCATCGAGACTTGTGCCCAAGCGAACCTGCCTTGAGATTGAAGAGCCGGAAAGGGGCGAATCGAAAAGTTGCGAATCGAGCGAAAGACTGAATTCTCCAGATTTTGGAATCGGAGCATTGCCATGCTTGAGTTTCAGCTCCATGCCATCTTGGGCAAAAGCAAAAAATCCCGACAATAAAAAAATTGTCAGGCCGGTAGCAAATCTTTTTATGTACCGGGTTTTCACAGAAAACGCTCTCCCTTACCTTTATAATATATCAAATAAATGTTTTTGTGCAACCAGATTGATCGCATTTTCCCGATTTTGGCCAAAAAATGAAAACTGCCTGGCCAGATTCGAATCAGCGACCCAGGTCTCTGTGCACTTTGGAAGAGACGATGTTCTCGTGAACGATATTTTTGTAAAGAAATTCGGCAAAGGCTACCGAGCGATGGCGCCCGCCTGTACAGCCTATGCCAATCTGTAAACGCGTTTTAGGCTCATTGAGAAACTGTGGAATAAGAAAATCAATGAAATTTTTCAATTTTTCAGCGAATTCCTTTGCTGTGGGAGGAGCAAAAACATAGTCGTTAACTTCTTGGCTCAACCCGGTAAGATTCTTCAATTGGGGAATATAATAGGGATTGGGTAAGAATCTGACGTCAAAAACCAGGTCGCAGTCAATGGGAATGCCATGCTTGAAACCAAAGCTGACAAATACCACGGTCATTCTGCGGCTACTGATATGTTCCTGCAGAATTCGCCTGATCTCGTCCTGTAATTCCCGGCCGTTTCGCGAAGAAGTGTCCAGGATAAAATCAGCTTTTGAACGTGCTTCCTCGAGCAAATCCCGCTCCTGGCGAATGTTGTCGATAATTCTTTCGGAGCCCTTATTCAGCGGATGTTTGCGGCGGGTCTCGGAAAATCGCCTTATCAAAGCATCTTCAGAAGCCTCGAGAAACAAAACTTTGACCTGTACCCCAAGTTGCTTGACTTCTTCTATGGCTTCGAAGAGGTCTTTGAAAAAACCACCGCCACGGGCATCTATGACCACGGCAATTTTGGACAAACGGCCGTTGGATTCTAGACAGATGTTGATGAACTTGGACAAAAGCGCTGGCGGAACGTTATCCATACAAAAATAGCCCGCATCTTCGAAAAAATGCGTAGCCGTAGTTTTCCCGGCTCCGGAAAGCCCAGTGATAATCATTAATTGAAGTGGTATGCTGTTGTCCATTTTATCCCATTATATCTAGGACCAGACCTCTGACGTCATCGAGGCTCGATAATAGTCCGACGGCACGATTCTGGGTCAAGGTTTCCTTTGTTAAAGATTCTACTTCTGATTCAATCGAATTTACAAGCTGAAAAACTTTTTGCTCGCCTTCGCGTGGTGCGCCAAATTCTTCCTTGAGCGAAAGAAAGTCTTTTGCCAGCTTGTGTAAAAACTGCTTGATCGATTCTTTGTAAGATTGTAACAGGGTTTCATCGGGAGACTTGAGAAAGCTGTCGCCACGATTCTTCGCTATTTTCGCAAGCTCATCGAGATCGTTGCTTAAAAGCTGAACTCGTGCTTCTTTTATTTTGCCGGTGAAGGCTTTGGCCGTTCCTGATTTTGCGGGAGATGCCTTTTTTCCGGAGGTTTTGCCAGATTCGATGCCGTTGTTACCAATTTTTACCGGCATATAATCAATCTATCCCACATAAGATCACTTTGTTGCGCCCCATATCCTTGGCACGATAAAGCGAACTGTCGGCTTTCTGAATGAGCTGGTCCTTGTTATCGGCATTGAGAGGAAAGCCGGCGACACCAATCGAAATTGAACATTTCAGCGGTGGTTGTCCCGGGATAATCGAGGCAAATTCAAACTGGCTGACATCTCGGCGAATGCGCTCAGCGACGATTTTTGCGTCGGCCTGAGTCGTTTCCGGAAGTATGATTGCAAATTCTTCGCCGCCGTATCTGGCAGCAATGTCGGTGTTGCGAACATTTTTGCGCAGTATTTTGCTGATTTCTTTGAGAATAAGGTCGCCCTGCTGATGACCATAATTGTCGTTGATCGATTTGAAATGGTCAATATCACACATCAGAAGCGAAATGGTCGAATTATAGCGTCGACTGCGGGCAACTTCTTCGTCAAGGCGCAACTGGAAATATCGGTGGACGTAAAGCTTGGTTATTGAATCGGTAATGGCAAGAGAATAGAGTCTCGCGTTTTCAAAGGCAATAACTGCCTGTGATGATAGGGTCGCGAAGAATTCCAGATCGTTTTCGGTAAATGGTTCGCCGTTAATTTTCGGACCGACCTTGACGACACCGTAGAGCTCGCCTTCTTTCAGCATCGGAATATAAACGGCAAAGGGAAGGTTGCGGTTGATCGTCGAATAGCTCTGGTAGGAGCTTTTGCTGGCGAGTTCCTGGGCGAGTATCGGTTTCTTCTCTTTTTCAATAGTTGTCATGGCCCAGGTTTCAGCCGGATCTTTCTTTAGTTCAAGAACCTCTTCTTTGCCCATGCCTTTGAAGGCTTTCACTTCCAGTTCAGGCCGGTCATCGGAAAAAAGCATGAGAATGCCTTTGTTCGACCAAACCGTCTCGAGGAACATATCGATGGAAATATTGATCAACTCGTTCAGATCCAGGGTAGAGCTGAGAACTTTACCCGATTGTTGAAGAGTCATGAGGTTGAAAACCTTGTGATCAAGCTCATTTTTCGTCGTTTCGGAATTCTCGAAAAGCATGGCATTGTTAATCGAAGTGCTGGCCAGGCCGACCAACGCCTGCATCAGCTGAATTTCCGCATCGGCGTAGGCTGTTCCATCCTTCTTGTTGCCGAGAATAACCAGGCCGACAAAGTGGTCCTTGATGCGCATTGGCATGAAAATTTTTAGTGAGCGCGCTTCATCGGTTTCAAACTCGGCTACCATAAGATTGTGTTCCTGGTCATTCGGTATCCAGAAACCACTTTCATCAAAAATTTTAACCAGTATCTGATGATCTGAATAAAAGCGGAAGCGGGCGAAAAGTTCTGGTGAAATGCCCAAAAGGTCTTTGATGCTTACCAGGTCGGTTTTGTCGTTGTAGAGCATGATTGCCGCGCCACTAATCTCAAGTCGCTCGGTAAAGGTGCTGATAAGATTTCTGATCAGCGTGTCAACGTTCAGACTGCCGCCCATGGTTTGGCTTGCAGAATACAAAACTGAAAGAAAATCGACCTTCTTTTCAAGTTCTTTGTTCATTTCGCTGATCGCCCGCATATAGTCTTCTATTACCACTCGGGATTCGATGAGGCTGCCGACGATCTTGGTAAAACTTCCCTGAACCTCTTCAAGATCGCTTATCTTGAGCTCTTTAAGCCCTTCAGAAACGTCCCCATCTGCTACCTGGTCGGCAATTTTGATGAACTGGCGCAACGGAGACAATACCTTACGCACCAGGATCAGGTGAACAGCGATTATTGTGCCAAGGCCGGCAATTACAAGAGATATAATCGGCATGGGGTGGCCGATCATGGGCAAAATGAAGTAGATCGCCGACCAGAAGATCAGAAGCAACAAGTCAAGCTTTATTGCAATGTTCATTTTTAATCGGCTCATAAAATTTATTTCCCCGGCAATCTTCGTTGCAATTCTTTTTGAATTTTCAGAGCAATCGATTCCGCATCACCCTCGACAGAAATGGCAATGAATCTTTGTGGCTCGCTTTCAGCAAGTTTTTGGTAACCCGTAAAGACACGATTATGAAAATCGATATCCTGTGATTCCATGCGGTCGAGCTGTTTGCTGCCACCATGCCTGGCTCTTTCAAGACCCTGCTCAGGTTTGATTAAAAGAAGGATGGTGAAGTCTGGCAGAAAGCCGCCGAGGAATCCCTGATGTGCTTCAGTGATCAGCTTCGTCGAAAGACCACGGCCGAAGCCCTGGTAAGCCATGCTGGAATCATAATAACGATCGCACAAAACTACCTTACCCGAATCAACTGCCGGTTCGATTACCTTCTTCAGGTGCTCAGTGCGCTGGGCAAGCATGAGAAACAATTCCGTTTCCGGCTCGAGATGCCCATTTTCTTTGTCGAGTAAAACGCTGCGAATCTTGTCACCCGCTATTGTTCCACCAGGTTCGCGGGTTGTGACGACCGCTTTGCCGAGATCTTCAAAAAATTGTCGCAGAAGTTTGATTTGCGTGGTTTTTCCACTGCCTTCCGGGCCTTCGAAGGTAATCAGAAGGCCTCTTTCTAAATTGTTCTGTGCGACTTTGTCCGGCATTTAACCACCTTTTGCCAATCAGGAAATCTCGAAAAAATTGTCGAGTTTGGTGAGTTTGAATACGTTCAAAACCGGCTCATGAAGATTGGAAATTATCAGGCGCCCCTCGTGCTTGATGATTTCTTTTTTGAGGTAAACCAACATACCCAGGCCAGAGCTGTCGAGATAGGTAACCTTATCCATGTTGAGCTCGTAAGACCATCCTGGTGGCTCAAGTTCTTCAAGAATTTCTGCTTTAAGATTTTTCACGTGGTGGACGTCGAGTTCACCATCGATGAAAAAAACTTTCTTTTTGTTTGCGTCATCTCTTTTACGTTCAATCTTCACTTTGACCTCCATCACCGGTTAGCTGATCGAGAATTTTAACCATCAGCAGCTTAACCTTGCCGGTTTGCTGATCGGTCTGATAATCTACGTGATCCATGATATTGCGAATAATGAAAACCCCAAGTCCGCCTTCCTTGATTTCATTCAAGTCGGGAACGGGAATATTTTCCGGGGAAAAGCCGGGATCTTCGTAAAAAACTTCGACGGCAAAGACCCGTTGGCTGGTTTTGATTTCCAATTCAAAAGCCATCGAGTCGTCGAATTTGTAAGCATGCTTGATAACGTTGGTGCAGGCTTCGGTAGTTGCAAGCTTGATATCGTTAAGAATGGCGTTATCAAGTTTTAAATGCTGTACACTGGCTGCTATGACTCTTCTGATGAGGGAAAGAGTCTCTGAACTACCCTGAACCTGCATTTTCAGGTGGGTAGAATTGGCCGGCAGGTTGTCCAGCATTTGTTTAATTCGTTTTTCCAAGTAATTACCGTTTCCTCAGTTGAAATTTCTTACAACTGAAAGACACTGAGCGCTAGTTCGGGTTCTAATAGTAGCATGTTATAACCCACGGCGTCTACTATAACAGATTTTCCAAGTTCTTTTGCCGTTTTGGCCAGCAAAATTCCGGTATCGCTATAATCGGTGCTCAAAAACCACGCCTTTTCGAAGAATTTAAGTGCTTTGTCCGTGTTTGTTAAGTCGGAAAAGGCCAGATAACATTGTCCCATGGCCCGATAAGCCAGGCTGTTGTCAGGCATTTCACGGGCTATTTTTTCGCAGGCTTTGAGGTTGTTGGCCGCAGCTCGCTGTTTTTCAACGTTTTTGAGAAAACTGAACTGCGCTTCGAGCATCTGCCAGCGGATCCAATGATTGGTCTGCAGGTGATTTGCCGCTTTGTGCCAGTTCAATAAGGACTTTTTCACCCACTCTTCTTTCTGGGTGGAAAATTCTGCCAGGTATTGCTGAGCTAGCGCAGTTTCGAATAGCAGCCAGACCTGGTCGGGCTTTCCCTGAAGACTTTGAGTGTTTTCAGAAAGCATGTTCATCAATTCATTTTTACTGCTGATTTTGGAAAGCTCGGCGGTCATTTCAACAACTTTTTTGCGGTAAAGGCCATTTTCAGGGAACAAATTGCTCAATGACGAATAGCATTTTCGAGCTTCGCCATATTGCTGAAAGTTCTCATGCAGACGGGCAAGAACAAAAAGTTTGCGCGGGTCGGAAGAAATTCTGATCAGATTTTTCGTTTTTTCGACAGCCTTTTCGGTGTTTCCCCGTGCTCTTTCAATTAAGGCTAAACCGGCGACAGCGTCTTCAGTTTCGCCAAAGCGCGCAATCGCTTCATTGAAGCAGGCCTCTGCTTTATTGAAGCCTTCCTGCTGCAACTTCGAGCGAAAGCTGAAAAGCAGGCAGGCATACCCCTTAACCAGCTGTGGAACTGGCGATTCCTTGCGCAGATGCGTCAGGTCCAGTTCAATGTTGCGGATCATCGCTTCGAACATTTCGGGCTCGACACGGCTGCTGCGCAATTGACTTCGCTTCAGGCGCAACAGCATGAGTTGGGCCTGGAGTTCCAGGGGGTGATCCTTGACTGTTGAAGACAAAAGCTCGATTGCAAGCTGGGTTTTGTCTTCAAATTCGTATGCCCGCGCTAGATTGTAGGCTGAGGAAAAGTCGGCGGGATCGGTTGCTCTGACTTTGGCCAGCAATCCCGATGCTCGTTCGATTTCTGCAGTTTTCAACGAAACCTGCGCCAGAAGTTTCAGCCACGCCGATTCATTGGGGACCAGTTCGAGTGCCTTTTCCAGGCGTTCGGCGGCGGTCAGGAAAAACTTCTTGTTCAAGGCTTCCTGAGCTTGGCTAGCGAGCTTTTCGCCCTCGGCCCGGGCCTTTTCAAGCTTGATCAATTCTGGGGCCTGGTAGGCTCTCACACAGGTTGGGTCAAGTTTTGCGGCTTGTTCAAATGCTTCTTGAGCCTTGTCGAATTCACCGATGCGTATCAATGTTTCGCCAAGGTCACACCAGAGTTCAGCGGTCGGCGATTTTTCAAGCAATTTACGCTGGGAAATAGCCTTGAGCTTATAATTGCCGATTGTTCCCGCACAACGTATTACGCCTTCGTGGGCCCAAACCGCGCTGGGCGATGTCTGCAGAGTCTGTTCGTAAATTTTCGTCGCCTGGGCAAAGTCTTTCAACCTTTCGCAGGTGTAGCCAAGCTCTTTGAGAATTCCTGCGTGATAGGGGCTGATTTCCTGAGCAATTTTCAGATATTTCATGGCGCGATTGAGATTGTTTCGCTCGCTGAAATGGAGAGCAAGTTCGAGAAAGCCCTCTCCGGTCGCGGTTTTGGACTTCTCGATTTTGGCAAAGGTTTCATCGGCCTGGTCTTCCATGCCCATGGCATTTTGCAATTTGCCAAGCTCGATAAGAATGTCGATATTGCCTGGAGATTTGTTGAGCCCCTGCTCAAATTCCAGCAGAGCCTGACCTTTTTCACCCATGCCGAGATAGGCCTTGCCCAGACCGAGTCGCATCGCCGCATCTTCGGGAAAAAACCTTATTGCTTCGCGAAAGTTTTTGACCGCACCGTCGTAGAATTTTCGGGTGAGCATCGTTTGCCCCATCAATATGAACATTTCACGGGTGTTGCCGGCAATATCGCGATATCTGGCCAATGACGTCTGCGCCTCTGCTGCATTGCCCAAACTTAGATGAATTTGTGCGATTCTGATCAGAATTTCCGGATGTGAATCGGCTTTCTGGTCGAGGCGAGTCAGATGTCGCAAAGCAGCTTGTCTCTGGCCCGTTTCATAAAGCAAACCGGTAAGTTTCAGAGCGGTTTCTATATCATCGGGCGCCTGTTTTAAAACCTTTTCAAAAATCTCAATAGCCTCTTCTCGTCGATTCAGGGTCTCAAGAACCAGTCCCCCGGTTCGCAGAAGCTCAGTATGATCCGGGGCGATCGTTCGCCCGGCTCTGAAGGTAGAAAATGCCTGTTCCTGTCTGCCAAGGCTGAGTTGTGCCCGGGCCAGATTTATGTAAGCTTCCGGTTTGTCTGGATTCTTTTTCAGGTCAGCTTCAAGTCTCTCGATATCGAATTTCTCTGGGCCAGGTTGAATGGCGACTTTGGCCGGTTTTGGCTGCGTCGGCTTTTTTTCAGGGGGAATGTCGACGGGTTTGCCACATCGGCCGCAGTATCGTCCCTTAACCGAATCAGAAGAACAATGCGGACAGCTTGCCATGTTTAC
>CAZTHA010000160.1:0-9502 GCA_964613435.1 uncultured bacterium
CAATGCTGCTGAGGTGAAAGGCTGCGAACCATAATCGTTTCAGTCTTTTCAAGCAGTTCACGATTTTCTGGGTCGTTGGCAAAAACCTCGAGCTTATCAAGCATTTCAAGATTTGCGCGGGATTGGACAATGCAGCCTTTAAGCGAAACGACTTCATGCGAGCGAAACTTGTAATTTCCCAAAACCACACGGTCTTCGACAAAGGCCACTTTCAATTCCATTTTGTTGCGGTAATGTCTTGCCGGAAGCGGTTCCATCGGGTAAACCCGACTCGGATTCAGCGGCTTGAGAATGAAGTTGAGAATATCTTCCTTTTCTCGCAGCTGCGCTTCGGTATTCAGATGCAACCAATGACAGCCCCCACATTCCGGAAAATTGGGGCAGGGTGGTTGCTGTCGGTCGCTCGATGGTTCAAGTAATTCATCGAGCTCGGCGCGCAGGTAATCGCTTTTTTCTTCGCTGATACTGATTTTTACTTTGTCGCCCGGCGCGGCATAAGGTACAAATACTACTTTGCCGTCGATATGGGCCAGTGAATCGATTCCATAAGTCATTTTTTCTATTGCTACGGTTTCCATTATCATCCCCTGATAAAAATAAAGAGGGCCGGCGGATCGACCATGTTTAATTGCCCGATCAACCTGACTGAAGAGCACACTTCCCTTCAATCCTGCATAAAATAGCCTATTCAAGATGGTTTTGTCAACTGACAAACTTTGTTGGGCCGCAAAAAAACGGGCTTTTGTTTCCGGTTAAATTGTGCTATAATTCAGCCCGTATGTATCACTAGGGTTGTACCAATGTGTCAATTCTTGGTTTTACAACTATAATGCAAGGAGATTTTATAATGTCTATCACTAAAGACGTAAAAAACCAGGTTATCGATGAATACAAGCTGTCTGACAAAGACACTGGTTCACCGGAAGTTCAGGTTGCCATTCTCACCAAGAGAATCAACAATCTTTCAACTCATTTTACCGCAAATCCGAAAGATCACCATTCAAGACGTGGTCTGCTCAAGATGATCGGTGCCAGAAAACGCCATCTTGCCTACCTTAAGCGCAAAGACAATGAAAGATATCTGACTTTGATCAAAAAACTCGGTCTGCGCCGCTAAGGGGAAGCAATGGAGAATAATTTACAAATAACAGCATGTGATTTTGACAATCAGACCATAACCTTTGAAACAGGTCTGTTGGCTGGTCAGGCTGCCGGATCGGTCGTCGTCAGATGCGGCGATTCCGTCGTTCTGTCAGCCGTAGTTTGCAGCAAAGAACCCAAAGATGGTTGCGACTTTTTGCCTTTAACCGTCGACTACTTCGAAAAAACCTATTCTGCCGGTAAAATTCCCGGTGGTTTTTTCAAACGCGAAGGACGACCGACCACCAAGGAAATCTTGACCAGTCGTCTCATCGATCGCCCGCTGCGGCCAATGTTCCCGGAACATTACCACAACGATGTCATGGTAATTAACTATGTTCTTTCCTATGACAAAATGAATCAGGTCGATATTCTCGCCATCAATGCCTCAAGTTGCGCTTTGATGATCTCGGAAATCCCCCTGCTTCAGGCTATTGGTGCGGTCAGAGTCGGCAAGGTAGACGGCAAACTGGTTCTCAATCCATCTTCTGCCCAACTTGAACGAAGCACCATTGAAATGGTCGTCGCCGGAACCGAAAAGGCGATCAACATGGTTGAATCAGGATCAGAAGAAGTTTCTGAAGAAGAACTTCTCGAAGCCCTGGCCTTCGCCCATGATAATATCAAAAAGCTTTGTGCCGCTCAGAAAGAACTGGCTGCCAAAGCCGGCAAAGCCAAATACCAGGTACCTGAACCCACTTCTGAACCAGAAGTTGAAGAACTGGTAAAAGTTGGCCTGATGCCTGATATTCGTGATGCTCTCAATACCGCTGATAAAGCTGAACGCACTGAAAAGTTCCGCCAGCTGCATATTCGTCTTGATGAAAAACTTGACGAAAAATTCGGTGAAGAAGCCGACAGCAAAGCGAATGCCGCTGCAAGAATCCTCGAAGAAACCATTTCCAACGAAATGCGCCGCATGATTCTTGAAGAAGGCCGCCGCATCGATGGTCGCACCATGACCGATATCCGCCCGATTTCCTGCGCCGTCGGCTTTTTGCCGAGAACTCACGGCTCTTCACTGTTTACCCGCGGTCAGACCCAGTCTCTTGGCGTGGTAACCCTGGGTGCCAGCGGTGATTCACAGGTTATCGACGGTCTCGATGACGAATTCAAAAAACGCTTCCTGCTGCACTACAACTTCCCGCCATTCTCGGTTGGTGAAGCAAGACCGATGCGCGGCCCCGGCCGTCGGGAGATCGGCCACGGAGCTCTGGCAGAACGTGCTTTGAATCAGGTTATGCCCGCTGCCGACGAATTTCCTTACACTGTTCGTGTCGTCAGCGAAATTCTTTCAAGTAACGGCAGCTCATCGATGGCTTCTGTCTGTGCCGGTTCAATGGCGATGATGGATGCCGGCGTGCCGATCAAGGCTCCGGTTGCTGGTATTGCCATGGGTCTGATCAAAGAAGGCGATAACTTCAAAGTGCTGAGCGACATTCTCGGCGATGAAGACCACTTCGGCGATATGGATTTCAAGGTTGCCGGTACCGAAAGAGGCGTTAACGCCCTGCAGATGGATATCAAGATTACCGGTGTAACTCTTGAAATCATGCGCACTGCACTGGCCCAGGCCCGTGAAGGCCGCATGCACATCCTCGGTAAAATGGCCGAAGCGATCAACGCACCCCGATCCGAGCTCTCCAACTACGCTCCGCGAATCGTCACCATTGAAATCGATACTGAAAAAATCCGCAATCTTATCGGCCCGGGTGGTAAAACCATTCGCAAGATTACTGAAGAAACCGGAGTTCAGATCGAAACCAACGATGACGGGCGCGTTCTCATTATCAGCCCTGATGCCGAAGCCAATGAAAAAGCTATTTTCATGGTCAGGCAGGTGACTGAAGATGCTGAAGTCGGAAAAACCTATCTCGGCAAAGTCAAACGCATCATGAAGTTCGGCGCCTTCGTCGAAATTCTGCCGGGCATCGAAGGCATGGTTCACATCAGCCAGCTCGACAATACCCGTGTTAACAAGGTCGAAGACGTGGTTAACATCGGCGATGAAATCAAGGTCAAGGTAATTGAAGTTGATTCTCAGGGCCGGGTCAATCTCTCGAGAAAAGTGCTTCTCGAAGGTGGCGAAGAATAATAATCCGCAAACCTTAAAATAAAGGGCTGCCTCAGACGGGGCGGCCTTTTTTTTTCGAAGATCCTGGCCGCGCATCTTCAAATACATTGTATTTGAAGATGCCCCGATTACCCCTTCGGGGCACAAGCTCGTCTGGGCATGACAATGTGGGAAAAATTAAAAGAGCTTTTGTATATATTGCTAAAGATTTGCTAGCCCGGAATTCCGGGCACGAAAAAGCGAAAAAAATTCAAATAAAATTTTGAAGTCTGAAGGGCGCCTACTGAGTCACTTTACGGGCAACTTCAAGATCGAGCTCGGCACGCTTGAGCATTTCCTGGACATCGGGAGAATCGCTGCGAGAGGCCATGGAACGCATTTTTAACAGGTTCTTGGAGGCCTCCTGGGTGGTGATAAAGCCCATGCTTTCAACCATGCGACGCTTTTCCGGAAAGGCATCCTGAAGTAATTTCTGCATTTTGCGTTTCATGCGAACCTGCATGACCTTATACTGCACATAGCCGCTGTCGTTTTTCTGGCGCAGGTAGCACTCGGCGATCATACCGAAAATATCGATGCGATGTTTGACGTCAAGCGGATCAACCGATTCAAGTGCCTCGTTGAATTTCTGCAGCGCTTTGTCGAAGAAACCCTGCATGAAATAGGACATTCCGGTTTCATAATTGGGAACCGGCTGACGCGCCATCTCGAGGAATTTTTCGTAATTGGCGGTCATGATCGGTTTTGGCAGCTTTTCCACAACCGACGGAACGTTTTTCAGGGCCTTGTTCATATAATTGTTGTATGAACTTATCGTTGCGGTCATGACGTTGGAAAACATCGCCCGCTGGATTTTTTTTGCTTCGCGGGCCGCTTTATAAGCATTCGGGTGCCGGGTCGTGCTGCTTGAATAACTTGATCTACTGCTGCTTTTAGCGGTTTTGCTGCTATTGCGGTAGTCCGAATAGTCGACATAGATTCGGTCGTGTGAAAACCTTTTCTGATCTGATTTAAATACACTTGAAATAAAATTGTAGATCAGAAAAATCAGCAGGAGGGTGATTCCAACTATGGGCCATTTCTTTTCCATCAGAATTTCCCCTGGTTGTCGGTCGTGCAGAAAAAGTCGGGGTTGGCGACTTCGGCAAGCTTGGTTTGACTGTAAAACTTGGTGACGATATCCAGCTCTTCATCCCGTCGACTCGGAGCCTGATCCTTAAAAGTATGCAATCGCAGGGTGATGAACGATGCGTCAGCAGAATTGGCCAGGGTGACCGGCTCGATGCGGAAACCGGAGTCACTGGTTTGGTCTGGGGTCTGCTTGTAGCCCTTAACTTCAAAGTCGGCGATGTCACGCAAAACAGCCTTCGTCATTTTCGAGTAGGCATTGATGAATTGCGCCGGGTCTCCTTCACGAAATTCCATCGGTCGGCGCAAAAACAGCAGCCAGCCGGGCGTTCTTTTTTTGGTTACCTTGCCATCGGCCCATGAATACTCGTATTTAACCGCCTTAATCTTGGCATCGCTGTCCGATTTGGTCGATCTGGGTTTGCCGGTGCTGTCATAAAGAACCTCATCGAGCGGAGTGCGCGCATAGGCAAAGGCATAAAAACCGAATTTTTTGTTTTCGAAATCAATTTCGTGGAAGGAATAGCATGAGGCCATTTCCACTTCGAGCTGATCAAGGAAAATTCTCGTATCGGTTTGAACCTGGCTTTGGCTGACCGTGTGGCGCATGGTTTCCCGGCCACCGAAATAGAATTTCCAGGCAAAGCCAAGTAACAGGGTTAAAACAACCACTGTGACCATCATTTCAACCAGGGTAAACCCTTTTTTGTTAGCTTTCTGCGTCATATTTTACCACTACCGTGCCGAAGCCAAGATTGAATTTGCGGTTTGGTTCCTGCCATTCGATATCGAGTTCGACTCTTATTTTTTTGTTGTTGCTGGTGCTGGCCCGTTCAAGCTTTAGGCTGGTCGAGAACCTCTTGTAGTATTCGGGGTAAACGGTTGAATCGGGGTCATCCTTTACCAGGGGTCCTTCGACCTGCCTGCTCGTATGAACCAGTCCAAGTCTTGGGCTGTTCATTTCTTTTTCGAGGGTTTTGAAGCCGAGCGACCTGACTTCAGCGATGATCGTGCGGCCAAGGCTGTGGGCAACCATCAGGTTTTTTGCCTGGGCTGTCTGTTTGTGACTGCTTTGAAAAAGCACGATCAATGGGAGTATGCCGAACGAAAAGATTACCAGCGTAATCAGCAGTTCGGGGGTCGAAAAGGCACTTTGTCTTTTTAATCTAGTCATCAGAACCGCCAATAGTGGATACGTGCTGAATTTTCGGACTCATGAACAACTCGTGAACCATCATTTCATAAGCATTGCGACCGGCCGGTGAAGCGTCAATCGCTTCCTGGACTATCTGATACTGATTCGCCGTCGGCTGGTTGAAGTAGAGTCGGCTGTTCATGTTGTGAACAACCCACAGATCGCCGAGTTGTTGGTCTTTGTTCATGTAAAAATTGATGTAATTACCCATGATGATATTGGTCATCGAGCTCAAGGTTCCGAAGTTGAAGCCATTGGCAACCCACTGGGTCAGGGTCTGGCTTGGATTCATTTTTGCATCGTTGGGATTGGTAATGTTTCCGCCGATGGTTTTGATGCCATAGCATGAGTAAACGCTGGCTTCGATGGTTATTCCCGAGCCTTCGATGGCCAGCATGCGTTCCTGAACATTGGTGACGCTGTTACTGTGCGGATTATAGATAATGTTCATGTGCCCGAGAGGCGTGCAGTTGTCAGAGCCCTTCAGGGCGACTATGCTTCCTCTGATCACAAAAGGCTTGGCCGGATCGAATCTGGTAACCATCAATGTGCCGGTGCCGACATAGGTAACCGGCATGTCTACCTGAAGACTGTCGAGCCAATAAACGCCGTTGAGTATCCAGCGACCCTCTTCGTCGCGGGGAATGTCTTCCTGATCGCGCATTCTGCGGGTTGCAATCGAACTCATGTTATATCTGAAGTTTTCCGGGAAAAGGTTCTCGAAATTCTGCTCGACCGATGCATCGACATAGGCGTCTTCACCTTCGCCGAAAATGCGTGTGATCAAAGGGTTGGCCAGAACGGCAACCGCTTCGAAGGGCATGACCATTCTTGTCCAGAGTCGGGAGCCAAGATTGGAGAAAAAACCGCCGAATTTGCCTAGAAAGGTATTCGGGTCGGGGTCATTGTAGTAGCTGAGTGAAAATTCCTGCTCGTTCATCAGCTTAACATCGATATTCGAAGTGACATTGTTGAGCTTGACTTCGTAGAGTCCCGCCCGAATGGCCGTGCTTTTGGCCATTTCCGGGTCATCTTTCAACCAGCGATGCTCAATTCTGATGTATTCGTCGTCTTCAGGAAAATTCTTTCTGTGTGACTCGTAATAGTCGGCAGTGCTGTTGGGCAGATAGCGATCCTCGCCGTCAAACAGCGGAGAAACGTATTTCCAGGGTGTTCGGCAAAACGGCCCGGCCGGCAGAAACTTCTGATTGATGTTGGTGCCGCGATAATATCGGTCTTGAATGCCGTTGGCGTCGATGGTTCCCAGTCTTTGCCAAAATGAAGGGTCTTTTAAAGGCAGAAGACCGCCCTTGACCGTTGAGTGATCGCCAAAGCCCGGGTAGTTCGAGGCAAGATCGGCGCTGTCGCCCATATCGGGTTTGGGTTCCGACAGACCGAAAATAAGTCCGAGCGTGTGCCCGGTACTGTCTGGAGGGAATATGGCGCGACCGATAGTCGGATAGTAGGAAAAACCATAGAAGGTGTCGGAATACTGATAGGCCATGTTGGGGCCGGGTTTGGAATCTTCAATTCCGCCATTGAGGTTGTAGGCTCCGTAGCCGGGCCGGTCGTTCTGCAGTTCAAGGTTCTCGAGGGCAATGATCGTCGGTCCATGCATATAAACCCTTGATTGAAATGGCTGATTCCAAAGGACAAGTCTGCCACCGGGCGTATCTGGAGTGTTCATTTCGCGGATCAGCAGGTTTTGCAAAGTCGCAGGATCGGCTGAGGGAATGCGGTGGGTAAGGATGCTGAAAAGGGTGAAATTTCTCGCCATTGGCCCAAGGTTGATGACCTTGATGTCACGGCTGATCGTGTAATCGATTTTGAGTTTGCGGCGTTTTTGCAGGGCAACGGTAACTTCGAGCTGCAAGGTAAGATACCAGTCGCGGGAGTAGTTGTTGTCAAACGGGTCGGCGCGATCCGGTGAGCGGTAAAATGAATCAGGATTGTTCAGAGGCCCTTGATCGATCGGGCGACAATCCTTGATTGTCGGCAGGATCTTTTCGATCTCGAACCCGGCCCTGGTCATGTGGTAGTCTTTTAAAGTCAGGGCCTGAGTGACTTTGTCTTTCATGTCATTGAAATCGCCCAGCAGCGTGGGGTTCAAGCCGGTAACGCCACCATTGGCAGGAATCTGTGATGATGCAGCCTGGTGCAACAACAGCTGAAATGGTCCATTTTCCGATTTGTCTTTCAGTCGCTCTTCAAGCATGACGAAAGCTTCTTCAGCCGCCGCCTCGGCTAGTTGCCGGGCCATGGTGCGATAGACGGAAACTGCAGATTGAGAGTATTCAGCAGAACTGCTCTGCATGAGAAACATACCCATGAAAGCGAGCAGGCCCAAAATCAGAACTGCTACCAGGTAGGCAAACCCTCTTCTGTTCATAGTATACTCCCATCCCGAATGTACAGGATATTCTGAAGTTTATTTCTCTAAGTGTAACATAGCTTAAGAAAAAGCGTCAAACCTTATTCCTCACCGAAAACATCGGCGCTGAATCTTTGCAGACGCGCTTCCGGTCTTAAGTGGGAACCGGGCGGCAATCCCGCCTTATGACAAAGATTTTCCAGGAATTCATCGCGATCCCAGTTCCATTCAACCGGGACCTGCGGCAGCAGCAAGCCTGAATGCCCGCCTAACTGTAACAGCAGCCCATCTCGACCGATTTTAATTTCGTTGATATCTTTCACATCCTGCATTGGCGAAAGAACCGAAATTTCAATATGCAGTTCTTTCAATTCATTGGCCGTAACCGGATTGAAGCGCGGGTCTTTGGTGGCTGCAGCGATGGCCATTGAGGGAATAGCCTGGCCGAGCGGCTCGTAGCCGATAATGTAGCCGATGCAGCCGCGCAGGTCACCATGCTTTTTCAGGGTGACGAAAATGCCGCATTTTTCTGAAAAGCGCGGATCGGTAAAAGAAAATTTCGGCAGCGGCCGATTGTTTAAATGCGCTTCCAGGGTCGCTCTAACTGCGCTAAGGGCTTCTTTCTCAAAACTCATCTCGTTTTTTACCTCTTTTCCTTTTGGTTGCAAACGTTCTTTGCAGGTTTGCAGCAGAACCGCCGCATAGCCGACGACGCGCTCACGATCATTTGCTGCCGCCGAAGAATCACTGCGTGCCAGTAGCTGAATCTTTGCTTCAGAATCCTTGAAAAGCTCGATCGCGCTGATAACCCCATTGAGGCCGCACAACTCGGTCTCACCGGAGCGGCAGGCCGAGACCAGTCCGGGTGCATCGAGCTGAAGAAGTCGGTTGATTCCATTTTCATCGAGTTTTTTGGCGGTTTCGACATTATGGTAATGGGACCAGTCGGTTGAAATTACCACCAGGGTTTTTCCGGGTAAACCAGCCAGGGTTTTACGCAAAATCGAACCCAGCTTGAAACCATTCTGATAGTGACCGCCACAGGAAACGAAAACCGCCGGATTTTCCGGCCACAGATGTTGAAAAAAGGGCAGTAACACTTCGATGCTGTGTTCCTGTTCATGCTGCGCTTTGTTTTCTAGCAGGCCGACTTCAATTAGCCGACGGTTCAACGCCGCATCGACTGTCGTTTTGCCGAGCGGAGTGCTGAAGCAGCCCTCTGGCCATAGACCGATGCTGCCGAGCCCGGTTCGGTGATCGACACCGATGAAAATACAACTGGAAAAAGACTGGCCGGCAATGGTTTTGAAGGCTTCGGCGGCCGTTGCTCCCGAATATACCCAGCCGGCATGGGGAACGACAATGCTGACCAGGTCGCATTTCGCCTCGACAGTCGCGCTTGGCGTCGTTTGTTCAAACAGGCGTTTCAATGTGCTCGAAACTTCGGCCCGGTCGGCCGGATAAAAACTCCCGGCGAACACCGCCGGCCGTTCAGCCCCATGGGCTACGGCCAGGCAGCAAAACAACAGTAAAAAAACTACGGCCTGTTTCATCCTTTGCTGAAGCGGGTTAGCAGACTTCCGGAAAGAGTTCC
>CAZTHA010000161.1:0-9474 GCA_964613435.1 uncultured bacterium
AGAAATCGAAGAGATTAATCCGAACATGATCATTCTTGCCGGCGGTGTGGATTTTGGCGCCAGAGATGTGGTTTTGCAGAATGCCATTAAAATTGCTTCTCTCGATTTGCAGGTTCCGGTGGTTTACGCGGGAAATAGCGCCCTGAAAAGAGCGATCGAAAATATTTTCAAAAAATCAGGAATTGAGTTGATGATCGCCCCGAATGTTTTTCCCGATGTTGACGTCCTCGACGTTGAGCCATTGCGTCGACGAATGCAGGAGCTTTTTTCGCGAAATATCATTCATGCTCCGGGTATGAAAAGGCTTGAAAGCCTTACCAGTCGCCAGATTATTCCCACTCCCGGGGCAGTATTACGAGGCGCCGAGCTTTTTGCCGAAGTTGCCGGAGATTGTCTTGTCGTTGATGTCGGCGGCGCGACTACTGATGTTCATTCGGTAACCGAAGGCAGTAAAGAATTCGCCGATAAATTGATTGACCCCGAGCCGCGAAGTAAAAGGACCGTCGAAGGCGATCTCGGAGTTTACGTCAATGCCGCAAATGTGCTTGAAATGGCTGAAGATGATTCATGGCAGCAGCGTCGTGATGAAATCAGGGCCATGCCGACCACGGAAAAAGAAAAAGAGATTACCCGATGGCTTTGTCAAAAAGCGGTTGAAGTCGGGGTGAAAAGGCATGCCGGAACTATTTCCGATCTGTTTACTCCGTCTGGAAAAAAGCAGATTATCAAGGGCAAGGATCTCAGTGCGGTTAAATGGGTGGTTGGTACTGGCGGCGCCCTAACCCGGGTTGAAGGTGGCCGCGATATTCTCGCCTCGATCTGTCGGGGACCTGGTCGTTCTCTTCTGCCCAAAACGGAAGCGCAGATCATTCTTGACCAGAACTATCTTTTTTCAGCCCTTGGCACAATTGCTGTCGAGTTTCCTGAACTGGTAAAAAACACATTTAAAGAATGGATTAAAACCAATGATTGATTTTGTTGATCATCAGATTAAGCGATTCAGAACTCCGCGACTCGAGATATATCCTGAACGGATTCGTGCCAACGCGGCAGCGATAATTCAGCAATGTCATGCAGTTGGAGTTAAGGTTGCATGTGTAACCAAGGTTACTTCCGCCCATCCGCAGGTTGCCGCGGCCATGGTTGCCGGTGGCGCAGACATGCTTGCCGATTCGCGGGTTGAGAATCTCTGGAAATTGAGAAATGCCGGGTTCAAGGGACCATTCATGCTTTTGCGAATCCCGGCTCTTAGTCAGGCCGATGCCGTGGTTGAAGTAGCTGACTATAGCCTCAACTCAAGTCTGGCGACCATAAAGGCTTTGGCAGCGGCAGCCGTTCGTCGGCAAATCATTCATCGGGTAATTATCATGGTCGACGTCGGCGACTTGCGTGAGGGCGTCTGGCCTGATCGGGCTGTTTCCCTGGTTAAAGAGGCGGCAGCTCTCGATGGAATCGAAGTCGTTGGCATGGGCTGCAACCTGGCATGTTATGGTGGTGTCATTCCCTCAAAAAGTAACATGAGACTTTTTGTCGAGACGGTTGAGGCTTGCCGCAAGTCGAGTGGGCTGGAACTGCCGGTTCTTTGCGGTGGCAACAGCTCTGGGTTGCCGATTCTTGCCGCCGGCGATTTACCGCCCGAAGTGAATCTTTATCGTATCGGTGAAGCAATCATTCTTGGGAGAAACGTGATCGATCGCTCGCCGTGGCAGGGTACCCGGCAGGATACGGTTGTGGCCGTGGCCGAGGTTATCGAGGCTGAAATAAAGCCGTCTATGCCGATAGGTGAGCGTGGTCAGGATGCTTTTGGCGAAACCCAGGAATTTGTCGATCGGGGCAATCGGCGGCGGGTTATCTGTAATCTTGGTCGTCAGGATGTCGTGGTTGATGGTATTACTTCGGTCGAGGATGGTATAATCGTTTTGGGCGGTTCAAGCGACCATCTTCTGCTCGATGTTCAGGATTGTTCGAGAGAATTGAAAGTCGGTGATGAGGTTGCCTTTTATCCTGGCTATGGCGCGCTGCTAGCTCTTTCAACCTCTGAATATGTTCAAAAAGTCGTAATTGCAGGTGAATAAAATGCTTTATCAGACCCACGTCCAGGTTCATTTGAACAATATCCGTTTCAATATCGAAAATATTAGAAAAGCGGTGGGAAGCGAGCGCAAGATTCTTATTGCGGTTAAGGCCAATGCTTACGGACATGGCGCAATTGAAGTCGCAAAAATGGCTGAATTGATTGGAGTAGACTGGCTGGGTGTAGCTACGGTGCCTGAAGGAATCCAGCTGCGCGAAGCAGGGATAAAAATGCCAATTTTGAAGTTCAGTCCGGTGTTTCCTGAAGAAATTGAAGAGGCGATAAAAAACGACCTGGTTCTCGCCGTTATCGACCTGGAGAACGTCAGAAAATTGCAGGCCTGTGCCGCTTCTCTCGACCGTAAGGTACGCGTGCACCTGAAAATAGAAACAGGAATGGGCCGTATTGGTGCGAATTCCCAGGAAGCGCTGAACATTGCCCGCGAAATTTTGCAAAACTCGCCGAATCTTGAACTCGAAGGGGCGATGACCCATCTGCCGGTCAGTGATGAGGCGAGCAAAACCTTTACCTCCCGTCAGATCGATCGTTTCAAAAAACACGTCAAGGCGATTGAAGAGGCCTTGCAGTTCAAATTCGCACTGGTTCATTGTGCCAATTCAGGCGCGGTATTGGCTCATCCGGAAGGCTGGTTCGACATGGTCAGGCCAGGAATCATGATTTACGGCTTTTATCCATCTCCGGAAACACCGCAAACGATTGAATTGAAACCAGGTTTAAGCTTCAAAACGAGAATTTCCTTCTTGAAGAAGGTCGAAAAAGGCTCTTCAATCGGATACGGCCGAACCTGGATTGCCCCCGAAGACACCTGGATCGCTACTTTCCCAGCCGGATATGCCGACGGGTTCAACCGACTTTTTTCCAATGAGGGCCGGGTTTTGATCAAGGGCAGTTCTTATCCGGTTGTTGGCCGGGTATGCATGGATCAAAGCATGTGTAACCTGGGCCCGGAAACGGATATAAAGGTGGGCGATGTGGTAACTTTGATCGGCAGTGATGGCGATGAAACCATTTCCGCTTATGAATGGGCCGAAAAACTCGGCACAATTACTTATGAAGTCACCTGTCAGATCAACAGTCGCGTCAGAAGATATTTTGATCCATTTTAAGCAATTTGCCGGCAGGATAATTGCAAAAAAAACTTGAATCAACAGAAAGTAACGAATAGAATAGGCCGCAATGGCAGTTAAAACAGTATCCAGCGAAATAACCAATGAAATTCTGCAAACCCTTGGTCTGACCAAGTTCTCGCGCCCTTATGCGGCCATGATAGATCCTGGCGACTTCGGTTCGGTTGCAACTTATATTCCTCTATTTCCAGAAGAATATAAAAAGTTGCCCCCCAATTTACAGGCGCATGTTTATCTTGTCGCACCGGGGCAATACGGGCTGATTGCCTTCTTACCCCGCACTTTCGAAGCTCCTGATGGCGGTAAACCGACCGAAGTTGCGACGACTCACAACGTCTGGGGAAAAATGGTCAAGGTGGCCTATAAAACCGATAAAGGCGGGGAGTTTGAAACTGAGCACAGCATCAGAAGAGACAAATTGTTGTTGTATGCCAAGAAGAAAAAATTGCCGATAAGCAATTCGGTTAGCATTTCTTCCTGAGCATTGACTGAGCATTGAAAGGATTAGCATGAAAATCACATTTCACGGAGCCGCCGGCTGCGTTACCGGGTCTAATTATCTGATCGAAACTGAAAAATTCAAGTTTATCGTTGATTGCGGCATGTTTCAGGGCAGTAAAAGCCTTAAGGAAAACAACTATCGGGAATTTGCCTACGACCCGACCCAAATCAATTTTGCCCTGATTACCCATGCCCACATCGACCATACCGGACTTTTGCCGAAACTGGTCAAGCACGGGTTTGAAGGTCCTATTTATGCGACCGAGCCGACGGCCGATTTGCTTGAATTTCTTTTACCCGATTCGGCCCACATTCAAGAAATTGAAGTCATGCAGAAGAACCGTCGAAACGAGCGTAAGGGGCTGCCACCGGTTGAGCCGATTTATGACGCCCTCGACGCTGAAAAGGCCATCGGATTGCTTAAAGGTGTAAAGCGTTACGAAGCTTTCGAGCCGGTGCCGGGCTGCACGGTCAAATATCACAATGCCGGACATGTTCTGGGTTCTTCCTTCATCGAAGTGATCATCGAAGAGAATGGTGAAAAAAGAAAGATCGTTTTCAGTGGCGACCTCGGTGAACAGGACCATCCGATAGTTGAAGACCCTGATCAATTCAAACAGACCGATTTTCTGGTGGTTGAATCGACCTATGGTACAAGAAACCGCGATTATGTCAGTAAGGAAGACCGACTGAACACGCTGGCCGAGATTTTCAAGCGCGCGGTCGAGCGGGGCGGTAACATCATCATTCCCGCATTTGCTCTTGAAAGAACCCAGGACCTTTTGCACGACATACTGATTCTAAAAGAGCGCGGCGACGTTCCCGGCATAAAAGTCGTTATTGATTCGCCACTGGCAACCAATATAACCAAAGTTTTCAACAAGCATCCGGAATGCTTCGATGAAGACGCCCGCAATGTCCGCGAAAAGATGGGCAGCCTTTTCGATCATGGCGATTTCAGATTCACCGAATCGGTTGAAGAATCCAAAGCCCTCAACCAGGAAAAGGGAATTGTGATAATGTCTGCCAGCGGCATGTGTGACGCCGGCCGTATCAAGCATCATCTTAAACACAATCTGTGGAAACCTGAAAATACCGTGGTTTTTGTCGGTTACCAGGCTGAAGGCACTTTGGGTCGTTTAATTATTGAAGGCATGAAAACAGTGCGTATTCATGGTGAAGAAGTGGCCGTTGAAGCCAAAATCGAACAGATTACCGGCTATTCAGGTCATGCCGACCAGAACGGTCTGCTAAACTGGCTCAAGACCGTAGAAACAGTTCGCGGTAATGTTTTCGTCGTTCATGGCGAGCCCGAATCTGCTGAAGGTTTTGCGGCTCTGATTACCGAGAAAAAAGGTTTCAAGGCAGTTGCGCCAAAAATGGGCGAAACTTTCGATCTGCTCAAATCGGTCGAACTTGAGCCTGAAGAAAAAATCGAGCCGGTTTTCGCTCTTTCTGGAATTTCGCATATTCCGGCTCAGGGTGAGGATTCTCACAATCTTTATGCCGAGTTGATGCTTAAACTTGCTGAGTTCATGCGTAATACCAAAGACGAGAACAAGCGTCGGGCCAAGTTGAAAGATCTGTTAAGCCGCCTTTAATCTTGCTTAAAAAAATTGGGACTGGCCGTTTCGGTCAGTCCCTTTTTATTGGTGCAAAAGTGGGATTTTGCGTTTGGTTAAATTCTAGCGGGATTTACCTGCTTCGATGCGCAAATCAACGTCACTTGGGGTAAAGAACATGTTGGCATTGCTCTTGCCAAGCTTGTCGATGTATTCAACCTTTTTCAGGGTATTAAAAATGGCGATTTTTTCGCCTTCAGAGATGGTATCGGCAAGTTTTTCAAAGAATTTTCCGACTTTGACCGCTTCGCATTCGCCGCTGATTTCAGCTTCTTTAAGGGCGTTCTCGCGTTGAATGGCCAGCAGTTCGCCTTTCTGCTGCTCAATATCTATGTTGCCCTTGACCTCATTGAGGCGCACTTCATTCTCACTTTGTTGTTTCAAAAGTCGGTTGAGGCGATTGGTCGTTTCCTGGATGATTTCCTGCAGGATCTGCTGGGTGCTTTCTTCTTTACAGGTTACCGAGCGAACTTCGACCGAATGAATGTCGACGCCACGCTGCTGATAAAAAGGATCATTTTCGTTAATAATCGCTTCGCGAACAATATCGTTAAAACTATCGAGGAATTTTTCAAGTGAAGATTTGGAAACTGATTGAATAATCATGCTGCGGGCATGAGAGCAGATGTCGCCCGGTGCATCATCGGTGGTTTGAATCATTTTTTCGATGTCGACGATCTGCCAGAAAAAGGTGACGCCGAGAATGAGCTCGACGTTGTCTTTGGTTCTGACGCCAAATTCATACCACATAAATTTCGGGCGTGAATCGATATGGGTTATGCGTAAATTTCGTGCTTCTTTATGAATTCCTGAAGACCAGCGCATTTCAAGCAATTCTTCGTAGGGTTGCAGAAAAAATGACTGATCGACCTGATTGCCGTGAATGATGCGGTATTTTCCGTCTTTATCCTTGAGGATTACCGACTCATGGTTTTCAAGCAGAATTCTTGAGCGAACTTCTTCTATTTCTTCATTGGCAGCTGGAAAGAAAACCTGATTCTTGGTGACGAGCTTCAGAGATCCGTCTGAGGTGTTTCTGACGAGCACTGCAGTGTGTTCGTCAATGTTTATGCCTTTGGTAGGGGCTGTTAAAATTTCTTCATTGGGGGCTAGAACCACATGATTCGGACCGGTAATTACCCTGATTTTTCCGGTGGTTTTATCGATAACCTTCATGTATTCATTGTGTTGTAAAACGAATACTTCGTAGCGCTTGATCAGTTCATCGTAAGCGTCGAGAAAGAAAAAGCAGGGGCCTTGCTTTATGCGAATTTCCCCGGTAATCAGATTACGAATCTTCATGAATTCGGTGGGCATCAAAGAAATGCCACGGCGACGGGTTGCACCGACAAAAGGCTTTACAAAAACCGAACCAGGGCCGTTGACGGTCCATTTTTTGGTAAATCCTTCAAGCAGTAGTTGTTCTTCATCTTTCAGGAAATAAACCCAGGGAAAAATCATCTTCTACCCCCCAAAAAAAACTTACATTAGGGACTATTATACCGCAAATAGCGACAATCTAAAAACTTTATGTCGCGCTTTTAACTAATTGTATCAGTTAATCAAAATAATGGGCTTGTGCAATAAAGAATGGATGGGAATTCAGCGGGGCGAAGTTTTAAAAAAATCTTCCCATGTCGCCCTGTATTCAGGAAGATTCCATACCGGATCGTTGTGACCGACTCCGGACAAGGTCAGCATTTTTTTATCGGTTGAGACTGCTGCCGCAAAAAGGGCTTCACTGTCAGTAAATGGAATGACTTCATCTTCTTTTGAGTGAATGATCAAAAGTCGACCCTGGTAATTCTTGATTAGATCCATGGTCGGCAGATCGCGCTTGAGAATCAGGGTGCCGATGCCGGGAAAACGTCGGTTGGCCTGGGCGCTTAGCGAAGCGAATCCTGATTCAAGCACCAGTGCTGAAAAGCTTGCAGGACTTTGCCGAACCAGTTCAGCCGCGATGCCCGTGCCCAGAGATTCTCCATAAATGATTATTTCGGCGGGTTGATAATTAAATGTTTTTTTTAAAAAGGCCAGCGCTGCCTGCCCGTCTTCGATGGCTCCGACCACCTCCGGGCTTCCATTGCTTCTTCCGAAACCTCGATAATCGTAAATCAAAACTGAAAAGCCCATTTCACAGAATTTGCTGATTCTTTCCATGCGGTTGAGAAGATTGCCGGCATTGCCATGATTGTAAAGAATGACTCCGGCTCGGCGGTTTCCAGTTGGTGTTGCAAAAACGCCATCGAGGGTAATCTGGTCATTAACCGGGATTTTAACCTCAGAAAGAGTTGCTTCACCGAACTTTTGCGGCAATTTGAAGTTCTCTGGCCAAGGGGCAGGAAAGAATATCAATCTGTCCTGAAAAAAGAACAGGCCAGAAGAAAAAACAGCAAGAATAATAGCGACTCTGAGCAGAGTCTTCGTTCTGTTGGTCATATTCACATCTCCCGTCAGTTTGGGCTTCTTTCCGCAACTTTGCCCAGATAATAGTCGTAATCGCCCTCAAAAATGCGTAAAGCTCCATGGTCTACTTCAAAAACCCGGTTTACCAAGTGTTTTAGAAAATAACGGTCGTGACTGACGATTATGACGGTTCCTTCAAATTCCTGAAGAGCTTCGAGCAGAACCTCGCGGCTGGTAATGTCCAGATGGTTGGTTGGCTCGTCGAGAATAAGAAAATTTACCGGCTGGGCAAGCATGCAGGCAAGCATGACCCGGCTTTTCTCGCCGCCAGAAAGAATTGAGACTTTCTTTTCTGAATCGTCGCCAGAAAACAGAAATGCGCCTAGCAGGTTTTTAATCGTGCCGACGCTGGCCATCGGTAGCCGCAACTGGGCTTCTTCAAAAACCGTGCGTTCCGGCTTGAGAACGTCGCAAGAATACTGGCTGAAATAGCCCATTTGCACGCTCGCGCCAATCGTGCATTTTCCTGAGGTTGGTTCGGTCAGGCCATTTATAACCTTGAGCAGGGTCGATTTTCCTGCACCATTGACCCCGGTAAGAGCTATTTTGTTGGTGCGAACGATTTTGCCGGTAACTCCCGAAAAAACCGGGTGAACACCACCGTTGGCCAATGGCCATTCTTTGGCAAGGTCATCAAATTCAACGACGATGTCGCCACTACGTTTGGCCGGAGCGAACTGAAATTTGATGACCTTGGGGTCTGGCGGCACGACTATGCGCTCGATCTTTTCGATGGTTTTGACCCGGGATTGAACCTGTGCAGCATGAGATGCCCGGGCCGCAAAACGGGCAATGAATTCCTCTTCCTTGGCCAGCATTGCCTGTTGTCGGCGTTGAGCGGCCAATAACTGTTCGCGGCGAATCTCGCGTTCGCGAAGATAAAAATCATAATCACCGCTGTAGGTGGTGATGGCTTCGCCGGCAACTTCAACGGTTCGGCTGCAGATCCTGGTCATGAATTCGCGGTCATGGCTGGTCATGACCAATGCTCCACGGAAATCTTTCAGCCAGCTTTCCAGCCAGACGATGCTTTCCACGTCGAGATGGTTGGTCGGTTCATCGATGAGTAAAACGTCGGGGTCGAGAAGAAGGATCTTGGCAAGGGCGATGCGCATTTTCCAGCCGCCGGAAAAAGATTCAACCGGTAGATTCCAGCGCTCAGGACCAATTCCAAGGCCGTTGAGTATCGTCTGAGCCTGAGTTTCCTTTTCATAACCGCCAAGATGGATGAATTCTTCCTGAAGCTTCCCATATTTTTCGAGAAAGGCCTCGTCGATATTGCAGTCGGGATCAGCCATTTGCTGCTCAAATTCGTGCATCCTGTGACCTATTTCATGGACGCGACCAGCGCCGGTAAGCGCTTCTTCAAGAGCACTGCGGCCGGACATTTCGCCGACATCCTGAGAAAAATAACCGATAACCAGACCGGCGTTAATCTGAACTTCGCCTTCATCCGGTTTTTCATCTCCGGTAATCAGGCGAAAAACCGTAGTTTTTCCGGCTCCGTTAGGGCCAACCAGGCCAATTTTGTCACCGGGTCTTACGAGAAAACTGGCGTTTTGAAAAAGAATACGATTTCCGAAGGCTACTTTGACGTTTGCTAAGTTTATCATGGCGATGAATTTTAAGTTAACCAGAGACGCAAGTCAAATATTTATAAAGA
>CAZTHA010000162.1:0-9431 GCA_964613435.1 uncultured bacterium
ACTTGGCATGCAAAACGAAAGAGCATACTCGGTATTCAATGGGCATTTTGAACGCAACTTCGATTTTGACGATGTCGACAACCATATTGCCGCACTGAACAGCAATGATACTGCCGGCTCGCGTAACGGCAACATGAACAACCTCATGGAAATAATGGGTAAATACGGCTGGCAGGCATTTTCCAATCTGGCTTACTATATCGGTGGAACCGGTTTTGGTATTGCCGCCTACTACCGTGAGTCTGAAAGCTTTTCAGTAAACAACCCGGTAAACCCAAGCATCAGAGCCAAAGTTGAAAAAGACGCCCTGCTTTCAGGGTCGATCGCCCGGTCATTCAATGAAGCCCAGAATCTTTTCAACGATCGGGCCGTCGGCTGGTGGGGAGCAACGATGAAATTTGTCTCGCGCCAGGCCTCTGATAAAGTTTATTATGCCCGCGACTTTGCGGCCTTGAATGAGAACATTCTCAAAGACACCGATCGCTCTGGAGCAACAATGGACTTCGACCTTGGCGCGATCTGGCAACTTAACAACACCTGGAAACCAACCATCGGCGTTTTTGCCGGAAATATTCTCAGCTCTGAATTCTCGGCCGATATCGGCACGTTAAAACGACAGTTCGCCTTTGGTGCCTCTTTTCGCCCACTGACCGGCCCGGAAGAACGCAACGAGAGGCTTTTGCTGGCTATAGACTACTGGGAAACCGGCGAAGATGGCGCAGCTCTGACCAAAGTGCGCATGGGTGCAGAATTGAAGCTTTCACGCCATTTCTACCTGCAAACCGGCATAAGAAGCGGATATTTCACCGGCGGAGCCGGAATCGTCTGGCACGACTGGCGCTTTCAGGCTTCAACCTATAGCGAAGAACTCGGACAAAACCCCGGTGACGACGAAGATCGCCGCTACAGCTGCTCGGCCACCTGGGAATTTTAATTCCCCGCTTGCCCTTCAAGAGCTGTTTTCACGGTTGATTTTTTTCGGAGCCTGTTATAAGCTTGCGCGACCATGAAAGACATTTTCATCGACACCGACGAAAGACTCGATACAGTTCCGGGAACCGACCTGAGCCTGATTCAGAAAATCGACGGCACTGCCTTTGCCATCGACACTCTGCTGCTTGCCAACTTTCTCAGATTCAATGCCGACATGAACTTTGCCGCCGACCTGGGTGCAGGCAGCGGCATTCTTTCTTTTCTGGTCAAATACCGCAACCCGAAACTGCAGGTAACCGGAATCGAGGTGCAAGGGGATTTTCACGAGCTTTCCCTGCGAAATCTTCAGCTGAATAGCAAGTTTTCAGGCATATCTTTCGAGCATCTCGACGTTCGCGATGTTCCAGCACACCTGCTGCCCGAGTCATTCGATCTGGTCGTCTCAAACCCGCCCTATTTTCCAATGGGCAATGGTCGTTTACCGCAGCGCCCGGGCCGGGCCATGGCCCGCCATGAGCTAAATGGCACCCTGAAGGATTTCGTCGAAGCCGCCACCTATCTGCTTGCCTATGGCGGAAAATTCTGCCTGATTATTCCGAGCAACCGTTTTTATGAGGTTGTCGAATATCTCAAAGCCGGCAACATGGGCCTGAAAAGGCTGCAGTTCATCATTCCCAAAGAGGGTGAAAAGTCGCATCTTTCCTTGATCGAAGCTGAAAGGTTTTATAACGGCAAGCATGAACCCATGCCCAACATTACCATCCACATGGCTGACGGCAGTTTTAGTGACGAAATGAAACACCTATTCACCGCCGGACTGAAAATCGAAAAGTAAAGAACCATTGAAGAAAAACCGGCCACTTATCCTGAAAAAGCAGGCGAAGTGACCGGCTTGTTTATTTTTCAACAGGCCTTATTCTACCACTGGCGGCAGATCGTAGAGAATGTCATCCCATGGATGACGATAAAGAGCCGCTTTCTGGCGGTTCTGATCCATATAATGGCCAATCATACCAATGGTGCGGCCAAGCAGGAACAGGCCATTGAGACCACCACTATCGACGACCGATTTGATGCGGTCTTCCGACCAGCCAAGGCTGTACATCATATCAACCGACAGCACGCCGATACAACCATCGACGTTGAGAATCAGCGTGTCTTTCTTGGCAGTGGTCAACTGCTCGACTTCGAGAGCAAAATCTAGCAATCGTGTCGAGGGGAAGTTTCTGGCAGCGAATTCCTTGAGCAGAACAACGCGCTGATCAGGGTTTTTCAGGCTTTTGATGCGATGACCAATACCCTGAATCTTGATATTTTTCTTTTTCATTTCGGAAATGAATTCGTCAGCACGGAGCTGTCGATCCTGAGCATCCTTGAACATCAGTGCTGCGCCGGCAACCGCACCGCCGAAGCGCGGACCAATCGTTAGCATGCCTGAAGCCACGGCACTCATAAGATCGCGACCGGCACGGGCAGTGACGATGGTATTGTGTGCGCCGGAAACTGCGGGCCCGTGATCGGCACAAAGCTTGATGACGATTTCCATAAATTCGGCGGCCCATTTCGGCAAGCGCTCTTTGAACCAGAGCAGGCCGATAGTTTCGCCGACCGAATAGTTTTCACCGATTACTTTGCTGATTTTGTGACCGGCATAAAGCAGCTCATCTTTCGAATCATCGGAAATAGTGCAGGTGAAGTTGGTCGGTTTGCGAACCATATTGCGTGCCACCGCTTCCGCGTAATCCATCGGAATAACCGGCGGCTCGACATCGGGAGCGGGTTTGATCACGCCGTCAGCGACGAGTTTTTCATAAGTCTGTTTGATTGCCTTATCATAATCATCGAAGGATTCGGGAACGACAACCCCGGCTTCTTTTAGCGCTGCATTTTTGGCTTCAGCGGTTTCGCGGGTAGCATCGGCTTTTGCGCCGGCATGGCCGAACTGAATACCTTTGGGCATGTATTTGATCGATGTGCCGGTGACCCACATAACCAGAGGCTTCTTAATCTTACCGGTCTTAACGGCTTCGACAATCTTCCACTCTTCTTCACCGCCGACTTCGCCGAGACTGACCAGCATCTTGATTGCCGGATTCGCTTCGAAACGCAGCAGGTGCTCAAGAAGTGAAGAGCCTGGGTAAGCATCGCCACCAATAGCAATACCTTCGTAAAGACCGTCGGTGTTCAGGGCAATGATGTTATAGGCTTCATTCGACATACCACCGGATTTGCTGACAAAGCCAACCGAACCCGGGCGATGCAATTTCGATTCAATGATGCTTTCAATGGTGCCGCCGGTGTTGGCGACCTTGAAGGCTCCGGCGGCAATGCCACCGACAGTAGCCGGGCCAATGATGACTTTTTTCTTTGCCACTGCCACTTCGCGTAGATGGCGGGCCAGGCGTTCCGGAATACCTTCGGCAATGACGACAATCGTTCGTAACTGCGGTTCTTCAAGTCCTTCCATAGTTGTATCGAAAGCACTTCTGAAGGAAGCGAAGTTAATCATGACATCGATGTCTGGGTGCTTTTGCAAAGCGGTTTTTACGTCCGGGTAAATCGGGATGAAAATCTCTTTTTTACCCCAAAAAACCTTCTGGCTGCCGGTTTTGCCAGCGTCAACCATTGCTGCGACCGAAGGCGTCTCGCGGCGGCAACAGTAGTCAAAATCGAGCATGCGCTGGACAGCCTTGGTCTGCATGCCATAAATTACGGCAGTGGTGTTTCTATCGAAAAGCAAATAATCTGGTCTGCTCATTTTCTTTGGCTTCCTTTCTCTCAGGCTTTCAGCGCATCGGAAACGACGCGGGTCATGTGATATTCCGGGCCATGTACTTCAATCGGCACACCGATCTTTTCGGCAGCCGCCTTGAGATTGGCGAGGCCTTCCTGATAATTGGGGCCACCCCGGCGCACAAAAATGCGGGCATTAACCGCCTTGAGCTTATCGCCGAACTCGTGCAGAGCTTTAATAATACCGGTAAAAGTCTTGGCAACGTCAGTAAAGTTAGCGATGCCACCACCAAGAATCAGGGTCTTTGCCCGTCCCTGCGGATCTTTTTTTCGGGTCATCAGATCGAGCACCACCTTGGCATATTCATAAGTCAGGTTGGTGCTGGGATTGCCGGAATATTCGCCATACATGGCCAGCTCTTTTGAAAAACCAAGATCACAAACAGTGTCGGCATAAATAACCGAAGCACCACCACCGGCGACCATGTTCCAGATTATTCCATCCGGATTGAGAACGGTAAGCTTCAAAGAAGCGCCGGAAAGAGCGTCAAGCTCACGAATTTTTATTTCTTCAGCGCTCAGATTCTGGCCGAAAGCAGCCGGAAACTCGATATCTTCGCCCCACATGCGGAGACAAAGGTATTCAGCAGTATCATCGAGCTTGGCAACCAGGTCGAGCGGAATGATTCTGTTGCCAGCAATGGCGAAAGGATTGATTTCAAGGTAAGCGAAATGCATGGCGGCGAAAAGCTTATAAAGGCCACGCAAGAACATGGCAACCAGCTTTTTCTTGTCGCCCAGTTCGCCTGGCAGAGCGGCTTCGATATCTACGGTTTCAATTCCTTCAAGAATCGGCACCTGAATCGACACGACCTTGTCCCAGTTTTCTTCGACGTTGATGCCGCCCTCGAGGGAAAAGTAAATGGTGTCGCCGGTTGCTGCCGACTTTATCGCCACGTAATATTCAACTTCGTGGGCAATGCACGGCTCAATGATAAAATGAGTTAAAACGCCATCAATGCCGTTAACCGTCTGTTTTTTGCCAAGGCGCTCACTGACCCAGTTCTTTGTTTCATTAAAATCTTTATTTACCAGCACCAGTCCGTGCTTACCACGCTTACCGAAAAGCTGATCCGGCTTTGCGACAAGTTTTTCACTGGCAAGCCATGGATTGGCCTTTTGCAGCTCGTTCCAGTCTGTGTCTTTATCGACGAGAACTATTTTGCCTTCATATCCGATGCTGTCTTCAAGATAGGCATCGAGATGCCGAGCCAGCATCTTCTTGCCGTGGTATTCCCGAATTCCTCGTTGCGCCATGTTCTGATTTCTCCTGTAAAAGAATGAAAAATAAGGCTGAATCTAATGGGTATATATCGTACCGCCACGTCTGTCAAGTACGTCAGCACAACAACAAAACCATTCGAATAACCGGAAATAATTCATTTTTTTTCATTTAGCAATTCGACAATGCGCTTGTAGTTTTTTCGAGTTTTTCGCTCGGGGAAAAATCCCGGCGGGCCTTTGACGTCATCATGCAGGTCAGCCTGACTCAACAATTGTTTTGCATATTGCCAGGGCTTCTGTTGGTAGAAATTTTCGGCATTTATATCAGCGCCATTTTCAAGCAAAAATTTGACCATTTTATAGTTGCAGTTTCTTATCGCATAAAAAATAGCTGTATCACCGGCCTTATCTTTGTGATTCACCTCCGCACCAGCCGTAAGCAGCACTTTCACTGCCAGAAAGCGGTTTTCAGCCACCGCCCGCATCAATTGTGTGGTGCCATTTTCGTCTTCTTTCGGCCATTCAGGAACGGCGAATGCCTGATCAACCCCAGATTCAACCAGCAGGTTCACAATATCCGTCCGATCGAGTGAATCAGCAAGCGAAAGCGTGCTTTCATGATTTTTGTCGAGAATCAGGCCTTTCGCGCCGCGTTTGAGCAATGCTGCGACATTATCACAATTTCCCGCGGCAATCGCCTGAAAAATCGGCGTCCGACCTTCGCGATCGCGGGCTTCCAAATCGCAACCGGCATCGATCAGCTCATTAAGCAAATAAACCGGGACCTTTCTGGCTGCAAGATGCAAAGCAGTCTGGCCGTATATATCAGCAATATTCATGTAAATTGGGTCCTTGCGGATCAGCCGGACGATTACTCTTCTTTCTTCGGAATTTTCTTCAATATCCGGAAGCTTCGGACGCCGCCAAACCGGCAATTTTTTCATGGCTTCTTTTTGCCGAGCCACTCTTGCTTTTACTTTCGAAAGATATTTTTCATATTCTTTCTGACTGTCTTTATTCTTTATTGCTTCCTGCAAAGGGGTACAGCCCGACCGGTTACGCAGATCAATTTTTGCGCCATGCTTCAGCAAAAAGTCGATATGGCTTAAATTGCCTCTTCTGGCGGCAAAATGCAGGGCCGTATCACCATTCTTGTCAACAGAATCGACTTTAGCTCCAGCCTTGAACAAAACCGACACTAGTTCTTCAGAATGACCATATTCGAAGGCTTTGAGCCATGGCGTTTGCCCGTCTGGTCCGGCGGCGTTCACCGAAGCCCCCAATTCGAGAAGAATTTGCAGCATAGGCAGGTATGCACCTTTAACTGCCAGCCACAAAGGGGTTCGCCCATCGTCGTCGAGCTCGTCTATTTTTGCGCCTCGGCGCACTATCCAGCGCAGATCGTGAATTCTTTTGTCTTTTACTGCCTCATGCAGGGGAAATTGTCCGTCTTTTACCGGGCTAACTTCAGTCGGGTCATGGGTTAGATTTAGTGGAACCTTCTGCCAGATTGCCTTCGCAATTTGAAAAAAGCTTCTTTTTTCGGCTAATTCCAGCGGAGTCAGGCCATCGCAGTTGGCAATCAGAATTGGCGCACCGGCCTTGAGAAGGGCTTCAACCGCAAAATACGAGTTTCCCATAACCGCCAGATGCAATGGCGTATTACCAAGTTCATCGGCGGCATCAAGCCGGGCACCCTTGCTAACCAGTTTTTCTATAAGCGAGACTTGTCCGCGAAGGGCTGCCCGGGCAAGCGGTCCGACACCACTGATTAGCCAGTTGGTGATATGATAGTCGCTGCGATAAAAGTAAAAGTCCTTCTCCTGTAAAGTTTTCGTGCGCAGCGTTGAACTGGCTGCTTTCGTGACAATATTCGGATCGGCTCCAGCCTGCAACAGATAGTCCACCGTTTCCTCGCAGCCATGCTCAACTGAGAACAACAGCGGAGTTGCCCCATTTTTATCGAGATCGTTAACCTTAAAACCACGACTGAATAGTTTTACAAAGACCTTCTCTGAAAGAGGTCGTTTCGCGGCAAGATGCAGTAGACCAGCACCGCTGAACTTTTCCCGACTATCCAGGCTTACGCCGGTTTCGGCGAGATAATTAAAAATATCATTGGCCTTGTAATTTATTGCATACTGTATCGGAGCCTCACCCGAATCATTTTTCGCATCAGCATCTGCGCCCCACTCTATCAATTGTTTAACAACATCCAATTTCTTATACAGAATTGCCGTGTGCAGAAGACTGTTGCCCCTGGCTCCCCTGCTGTTTACTTCAAAGCCCAGATCATAAGCGAACCTTAAACCATCGAGGTCACCGCGTCTCACGAAATTTCTTATTTCCCGATAGCGGTCAACTTCGTTATCTCCGGCAAAAACAATTTTTTTCAATTCTGGCCCGGCGATACGCTTCAATCTTTCCCGTCCTTCTTTTTTTTCAAGAAGGGCCGAACGAACGCCGGCCAATTTTTCATCGAGTAGTTCATTGAAGCGCGGATCAACTCCACGATCAAGAAGGAAATCAAAGAATGTCCAGTTGCCCACTGTTTTCCAAAGAATTGAAAAACCGTCCTCAGTCTTTAAATCAAGATCGACATGGTGGTCGAACAGCCATTGCAAACTCTTGATTCTATTGTATTTAATTGCATTGAGAACCATATTTGGCGCTTCGATGATGACCGGGTCGAGCTTGGCCCCGGCAGCAAACAACATCTCGGCAGCGACCAGGTCTTCTGTTTCGATTGCTTTAATCAGTAGAGTTTTTCCGTCATTATCGGGCATTTCCGGCGAATTTCCTGCAGACAAAGCCTTTTCTAGAAAAGAATAGGATTTGTTTTGCAACCAATGATGCATTACCAGGTTCATCTTTTCTTTGGCCCGAACCATGTCGTCTTTAAGGGTGAGAACATAATCAAGAAGATGTGCATTGTGGCCGTACAAAGCTATGGTGAAAGGTGTTTCGCCTCTTTTGTTGGCAATATGCCAGTCGGCACCCAGTTTCAAAGCCTTTTTAATTTTGCTCAGGCAGTGTGTCGGACGCACAATTTCGTGAAATACAGTGTTACCATATCTGTCAATGGAATTGATCGGCAGCCCCAGTTGAACCAGCCAGGCAAGCGTACCCAATCCGTATTCTCGATAGTAGCAGTGAAAAAGGAGGTTTCGCCCAAAATCATCGCAATGCCTCAGATTCGCACCATTTTCCAGCAACAGCTCAGCAACCTCGGTTCTTACCTCCTTGATTGCGTAAAAAAGCGGAGTTTGCCCAAAATTATCTTCGGCATCGACATTGGCATGATTCCTCAACATTTGTTTAACCAGCATTCTATCGCCGTAACTTGCAGCCAGATGCAGCGGCGATAAGCCTTTCTCGTCGGCAACATTGACTTGTGCGCCCATTTTTATCAGGCGCAAAGAAAGTTCGCGCCAACGATTTTTAATGCCGTAAAACAATGGTGTCAATCCATGCTCATCTTTTTCTTCTAGTTTCGGTTTATTTTCCAGCGCAAGATATGCCAATGGTCGCCGATTTCCTTTAATAGCATCGAGAAGACCCGTTTCAACTGTTTTATCAACGTTTTCAGGATTAAAATGCCTAAGAAGCTCATAGACAACCCCTGGCCTCGAAAATCTAATTGATTCCTGAATCGGAGTTATTTTTTTCGCGTCGGGAAGATTGGGATCTGCTCCTGCTCTCAGCAGATAGACGATTGCTTCTTCAATGTCGCTGTTGACCGCTAAATGCAAAGCTGAACGGCCATCCTTGCTTTGAAAATTCGGATCAAAACCCTTTTTCATAAGGAGTTTGGCCAAATCTGAATTACGGTTTTTAACCGCCAGATGCAGCAAGCTTTCTCCCGCATCATTTACCAGCAAAGGGCTCTCTATTGGCTCGAGCGTTTGCGCGAAACAGAAGGCGATTCCGCTGCGGTTGGTCTGTAGCGCGTTTAAAATCAGGGTCTGGGTTGCAATTTCACCAGTGCCTGAGGCGACTATATCACAAATAGCGCCTCTATCAAGTAAGTAGCTGATAATTTCATGATTGTTAAGCTTTTCGGCAATCTGCAGGAGGCTTTTACCGTCAGAGGTTACCGCATTGATGTCTGCCCCCTTGTCGAGCATGAAATCGACAAAACCGGGCAATGTGTCTTGTGACCATCTTTTTTCAAAGGCCAAATGCAGGGGCGTTTTGCCTGAATCATCGCGTGAATTGACATCAGCGCCGGCTTTGATCAGAAAAAATGCCAGATCGGCAAGGTTGTTTTTGGCGGCAAAATGCAATGGCGTGCGACCTTTATTGTCGGTGGCTCTGACATTGGCACCGGCATCGAGTAAAAGAACAGCGTTGTCCACATTTTTCTCAACGCACATCAAAGGAGTCTGCGATGCAAGGTTTTGGGCATCGGCTTCTGCCCCATTTTCAAGCAAAAAAGCGGTGATGTCACCGTATTTATGCCCGGCGGCTTTATGCAAGGG
>CAZTHA010000163.1:0-9431 GCA_964613435.1 uncultured bacterium
CAGCGCGGCACCAAAACGTCGAGCCAGGCCAGCAATCTGGCGCAGCCTCTTTCCACCATCTTCGAGATTAACCGAGTTAATGACACAACGGCCGCCATGGCTTTTCAAAGCAGTTTCAATTGCCGCAGGATCGGTTGAATCTATTACCAGCGGCAAGTTAACCTGGGTTGCGAACATCGGAACCAGCGTTTGCAGGTCATGAATTTCATTTCGACCGACATAGGCGACACAAAGGTCGATCAAATGAGCTCCGCCGCGGCCTGTTCTTTGCCCATGGCAGTCATTCCTTGCCAATCATTGGCTGCGAGCAATTCACGAAACTGTTTTGCGCCGTTAGCGTTGGTTCTTTCACCAACCATTGCCGGTGCTGGCTGCTGTCTTAGCGCAACAGCAGAAAAAAGGCTGGCGACCTGGGAAAGAATCTTCACATCCCGTTTTTTGGGCTGCAAATTCGCGACTTTTTCAACGACGGCGCGAAGATGCTCGGGACTGGTTCCGCAGCAGCCACCGACAATATTTACCCCATATTCACGCACGAATTCCAACTGGCAGTTTGAAAACTCTTCAGGAGTCATGCGATAGACAGGCCTGCCATCAACGTTTTCCGGAAGCCCGGCATTGGGCATAACGGCAATTGCCCTTGGCCAGTTCAAAGCCATATGAGCCACGTGCCGCATCATTTCTTTCGGACCAGTCGCACAATTTATACTCAAAACGTCGATAAAATCATAGGGTTCGAGTGTGGCAGTGATCGCGCTGACGTCGCTACCGATCAACATGGTGCCGGCGGCTTCGAGAGTGACTGAAACGACTACGACACAGCGTTCCTTTTTAATCGCAAACAGCTTCTCTGCTGCGAAGAGAGCGGATTTTATCTGCAACAGATCCTGACAGGTTTCGATTTGAAAGATATCGACCCCCGCATCCCATAAGGCTGAAAGCTGTTCAAAATAGGCATCGGCCATATCGTCGAAAGATATATTCCCGAGGGATGGCAGTTGGGAAGTTGGGCCAATCGAGCCGGCAATAAGAATGGGCTCGGATGGAGAAGAATCATCGATAGCTTCGCGGGCAATTTCCACGGCTCGGCGATTGATTTCGGCAACACGATCTTCCAGACCGTATTCTTTCAGGGTGATTCGGGTTGCGCCAAAAGTATTGGTTTCAAGCACCATACAACCGACCTCGATGAAATCCCGATGGACTTTTTTCACTGCCCGGGGGCAATGAAGAATTAGAGCTTCACTGCAGCCATCGCATCCGCCGAAATCTTGGGAGGTCAGGCCCTGCGCCTGCAGGTTGGTACCCATGGCACCGTCATACACAAGTACTTTTTCCTGCAGTAACTTTCTGAAATCATCTATTGAGATTCTTTTCATGAATTTTCCACCTGTAGCATTCAGAGCACTTCAATTACTTTCAAGACGCTTTCGACTCGTCCAAACGGAACACTGACCTGAACTCCATCGACTATTGGTCTGATCCGTTCGAGAGCCTCTCTGGCAATGGCAACCCCTTCTTCGCGCTGAGCTTCGACGGTGTCGGCACGGCGCAACCTTTGCATCAGGGGCTCAGGGACTGAGGCACCCGGCACTTCGTTGTTCATGAACTCGGCATTTTTCAAACTTGCCAACGGCCATATTCCCGCTAACACAGGAATTCGCACGTGTCTGATGCGATCGAGAAACTTTTCGAGCAACTCAACGTCAAAAACTGGCTGGGTAATGGCAAACTCGGCACCGGCATCAACTTTCCATTCAAATCGGCTAATTTCAAGATCAAGATCGATTGCACCGGGATTCACGCCAACACCGACAAGAAAGCCGGTTGGGCGCCCGATGGGGTTATTGCCAAGATCGGCGCCATGATTCAGGCGATGAATAACGTTAACCAGACCGATTGAATCGATATCGAAAACTGCTGTAGCCTGGGGATAATTTCCAACTTTTGGCGGATCGCCGGTAATTGCGAGAATATTCCGCAATCCGATTGCATAAGCGCCCAGCAAGTCTGACTGGATGCCAAGAATGTTTCTGTCGCGGCAACAATAATGAAGTATCGTTTCAATGCCAACGTTCTGTTCAATCAATAATGACATGGCCAAAGGGCTGAGGCGAGCAGAAGCACGCGGCCCATCAGGAATGTTTATGGCGTCTATACCAGCTTCTTTAAGCTGCCTGGCTCGATCAATTACCGACTCCGGGTTACAGCCTTTGGGTGGAGTCAACTCTGCGGTGACGACAAACTTCTTGTCAGCAAGCTTTTGACCAAGAGAAGACTTCTTTTCCATCGGGACAATCTCAATATTTCCGGCAACATCTGATCTTTTTCGCGAAGTGGTTGAAATTATCTTGCGTCCACCTGGCGTAAGCGCCTTAACAGCGTTGGCGACCCATTTGATGTGTTCCGGAGTTGTTCCGCAACAGCCGCCAATCAACCTTACTCCAGCCTGAATGAAACGCTTGGCGTATTCCCCGAAGTATTCTGGATTGCAAAGGTAGATCATGCGTCCATCGACCACCTTGGGTAATCCGGCATTCGGTTGGGCGATCATGTTAAGACTGCTTAATTCGCGCATTTTTTCAATGGCATCGAACATGGTCTTGGGACCGACGGAACAATTCAAGCCAATAACGTCGGCGCCCCAGGCTTCCAGCTTTGGGGTGAAAACGTCGACACTGGTCCCGTATAGTGCGTTTCCGTCTTCGTTGATGGTCATCGATGCGATTATCGGCTTGTCGGTAATGCTTCTAACCGCTTTAATCGCCTGATGAATTTCGTTAATATCGAAAAACGTCTCAAGAATGAAAAGATCTACGCCGCCAGCGAGTAAACCGCGGGCCTGTTCAAGAAATGCGGCTTCGGCTTCTTCGACCGAAGTTTTGCCCCAGGGCTCAATTCTGATGCCCAGAGGACCAATTGCTCCGGCAACATATGCTTTATCGCCGGCAACTTCTCGGGCAAGCTTTGCAGCCTGAAAATTAATGACTTCGAGCTTGTCGGCCAGGCCATGCGGTTGCAGTTTAAAGCGGTTGGCCCCAAAAGAGTTGGTTTCAAGCACCATTGCGCCCGCCGCCAAATATTCGCGGTGAATTTCCTGAACCAGAGCGGGTTGAGAGAGATTCAGCTCATCATAGACACGATTGATGTAAACACCTTTCTGATAAAGCATTGTGCCCATCGCGCCATCAAATACAACAATATTGTTTTCTAGAAATTCTCTGAAATCCTGCAATTATTTATCTCCAGCAAAATTTGTAAAAAGGTCAGAAATTTGTGTGCAATAATGCGTTATTTGCCTGTAACTGTCAAGCCGCAAAACGAATTATTCAAGCCAACAGGTTTTTTGTGATATAGTCTGATCATGAATTTTGCGACCTTAGAACATATTTTTAACCAGCTCAGCTTTGATTTGCCAGCCTTTCTTCTGGTTATTCTAATCCATGAATACAGCCATGTTGCCGTTGCCAGAAAGCTTTCAGGGCCAGAAGAAACAGAAAATCTGAAGTTTAAGCCTCTTTCTCATCTTGACCTTTTTGGCACCCTCTTGCCAGTCTGCCTTGTTATCAGTGGTTTTCCTTTCATTTTTGGCTGGGGAAAAAGAATAGAGTTTGCTTTAGCGCCAACCCAAGGTCGATCAAGCAAAATAGTTTTCGCTTTTGCGGGAATGATTGCCAATGTGATTTTGTTCCTGATTTCTGGCCTTTTGATCAGCGCGATACCAGCTACAGACAGCCTGTTCCACTTAGCCAGCACCACTACCGGAGTTTTTGTTTACACCTTGCTCTTTCGCCTTTTTTCAATAAGCTTGGGTATATTTTTGATCAATTTTTTGCCCATTCCTCCATTCGACGGCGGTTATCTTCTGTTCAGCCTGTTACCGGAAAAGTTCAAAAAGTGGCAGGAAAAGTTGCAGATTCTCGGCCTTTTAATTGTGGTTACGCTTGTTGTTACCGGTGTTGCTGCCAAGATTTTTTTTGTCCCTTATAAAATGCTCACCGAAATGCTTTGTGGTGGATTTTCCGCCTATGTTCTTCAGCCAGGCAGCCTGGCAATTGATTTTCTGCAACGATAACCCTTTGTAACACCAGTAATAGCGGTTTTCTCCAATGACACAAGCCTGTTTTTATGGTTTAATATGGCAATCAAATCGAGGGGGAAATCGTGAACAGATCGACACCAGTATTAGCCGCAATAATTATGATAAGCCTCTTTCCATTTATTGCCAATGCCGACACAGCCGTTGACATTGAAGGAGAGTATGCCTTATCAAAAAAAATGGCGCATAGTCGGCAAAAAGAGATTGAAAAGGTTTTTGCGGACGTTCTTGTTTCTGAACTTGCTTTAAAACTTGGGGTTAGTTTCAAAACGAATACTGAGTTGAAGGAGCCGGTAACAACCAAAATAGATCTGATAGGTTCGACTTTACTTCATCAGGTTGACGGTATTCCATTCAAACTTTCAGCAGAAATAACACGAAGCAAAGGCCTTAACGGCCTTACGAAGGGTATGCTGGAATGTTCAGTTCTCTATCCAAATTCTGACGAAGAAAAACGTAACGCCTTTTACAAAAAAGTTCTTTCTTTTCCTGAGAAATACCCGACCTGGAATGATTTTCTCGCCCGCAAAGCCGACAAATACGAAATTCGCAAAAGATCTTCCGGTCAGAATGGCGAGATTACAGCAATCGAAATTATCAGCACTGATCCGGGAGCCGGGTATAATCGCCTGCCTCTTCTCGAATCTGAAGTCGTGGGAAAAACCTCAAGCAGCATGTTTCTCGATGGCGTGGATATTACTGGAGACGATGCCACAATTAATAGCAACAAACCGGCGCCAACCAATAAAGGCTCAGGTTTTCTCAAGGGAGTCGGCGAGTTTTTCAGACAACAAAATGGTGAAAAAAAACAGGCTCCAACAGGCCCACAACCCGGTGATGGCCCAGTCGTCAGCATAAAGACAACCCAAACCGGCGCTAAAGATCAAGCCTTTTGCCCTGCGATAAAACTATTTTTCATTCAACCGGGTAATCCGCAGGTTCAAATAGAATTCGAAGCTACATTAAAAGTATATGGGAGCAAAAATGATTCTGATCTGGTCAGAAAAAACCTTGAAACAATTGAACAGATAGCCGGGCAAATTTTCCAACAGTCGAGGGAAGCAATTCTCAGAGCATCTATCATTCGTAGATCAAAGACGAAAGAGAATGAAGAAGAAAAGCCTCCTGTCATTACCGACGCTTCTGATGATCAAAAAACCATTACAGACAAGGTTTCAGTGACAAAACCGAGACAAGAACCACTTAGCCCAACCGCAAAAAGAATTCTCGAATTGCAAGACAAACTCCAGAAACTTGTCCCTGATTACATTCCCGACAACCCAACCCTTTCTGATTCAGAGACTTTTACAAAGATAATGGAAAAATTTTCCGACAAAACTCTTGAACAAATTGAGTCTGAAAACCAGGAAATTGAAAAAGCCATGGTCGACTCTGCAGATGGAACGGGACTGGGAATTGCCGCAATCACAACCCCTGCTGATGAGAGCATTGGCCCTGGAGAAAATTTCAAATTATCAATTAAAGTGCTCAGCAAAGCCAGTTTAAATGGTATTACAGCATTTTCTCTCGCAGCTTATGATCCATGGACTGGCAAAGAGCTGGGGCGTAAAATTGCGAAAATAGACCGCCGGGAAAAAATAGTTGAACTACAGCTTAAAGCCCCTTCGGCAGGCGAAGCGACAAGAAAGCTCGACTTGGAAGTTGTGCTTGAGCCACTGATCGGCGCAGACGCTGTTCCCAAGAGAGTCAGCTTCATACTTCGCGGTGAACTCAACGATGGAGATATTCTCAACCGGGTCAGAACTAAAATCTTTTCCCAAGCGGCAGAGCTACGCATGGCAGGCTATGGCATTTCAAGCCAGGAACGAGAAAAGATTTTTGAAAACTGGCAAAACAGCGTTTGGAAGGAACCTGGACACAAAGCCGACTTCCTTAAAACCTTCAAGGATAGTCCCGGCGACGCCCTTGCTCGTCTCTCATCCTTTGTTGAACCGCAGGGTATAAGAATTCTTGAGGCCAAGCTATCAGCGCAAAATGAAAAAACGAACAAAGAAGCGCAAGAGCAAGAGAAATTGTCACGCCTGATCAAGTTTTATAACCTTGAAACTTCTGCTTATAAAAGAAATGCAGTCATCGATTATCGAATGGACCCAGGTTACAGTCTTATCGACGTGCTCGAAGACCATGTCAGCTATGATCCTGCGACTGGCGAGGTCATCGGGAATCTTGATGAAGCACGCCAGGCAATTGTTGAAGAACACTGGGAACTGATGAAAACGACGATGAGCGCCGCAGACCGTTACGCCCTGGAAGCCGGTGATGACGGCCTGCCAATCATTACCAAAGAAAGTCCAGACAAGATGCTTGACGGTCTGAGCAAGATTAAAGACGGCACCGACTATATCAGCAAAGCTCTCGATCTGGTTAAATACTACCAACAGTTTGAGGTTCTCGATGCCGGGCAGGCGAAAAATCTGGCCAAAATGCTACATCGACTTGCCAGGACCATTAGTGAAACTTCCAGCCTGGTAGGTGAATCCGCGGGTCCTTTGGCAAAGGCCCTCAGAGAATACGAAGGCTTCTTCGCCAACGCGGCAAAATTGAGCAATCAATTAAAATCAGATCTCAAAGTTTCAGATATACCTGGTACCCTCGGCAGCATGGCTCAAACAATGGGCGATTTTGCAGGTCAGATAACCTCCAGATTCAACGACTATAAAAAAGCGGTTAACGGCCTCACGGAAACCGGGAAAACCGCATTTCTGGTCAAAAATCTCAAGAAAGTAGTGAATGGCCTTGGAAATGTTATTTCTCGAAGTTTGGAACTGGGCAATTCATCTTGTCGCGGGTTGCTCAAGTTTGCCGATACCGTTATCGAGTCTGGCATGAAAGGCTCAGGTAAAGCCGCCGTAAAAGCACTGGATGCCGGTCAGGATGCTTCTAATTGGCTTAACGCAAAGCTCATCAATGCCGGCGACGAAATGGTCGATCTTGGCAAAACAGCTAATGATGTGACTAAAGGCCAAGGCTTTGTCGGCAAACTATTGCAGGGAATCAAAAACAAGGCCGCCGGCAACGAGAAACTGATAAACGGCATCGGCCATGGAATCGACGTGGCCAATCTGGTTGTTGAATACAATCTTTATCGAGATGCAGGCCAGTCTGAAGCAGAGGCTCTTTCGCGCTCAGCTATCAGTGCTGGAATTGAAAAGTTCGTTGGATCGAAGTATTCACCTCTCGGGCTTATCAACTTTGGTTTGACCAAAACCATGGATCTGGCATCGTCAACCCTTGGCCTGAACCAGGCATTTGAAGAAAAATTCAATATGAAAACCAACCAGGTAAATTTTTCGACTCCGGTAAAGATAATGGCCAATCAAACGGTCAACCAGGTCATGGATTTCTACAATTCCTGTGTAGTTCCGGGTCAGCGCCTGGAAAAAGCCAAAATAAATGAAGATAAAATCGCTGCCCTCACCATAGCAGCAGAGAATTGTCTGCAGATGGCAAAGAACAGTAAGAACAAGGCAACTCGAGACAGCTTCATGAAACAAAGAAAATTGTACCGTGAAGAAATCAGAAAACTGGGAGGCCGCAGCAAATGAAAAGCTTTAAAATTCTCGCGTTGATCGGAACGGTTTTGGCATTGGCATCATCAAGCCTTATGGCTGCCAACGCCGAATTTTATAAAAAAGCTGCCAAGACAGCCGCACAGGTTCTTGGCGAGTATCTCAGTGCAGAAGCCAAACTGGTTGAAGAAGATGACCTTTCATGCAACTACAACATTCTTCTCCAAAATGGTGAAGCAGGCAAAGGCCCTAGAACGGCCTGCAACATGTATCTCACTTATTATGCACGCAGTCCCCATCCTCATCAGGGCAACTTCAAAAAGATCGCTTCTCTTCAAGATAAATGGTCATTTAAAGAAGAATACGGTGAAAAGGTATGTGAAAGAAGATTTGTCGGCGACAAAAACGAACTTATTCGTGTAAAAGCCAATTATGTATTACCCGGTAAAGGTGCGAAGGTAAAAATGGTAAGAACCATGGCTTTCATCGACTTTTATGCTGGCGCGGACCAGGCGGGTTACTTCAGCTTCTCTATCAACAGAAGTTTGCCGGTGACCTCTGACAATAATGCCCAGCTGGAGAGTCAAGGCCATGGCCTGGCTGTTTCAGACAGCGAAAAAATTATCGAGGCAATTCGCGCGGGTCTTTCAGGCAAAAACATCGAGTCAAAGCGCCCGCCTGTACCAGATAAAATTAATGAACCCGAAAAATGGCTTACTCTTTCACCGGCTCAAATTGTTAAGACTCATTTGCAAAAAATTCCTGAGCCGGTTTCTTCAACAATTTTTGCGACTCTGGTGCAAATAGGCGACTTTAAAGAAGTAGAAGTAATCGAAGATCTTGAAATCGAACGCTTACGATGTATGACTGCCCATGAAATTCTTTATTGTATAACCTCACAGCGCCTTAATCAAAGTGGCCAACTCTTTGTCGGCATTACACAGGACAAAGGGGTAATTTTTTCTCAGCTCAGCGACGGTCAAATCTCTTTTTCACCAGCGTTTACGCCGCAGGAAGCCTTGGCCGAAGCATGCAAACTGGCATCTCATGGTCTACCTGACCGATGGTTCACCTTTAAAAAAAGGATTTCGCCACCAGAGCAGATGGTTCTTCGCGCCCTAAGTACGCTCAGCATGCTTGATGAGAGCACTCCGCCCCGGTTAGGCTTTTCCCTTGGGCAAGTTATGCTGGAAATGGGAAACCCGGTTCATGTCTCGAGCATAGGAATAATGCCAGATGCTGCGCGCAATGCCATGTTTGCATCTACCCTCAATCGTAATGAGATCGCCATTGCATTATTGAAGCTTAGTTCAAATAGATTGATAAAGCGCTCTTATCTGGCAGGGCAAAACTATTTCAGCCTTACTTCAGACGGAATACGCCTCTGTCGATTGTTTGGCGCTGACGGCCAAACGATTACCATAGGGTGGCAGAAAAAGCCTGTAAAGGCTTTCACAAAGCCAAATACAATCTGTAATCTTGCCATATTTTCGCAAAAAGATCTTGCCATGGCCATTTATCTGAGCCCTGGCGGAGACATCTTCAGCGGATTGGGCAGCAGCATCGGCCATTTGAAAATGAACCCGGCACAGGCAATGCAAAAATTGATTAAAACCTGGCAATAATATAGGTTAACAATAGAATCCCAACCTTTATAACGCGTTTTAACTCTGACTTGCTTTTGCTTTCAGGGGCTGCTTAAATGTGCTATCATTTTAGTCAGAATCATTATCAATATGGAGGCTAGCTATGCCAGCTACAAGCGTTCCACAGGAAATTAAAAACCTCTACAAGATCATCCC